>JAICLE010000005.1 GCA_025927545.1 Gemmatimonadales bacterium
CCACCGTGGGTTTGCGCATCCCGCCCAGGTGAGCGAGCTTGCCACCGAAATGAAGAGCTACGCGAAGACGCTTCCGGGGTCGGTGTTCGTGGTGGACCGCCGCCAGGGCACCAACGGCGAAGAGCGGTCGGGCGCGGGATCCAGAGAACAGCCGTGAGGGAGCCACGATGAACGTCACCTGTCCCAATTGCGGCACCGTCTACCGGGTGGACCCGGCCAAGGTGCCGGAGGCAGGGGTGCGGGCCCGCTGCAGCATCTGCAGCGCCGTGTTCGCTGTCCGGCACGAAAGCGCGGCGCAGGAGAGTTCCGCGCCGGCGGCCGCCTCGGCTCCGCAGCCGCCCGCGCCTCCGCCCGCGGCTCCGGCCGCGCCGGCTCCCCCGCCCAGACCGGCGCCCGCGCCCATCACGTCCGCGGCACCAGCCGTGCCGGCTAGCGCACCGCGCGCCGCCGCACCACCCGCGGCGTCGGGTCCTGGGGCAGCAAGTGCGGCGGGTGCGCGCCCGGCGGCGCCGGCCGCCGCCACTCCTGCGGCGCCTCCACCGGCCCCGGCTCCGCCGTCTCCGGCTCCGCCGATCAGGACTGCGGTGCCGCCCGCCGCGCCCGCGCCGCATGCGTCGCCCGCCGCGCGTCCGGCACCCGGCCAGCGCCCGGTCAATCCGTTCCTGTCGCAGGATCCCGCGCTCAAGGCTCGGCGCCTCGCCCGTGCGCTGATCTCGGACATGGTCGTGTACCACCCGGCCAAGCGGCAGGAGGGGCTTCGTGATGGGAACCTGAAAGAGCTGTTCGACGAGGAGATCAAGAAGAGCTGGGAAGAATACGCGGATCAGGTCGGCAAGGACGTGGCCGATACCACGCCGTACTTCCGTGAAGCCCTGAACGAGATCCTCGCCGGCGGCCGCCAGGTCTTCTAGCCGCCGCCCGCTGAGCGGTGAGGGGCGGAATAACCTCTCACCCCTCGCCTCTCACTTACTATCCCGTTCGCCAGCATCAACACCCGAGGAGTAGTCGGCATGGATGAGCTCGTCGAGCGTCTCACGGAGCTGCAGCAACGTGTCACCGAACTTCGAGAGTTTCTTTGACCTGACGGCCAAGTCGGATCGGCTGCAGTCGCTCGAAGCGTCTCAGGCGGAGGCGGGGTTCTGGGCCAACCCCGAGAGCGCGCGCCGGACGGTGCAGGAGCTCCAGGCGCTGAGGGGCTGGGTGGGCCCATGGGCGGATTTGCACGGACGGCTCACCGGCGCGCTCGAGCTGGCCGAGCTGCTCGAAACCGAGCGGGACGAAGCGCTGGAGACCGATCTGGCGCGCGAAACCGACGCACTGGTCGAGGCGGTGGAAGCCTTCGAGCTCAAGGCCATGCTGCAGGGCCCGGACGACCGGCGCGACGCACTACTCACCATCCACCCGGGCGCGGGCGGCACCGAGTCGCAGGACTGGGCGGAGATGCTCATGCGCATGTACGTCCGCTGGGCGGAGCGTCATGGCTTCCAGGTGGCCGTGCTCGACCTGTTGCCGGGTGAGGAGGCGGGCCTCAAGTCGGTCTCGATCCAGATCAAGGGCGAGTACGCCTACGGCTATCTCAAAGCCGAAAAGGGCGTGCACCGGCTGGTCCGGATCTCTCCCTACGACTCCCAGGCGCGGCGGCACACCTCGTTCGCGTCGGTATTCGTGTATCCCGACGTCGATGACACCATCGAGATCGACCTCCGGGACGAGGACATCAGGATGGACGTTTTCCGCGCTTCGGGCGCCGGCGGGCAGCACGTCAACAAGACGTCCTCCGCCGTCCGCCTTACGCACGTGCCGACCAACACGATCGTCTCCTGCCAGCAGGAGCGCAGCCAGACCAAGAATCGGGCGACAGCCATGAAGATGCTTCGGGCTGCCATCTATCAGAAGAAGCTCGAGGAGCAGGAGGCGGCGCGGGCAGTCGTCGAGGCGACCAAATCCGACAATTCCTGGGGCAACCAGATCCGTTCGTACGTCTTCCAGCCGTACACCATGGTGAACGACCACCGGACCGAGGTGAAGGTGGGCGACGTTCAGCGCGTGATGGACGGCGACCTCGACGAGTTCATCCAGGCCTACCTCAAGCGCTTCGGGGGCAAGGCCGCGTGACCGCCGCGGAGGAAGACGCCGCGGGCGACGAGGCACGCGGCTTCGTCGAGGCGGCGCGCCGGCGGAAGCGCGCCGCGCTCGAGGCGGCCGGGGTGCCCGCCTTCGCCTATCGCTACGAGCGCACGCACACGGCGGCCCAGGCGCTCGCGGCCTACGACGACGCCATGGGTGAGCAGGGCCCCGTCGTATCGGTGGCAGGCCGGGTCGCGGCGCTGCGCTCCCAGGGCAAGACGACCTTCCTGCACCTGGAGGACGTCTCCGGCCGGATCCAGGCCTATCTCCGCCGCGATCAGCTCGGCGAGGGCTACGGGCTGGTGGAGCAACTCGATCTGGACGATCACCTGGGCATCACCGGACCGCTGTTCCGCACCCGCGCCGGCGAGATCACCGTGCGCGCCACGGCGCTCGTGCTGCTCGCCAAGTCCCTCCGGCCGCTGCCCCGTGGCAAGACGCAGCAGGGGGCGGCGGGCGCGGTGACCTTCGGCGGCCTGCAGGATCCCGAGCTCCGCTACCGCCAGCGCTACGCCGACCTGGCGGTGCATCCGGAGGTCCGGGCCGTCTTCCGGCTCCGTGCGCGGGCCGTGAGCTGGGTCCGGGCCTTCCTGGACGAGCGCGGCTTCCTCGAGGTCCAGACGCCCGTGCTCCAGCCGCTCTACGGCGGTGCGGCGGCGCGGCCGTTCGTGACCCACCACCATGCGCTCGACATGCCGCTCTACCTCCGGATCGCCGACGAGCTCTACCTCAAGCGCCTCCTGGTCGGTGGGCTCGAGCGCGTCTACGAGATCGGGCACGACTTCCGGAACGAAGGCATGGACCGCACGCACAACCCCGAGTTCACCATGCTGGAGGCCTACCAGGCCTACGCCGACTACGAGGACATGATGCTCCTGGTCGAGGCGCTGGTGAGCGGCGTGGTCGAGCACTGCTGCGGCACCCTCCGGCTGGAGCGGGCCGGCACCACCCTCGACTTCACGCCGCCCTTCCGCCGGGTGCCGTTCATCGCTGGCGTCCGCGCCCGGTCCGGCCTCGATCTCCGCACGGCCTCCGACGACGCGATGCGCGAGTTCCTCCGGGCCCGCGGCGCCCTGGCAGAGGAGGTTGGGGCGCTCGCCGGCGGGCGGCTCCAGGACGAGGTATTCAAACTGGTGCTCGAGCCGGATCTGGTGCAGCCGACGTTCGTGCTGGACTATCCCAAGGCGCTCTCGCCGCTGGCGAGGGAGCACCGCGTGGATGCCGCCCTCGCCGAGCGCTTCGAGCTGTTCGTCGGTGGCCGGGAGCTGGCCAACGCCTTCAGCGAGCTGAACGACCCCGACGACCAGCGCCGCCGGTTCGAGGACCAGGTCCGCCAGCGCGCCGCGGGCAACGACGAGACCCAGCCCTACGATGCCGACTACATCCGCGCGCTCGAGTACGGGATGCCGCCGGCGGGCGGGGTGGGGCTGGGTATCGACCGGCTCATCATGCTCCTGGCCGACCAGCCGTCCATCCGGGACGTCATCCTGTTCCCGGCCATGCGGCCGGAAGGGTAGCTGATGCCCTCGGGACACATCGGCGAGCGCACCGACCTGTGGTCCATCCTCCGGTGGCCGTCGCGGCTCGAATGGCGGATCGCGCGCCGCTACCTGCGAAGCCGGCGCAGCTCGAGCGCCGCGTCGCTCACGACGGTGATCTCCGCGGGCGGCGTCGCGGTCGGCGTAATGGCACTGATCGTGGTGCTCGGCGTCATGAACGGACTCCGGAACGACTTGCGCGAGCGGATCCTCGTCGCCAACCCGCACCTGCGCATTCTGACCTACGGCGCCGGCCTGCGGATGGACGACTGGCGGAAGGTGCTTGCGGTCGTGCGGCGGCAGCCCGGCGTGGTGGCGGCCGCGCCCGAGGTGATCAGCCAGGCGGGGATCACGGCCGGGCAGGATTACGGCGAGGGGGTCAACCTCGTCGGATTCGATCCCGACACCGGCACCCATTCCGTGACCTCGCTCCCCCAGTCCATCAAGAAGGGCGATCTCTCGTTCCGGACCACCAAGCCAAACGTGGACGGCGGGATTCTGCTCGGGGTGCGGCTGGCCAACCGGCTCTCGGTCTACCCCGGCGACGTGGTCACCCTGGTCCCCGTCACCGAAGCCAAGGTGAACCCCGCGCTCGGCGTCGCCGTGCCCCGGTTCTGGCGCTTCGAGGTGACCGGGCTCTTCGACACGGGGATGTTCCAGTACGACAACCAATTCGTGGTCGTGCGGCGGGACGTGGCACAACGGTTCACCGGGCTGGGCGACGCCGTGTCGGGAATCGCCGTGCGGGTGGACAACCCGGACGACGCCCCGGCGATCGGCCAGGCGATCGAGCACCGGCTCGGCTACCCGTACCGCGCGCTCGACTGGCAGACCCAGAACGCGAGCCTCTTCAGCGCCCTCCAGCTCGAGAAGCTGGCCATGGGACTGATTATCTTCTTCATCATGGTGGTAGCGGCTTTCAATATCGTCGGGACGCTCACCATGGTGGTGGCCGACAAGACCCGTGAGATCGGCATTCTCCGCGCGATGGGACTCACCGCGCCGGCGGTCGCCCGGGTGTTCCTGCTCCAGGGCGCCGTCATCGGCGGCGTGGGGACCGCGATCGGCCTGAGCGCCGGCCTGGTGCTGGCGTACGTCGTCGACAAGTCGGGATGGGTCCGGATCAATCCAGCCGTGTACTTCATCGATCATCTGCCGGTCCACGTCGAGGCATCGGACGTGCTGGTGGTCGTGCTCGCCAGCCTGGCCATCGCCATTCTCGCCACCGTGTATCCGTCGCGCTCCGCCGCGGGGCTCACGCCGGTCGACGCGATCCGGCACGAATGAGCGCGATCCTCGAGGCGGAGCGCCTGCGGAAGGTCTATCGTGGCGGGGACGGCTCATCCATCGAGGTGCTCTCGAGCGTCGACCTCGCGGTGAGCCGCGGCGAGTTCGTGGCCGTCATGGGCGCGAGCGGCTCGGGCAAGAGCACGCTCCTCCACCTGCTGGGCGCGCTGGACGATCCCTCCGGCGGGACGGTCCGACTGGACGGCCTGGACTTCGCGGAGCAGAGCGCCGCCACGCTCGCCACCATCCGGAACCGGCGGATCGGATTCGTGTTCCAGTTCCATCACCTGCTGCGGGAGTTCAGCGCCCTGGAAAACGTAATGATGCCGCTGCTGATCGCGGGCGAGGCCGAGGGTGTGGCGCGCTCCAGGGCCGAGGAACTCCTCGCCACGGTCGGCCTGGCGGGCCGGATGACACACCGGCCGTCGGCGCTCTCGGGCGGCGAGCAGCAGCGCGTGGCGGTGGCCCGGGCGCTCGCGACCGATCCACTCGTCGTCCTGGCCGACGAACCGTCCGGCAATCTCGACTTCGGCAACAGCGAGCGGCTGCACGAGCTGTTCGCGCGGCTCGCCCGCGAGTTCGAGACCGCGCTGGTCGTGGTCACGCACAACCGACTGCTGGCCAGCCGGGCGGACCGCGTGCTCTCCCTGGAGGGCGGGCGCCTGGTGCCGCTGTCCGGCGTGGAGTCGATGCCCTGATGTCCTGCGACCAGTGCCGTGAGCGCGAGGCGGTCATCCATCTCACCCAGATCGTCAACGAACAGGTGACGACACTGCACCTCTGTGAGAAGTGCGCGGCGGAAAAGGGGGTCGAGAGCCCGGGCGCGGTGGCCAAGACGCCGCTGGGGAGCTTTCTGGCCGCAATGGGGAAGGGCACCGAGCAGGCCCCCGCGCCACTGGCCAGGGAGGCGTGCGCGCGCTGCGGCGGCACGTTCCAGGACTTCCGCGAGACGGGCCGCCTGGGCTGCCCCGACTGCTACCGGACATTCGAGGCGCCGCTTCGCGACCTGCTCCGGCGGCTCCACGGCTCGACCCACCACCTGGGCGAGCGGTACGCCGAGCGCGAACCCTCGGCGGCCCAGGCCCGGGAGCAGGCGGCGGAGCTGCGCGAGCAGCTACGCCTCGCGGTCGAGACCGAAAATTTCGAGCTGGCGGCGGAGATCCGCGACCAGCTCCGCGTGCTCGAATGATCGACCTGAGCCTCCTCACCGATGGCGGCGTCGGGTGGCTCGACGCGAGCGGGCCGTCCAGCCATCTGGTGCTCTCGACCCGGATCCGGCTGGCCCGCAACCTGGCCGATCACGTCTTCCAGGGCCGCACCTCCGAGACCCAGCGGGAGGAGATCCTCCAGACGGTCGAGGAGGCCGCCCGCGACTCCGTGCTGCTCCGGCGGGCCACGCGGTTCCGGCTCGACCGCCTGGACCGGGTCGACCGCCAACTGCTGCACGAGCGGCACCTCGTGAGCAAGGAGCTGGCGGGGCTCGATCCGGACGGGCGGGTGCGCTCCGGCGCCTCCCTGCTGGTCCAGGACCGCATGGGTGTGATGCTGAACGAGGAGGATCATCTCCGGATCCAGGGGCTCCATTCCGGGTTCGCGCTGGACGCGGCCTACGCGGAGGCGGACCGGCTGGACGCCGAACTGGGACAACGACTTGCTTTCGCATTTCACCCGGAGTTCGGTTATCTTACCTCGTGTCCGACCAACGTCGGGACCGGGCTCCGCGCGTCGGTGCTGATCCATCTGCCCGGACTCGTCCTCACCAAGGAAATCAGCAAGGTTCTGCAGGGGTTGGCCCAGGTCGGACTGACCCACCGCGGCCTGTATGGTGAGGGCAGCGAGGTCGTCGGCAACTTCTTCCAGTTGTCGAATCAGACCACGCTGGGCAGCTCGGAGCGCGAGCTGCTGGATCATCTCGGCAAGATGGTTCGGCAGGTCATGGACTACGAGGAGCAGGCGCGCCAGGTGCTGGTGCGCGACGCGCCCACCGTCATCGAGGACAAGGTCTGGCGAGCGTACGGGCTGCTCCGCTACGCGCGATCACTCTCGTTCGACGAGGCGATGAATCTACTGAGCGGCGTGCGGCTCGGCGTCGGCGTCGGTCTCATTCCCGATGTCGCGATGTACACGCTCAACAAGCTGCTGATCTACGCACAGCCCGCCCATCTGGCGGTGGCGGAGGGCATCACGCCGGACGATGCCGAGTTGCCGCTGCGCCGGGCACGCTTCGTGCGAAAAGTGTTGGAATCCGAAGTGGGACGCCGTGGATGAGCCGCGACGACGGCCTTCGGAGCAACGTAGGGTACCGCGATGAACGGCTACAACTTCACTGATCGTGTCCGCAAGGTCCTGCAGATGGCCCGCGAAGAGGCGGCCCGTCTTCACCACGAGTACGTCGGCACGGAACACATTCTCCTCGGCCTCATCCGCGAGGGCGAGGGAGTGGCGGCGGCGGTGCTCACCAACCTGAACGTCGACCTCGAGGATATTCAGCAGAAGATCGAGGAGACCGTCAAGAAGGGGAAAGCGGCCGCGGCCGCCGGCCCCGACCTGCCGTACACGTCGCGCGCCAAGAAGGTGCTCGAGCTGGCGATGACCGAGGCCCGGGAGCTGAACCACTCCTACGTCGGCACCGAGCACCTGCTGCTCGGTCTGCTGCGCGAGGAGAAGGGAATCGCCGCCCAGGTCCTGACCGACGCGGGCGTGAATCTCGAGCAGAGCCGCGCCGAAACGCTGCGGCTGCTCGGGAGCGACATGCCCCAGGCCTCCGCCGGGGGCACCGCCGGGGCGCAGCCGAGTTCCGCGCCCAAGTCGGAAAAGAAATCCAAGACGCCCGCGCTCGACCACTTCTGCCGCGACCTCACCCAGCTCGCCGCCGAAGGCCAGCTCGATCCCACGATCGGGCGCGCCAAGGAGATCGAGCGCGTCATGGAGATCCTGGCTCGGCGGAAGAAGAACAATCCCGTGCTCATCGGCGAGCCGGGTGTGGGCAAGACCGCCATCGTCGAAGGGCTCGCGCTGCTGATCTCGAGCGGGCTCTGCCCCGACGTGCTCCGGGATCATCGGGTGCTCTCGCTCGACATGGCCGCGGTCATCGCCGGCACGAAGTACCGGGGCCAGTTCGAGGAGCGGCTCAAGGCGGTGATGAACGAGATCGCCCAGAACAAGCAGATCATCCTCTTCATCGACGAGCTGCACACGCTGGTCGGCGCGGGCGCGGCCGAAGGCGCCATCGACGCCTCCAACATGCTCAAGCCCGCGCTCGCGCGCGGGGAGCTGCAGTGCGTCGGCGCGTCCACGCTCAACGAGTACCGGAAGTACATCGAGAAGGACGGGGCGCTCGAGCGGCGCTTCCAGACCGTAGTCGTGGAGCCGCCTACGGTCGAAGAGACCGTGGAGATCCTGAAGGGCCTCCGGAAGAAGTACGAGGACCATCACCGGATCAGCCTCCCGGACCCCACCCTGACCGCCGCGGCTGAGCTGTCCGAGCGCTACATCACGGATCGCTTCCTGCCCGACAAGGCCATCGACGTGATCGACGAGGCCGGTGCCCGCGCGCGTCTGGCCTCGCAGGTCCCGCCGGCCGAGGTGGCGGAGCTCAAGGCCGGCCTGGAAAAGGTGAACCTCCAGAAGGAGGACGCCGTTCGCGACCAGAACTTCGAGCGCGCGGCCTCGCTCCGCGATCAGGAGCGCGATCTCCAGAACCAGATCCGCCTGAAGAACGAGGAGTGGGAGAAGGAACGCCAGACGCGGCGTCCGGTCATCGACGAGGAGGCCATCGCCTTCATCGTCTCGCGGTGGACCGGGATCCCGGTCACCCGGCTGCAGGAGGCCGAGACCGCGCGGCTGATGCGGATGGAAGAGGAGATCCACGCGTCGGTGGTCGGCCAGGACGAAGCCATCAAGGCGGTTTCCCGGGCCATCCGCCGCTCGCGCGCGGGGCTCAAGGACCCGAACCGGCCGATCGGCTCGTTTATCTTCTCCGGCCCGACGGGCGTAGGAAAGACCGAGCTCGCCCGCGCCCTCGCCAGGTTCCTGTTCGCCGACGCCTCCGCCCTCATCCGGGTGGATATGTCGGAGTACATGGAGAAGTTCTCGGTGTCTCGCCTCATCGGCGCGCCGCCGGGCTACGTGGGCTACGAAGACTCGGGCACCCTGACCAAGGCTGTGCGCCGGAAGCCCTACTCGGTCGTCCTCCTGGACGAGATCGAGAAGGCGCACCCCGACGTCTTCAACATCCTGCTCCAGGTGCTCGACGAGGGCCATCTGACCGATAACTACGGCCGGGTGATCGACTTCAAGAACACGGTCGTGATCATGACCTCGAACGTCGGCGCCCGGGACATCATGTCCGGCAAGACGCTGGGCTTCCACGGCGGGGACGCGAAGGGCGGCTTCGAGAAGATGCAGGAGACGGTCAAGGAGGAGATGAACAAGGTGTTCAACCCCGAGTTCCTCAACCGGCTCGACGACGTCATCGTGTTCCACCCGCTCGACAAGCAGCACATCGCGCAGATCGTCACGATCCTCCTGCGCGAGGTCCAGCGCCGTCTGGGCGACGAAGTGCGGCTCACTCCGGCCGCGGTGGAGTTCCTGGTCGAGCACGGCTACGACCAGAGCTATGGCGCCCGGCCGCTCAAGCGGTCGATCCAGCGCTACATCGAGGACCCGCTCAGCGAGAAGATCCTGATGGGCGAGTTCGGACGCGGCGACGAGATCGAGGTCGATGTCGCGCCCGACGGTGAGCGGCTGGTTTTCCGGGCGCTGACGGGCACCCAGGCGTAGGGGCCCCGCCTCCCGTCGAGTGCGGATGCAGCGTCTTCTTTTCCTCCGCGCCGCCGTGGCCCTCTTCCTGGGGGCTCCGGCGGCGCTTTCCGCGCAGGACGTCCAGCCGCCGCTGATCGACAGCATCGCGGTCCAGGGCAGCGGGCGGCTCACCGCGTCCCAGATCGTCGGTACCTCCGGCCTGGTGGCTAAACAGCCGGTCAACTATCGCGACATTCAGCGCGCCATCACGGCCCTTTTCCGGACCGGGCAGTTCGACGACGTGCTCGTCGAGCAGCAGCCACACGGCGGCGGGCTCCTGCTCACCATCAAGGTGAAGGAGCGGCCGCTGCTCGAGAAGTGGGCTGTGCGCGGCGTCACCAAGCTTTCCGAGGGCGAGGTCAAGGGCAGGGTGAAGCTCGTCAACGGCCGGCCGCTCGACCGGAACGCCGTCGAGCAGTCCCGCGCCGCGATCGATTCGCTCTACACCCACAACGGCTACTACTCCGCCCAGGTGAAGACGCTCGAGCTGCCGCAGGGCCCGGGACGGGAGCGGATCGTTTTCGACGTGGACGAGGGTCAGCGGGTCGCGATCAGCCAGGTCGTCATCGAGGGCAACAAGCGCTTCTCGGACAAGCAGGTCGTCAAACACATGGACACCAGGCCCGAAGGGTTCTGGTGGTTCCAGAAGGGCGAGTACGACGAGCGCAAGGTGGACCAGGACGTCCGCGAGCGCCTGCCGGGCTGGTACGCCGATCAGGGCTACGTGGACTTCCAGGTGACGCACGATTCGCTGGTGGCCGACTCGAGCGGTGGCAAGGCGAGCCTCCGGCTCCAGGTGGAGGAGGGGCAGCAGTACCAGGTCGGCATCTTCACGGTCGACGGCAACCGGCGCTTCTCCAGCGAGGAGCTGCAGACCCTCTACCCGTTCGGGCCGACCGGCCCCACCGGCGCGCCGCAGGGCGGGCCGCGGCCGTTCAGCCGGGCCGATTGGGAGGCCGCCACGTCCAAGCTGCAGGACCTCTACGCCAACAACGGCTACATCTACGCCCAGGTCGAGCCCGGCGAAACCCGGCGCACGGGGCGGGACGGCAAGCCGGTCGTGGACCTGCGCTGGACCATCCGCGAGGGCTCGCCGGCCACGATCAACAAGATCGAGATCGTCGGCAACGACGTGACCCACGAGCGGGTCATCCGCGAGGCGATCGTCATGCTCCCCGGCGACCTGTTCAGCCGTGAGCGGCTGATCCGCTCGTACCAGAACGTCGCCAACCTCGGCTTCTTTCAGCAGCCGCTGCCGAGTCCTGACGTGAAGCCCGCGGCCAACGGCGTGGACGTGGACGTGACGTTCCGGGTCGAGGAGCGGCGTACCGGAAACGTGAACTTCGGCGCCTCGCTCGGGCAGGGCACCGGCGTCGGCGGGTTCCTGGGACTGGAGGAGCCCAACCTCTTCGGCAAGGGCAAGCGCGGCAAGCTGCAGTGGCAGTTCGGCAAGAACATCAACGACTTCACGCTGAGCTACACCGATCCCGCCATTCGGGAGAGCCGGATCTCCGGCACCGTGTCGCTGTTCGACTCGCGCGCACGGTACACCATCGGCGACCTCGGGCGCCGCAAGCAGACGGGCGGGAGCCTCCAGCTCGGCTTCCCCTTCCTCGGGTCACGCTATACCCGGTTCTTCACCTCCTACTCGTACCAGCGGGTGCGCTACACGGAGGGGTCGGCCGATCTGCGCGCCCGGTTCAGTTGCAGCGCCTGCAGCCGCTCGTCGCTCGGAACCAGCATCCTGCGGGACACCCGCGTCGGGCTGCCGTTCGCGGTGGGCGGCTCGCTCACCAACGTGAGCGGTGAGCTCAACGGCGGCTTCCTCGGCGGCACGGGAAACTACCGCAAGGTGGACCTCGAAGGCCGGTGGTACGCCCCGCTGGGCACGATGGGGGGCGGAGGGCAGCTCGGCGCCGGGGTACAGTTCGTGCTAGGGCTCACGGCCAAGTCGGGATTCATCTTCGGAGACGCGGGACCGTTCTTCACCGAGCTTTACTCGCTCGGGGGCGTGCAGTACGGCATCCCGCTCCGCGGCTACGACGAGTTCTCGATCACGCCCAACGGCTTCGACCCCTCGGCCAGCGGCAACCAGGCCAGCCCGGACGCGTTCGGGAAGTCATACGCGGCGTTCACGGTCGAGGGCGGCGCGCGCATCAGCCAGTCGCTCTACGTGAGCGCGTTCTTCGACGCGGGCAACGTTTACCGCAGCGCACGCCAGTGGGATCCGACCCGGCTCTTTCGGGGCGCGGGCGTGGGGGCGGCGGTCATCTCGCCACTGGGACCGATCGGCGTGGATCTGGGCTACGGCTTCGACAAGGTGAACGGGCAGGGTCTCCCCGCGCCCGGGTGGCAGCTCCACTTCAAGCTGGGCAATTTCTTCTAGCACTTCGACCGCACCTTTCATCGGGAGCAACGCATGAAGCTGTCCGTCGCGACAACCTGGGCCGTCCTGCTCACTCTCGTCTGTGCCGCCGCACCGCTCGCGGCACAGCAGGGGGGCGGGACCAAGATCGCCTACGTCAACACCCAGGCGATCCTCAAGGCGACGCCGGGCTATGCGCAGGCCGAGTCCACCTTCACGAAGGAGCTCGCGAGCTACCGGGGAGAAGTTCAGAAGCTGCAGGCCAGCCTGGACTCCGCGGCCTCCGACTTCGAACAGCAGTCGGTCATGCTCAGCCCGACGCAGCGGGCGGCCAAGCGGAAGGACCTCCAGGGCCAGCAGCAGAAGCTGGAACAGCGCACGCAGGAGCTGCAGCAGCGCGCGACGGGCCGCGAGCGGGAGCTGCTCGACCCGATCCAGTCCAAGGTCAACAGCGTGATCGAAGGGATGCGCGCCTCGGGCAACTACGCGATGATTTTCGACGTGAGTGCGCCCAACAGCGGGGTCGTTACGGCGGACAAGTCGCTGGACCTCACCCAGAAGGTCATCCAGCAGCTCAAGTCCGGCAGCTAGCCACGTGGCCGCGGCAGGTCTCACCGCGCAGGCGGTCGCCGATCTCGTCGGTGGCCGCCTGCTTGGCGATGGGACCGTGACGGTCAGCGCCGTGCGCCCGCTGGACCGGGCGGGCCCCGAGGCGCTCTCGCTGGCCGTCTCGGCCCGCTACGCGGAGGCGCTCCGGAGCTCCCGGGCCGGCGCCGTGCTGGTGCCGGAGGCGCTGGCCGCAACGCCCGAGGGCCGGCGCGCGCGCATCGTGGTCCCGGACCCGTACGCGGCGCTGGTGCGCGTGATGGCCGCACTCTTTCCTCCGGCCGCCCTCCAAGCCGGCGTGGATCGAGCCGCGCGCCTCGGCCCCGGCTGCGTGCTCGGCGCCGACGTCAGCATCGGGCCGTTCGTGGTCCTGGGTCGGGGAGTCCACCTGGGCGCGCGGTCGCGGCTGGCGGAAGGCGTGTCGCTCGGCGACGGGGTGACCATCGGCGAGGACACCGTGATCGGCCCCCGTGCCGTCTGCTATGCCGAGACCAGGATCGGCAGCCGGGTGGTGATCAAGGCCGGGGCGGTCATCGGCGGCCCGGGTTTCGGGTACCGGCGGGGCCCTGCGGGGCATGACCGGATTCCCCACGTGGGCGGCTGCATCGTGGCCGACGAGGTGGAGATCGGCTCCAACTCCTGCGTCGACCGCGGGAGCGTGGACGACACCGTCATCGGGCGCGGCACCAAGCTCGACAACCTCGTGCACGTGGGGCACAACGTCCGGATCGGCGAGCGCTGCCTTCTGATGGCCGGCGTCGGGGTCGCGGGGAGCACCCACATCGGGAACGACGTCATTCTGGCGGGGCACGTGGGCGTGACGGACCACCTCCTGATCGGCGATGGAGCGCGAATCGCGGCCAAGAGCGCGGTATTCGGCGACATCCCGGCGGGCGCCTCGTTCAGCGGCCACCCCGCACGGCCGCACCGTCAATTCCTCCGGGCACAGGCGGCACTTCATCGGCTGGCGCCGATCATCGCGGACGTGGAGCGGGTCGTGGGGAGGGGGCGCCCCGATGCCTAGACGGACGCTCGCGGGGGTCGCCGTGGTGCGCGGCACGGGTCTGCATACCGGACGTGAGGCCAGCGTCCGCTGCCTCGCGGCGCCGGCGGGTCAGGGGATCGTCTTCCAGCGGATGGATCTGCCGGGCGCCCCGCGCATCCCGGCACGCATCACCGAGGTGCAGAGCACCGACCGGCGGACCGCGCTGGGCGAGGGTGCCGCAACGGTGCAGACGGTCGAGCACCTGCTGGCGGCTGCCGCCGCACTCGGCCTCGACGATCTCACCGTCGAACTCGACGGCCCCGAGCCGCCGATCGGCGACGGGTCGTTCGCGCCATTCCTGGCGGCGCTCAGTGAGGCGGGCACCCGGGAGATCCCTGGCGAGCCGGTCGTCTACCGCGTCACGGCGCCGTTCCAGCTCGTGGAAGGGGACGCCAGCTATGTGGTGGCGCCGGCCCGATCGCTCCGGCTCACCACCACGATCGAATGGTCGCACCCGCTGATCGGCCGGCAGAGCGGCGCGTACGAGATCACCCCGGCCGAATTCTCGCGCGAGCTGGCGGGCGCCCGTACGTTCGGGTTCCTGCACGAGGCGGAGGCGCTCCGCGCGCGCGGCCTGGCCCTGGGCGCGGGGCTGGACTCCACCCTGGTGCTCTCCGACGAGGGACTCGTGGGCGACGCCACCCTCCGCTGGCCGGACGAGTTCGTTCGCCACAAGTCGGCCGACATTCTGGGAGACCTGGCGCTGGTCGGGGGCCGGATCGAAGCGCACGTGATCGCAACCAAGCCAAGCCATCAGGGCAACATCGCGCTGGCCCGCTGGCTCACCCGGACGGCGCAGCGCGACGGAGGCGTGGCGATGGACATCGGCCGGATCCTCGACGTGATCCCGCACCGGTACCCGTTCCTGCTGGTGGACCGCATCCTCGAGGTGGAGGGGACGAAACGGATCGTCGGGATCAAGAACGTCACCATCAACGAGCCGTTTTTCCAAGGCCACTTTCCCGGCCACCCCATCATGCCCGGCGTGCTCATCATCGAGGCCATGGCCCAGGTCGGCGGGATGCTGCTGCTCGGCACGATCGAGGACCCCGACCAGAAGGTGGTGTACTTCATGTCGCTCGACAATGTGAAGTTCCGCCGGCCGGTGCTCCCGGGCGATCAGCTTCGCTGCGAGCTGGAGATGCTGCAGAACCGCGGGCGCACCTGCCGGATGAAGGGGGTGGCCTACGTGGACGGCAACGTCGTGGCCGAGGCCGAGATGATGGCGCGGGTGGTGGACCGGTGACCACCGCGGTCCACCCGACCGCGCTCGTCGACCCGTCGGCGCGAATCGGGGCCGGCGTGGAGATCGGCCCCTGGGCCATGGTCGGGCCCGCGGTCACGGTGGGTGACCGCTGCCGGCTGGGCCCGCGCTCGCGGCTGGTACGCAACGTGGTGCTGGCCGAGGATGTGACCGTCGGCGACGGATCGATTCTTGGCGGCGACCCCCAGGACCTCAAGTTCAAGGGGGAGGAGACCTGGGTGGAGATCGGAGCGGGCACCATCATCAGGGAATACTCCACCATCAACCGCGCCACCTCGCAGAGTTACCGCACGGTGGTCGGCCAGCGCTGTTTCATCATGTCGTACGTGCACCTGGCGCACGATTGCCATGTGGGCGACGAGGTGACGATCGCCAACGGCACCCAGTGCGCCGGGCACGTCACCATCCACGACCGGGCCGTCTTGAGCGGACTCAACGCGGTGCACCAGTTCGTCACCATCGGGACCCATGCGTTCGTGGGCGGGGGATCGAGGGTGAACCAGGACATTCCGCCGTACGTCAAGGCAGTGGGGAACCCGATGGAGCTCTACGGCCTCAACTCGATCGGCCTCCAGCGGGCCGGCTTCTCGGGCGACACGATCGCGGCGCTCAAGCGCGCCTACCGGCTGTTCTTCAATTCGGAGCTCAACCTGTCGCAGGCGCTGGAACGCGCCCGGACAGATCTTCCGGGGTCGCCCGAGGTGGAGCGCTTCCTCGCATTCGTGGAATCGTCCGAGCGCGGAGTGCCCGCGTGAGCGCCCGGCTGCCCATTGGCGTGATCGGCGTCGGCGCGCTCGGCCGGCATCATGCGCGCCACCTGGCCGGACTCGCCGACGCCCGGCTCGCCGGCATCTACGATACCGACGCCGGGCGCGCCCAGCAGGTGGCCCGCGAGCTCGGCACGACCGCCTGCGCCAGCCTGGACGAGCTGCTCGGCGCGGTCGAGGCGGTGACCGTCGCGGTCCCCACCCCGGCGCACGCGGAGGTCGGACTCGCCGCGCTCGCGGCGGGGGTCCCGGTACTGATGGAGAAGCCGCTCGCCGCCACGGTGGCCGAGGCGGACGCGCTCATCGCGGCCGCAGACCGGGGCGGGCTGCAGCTCCAGGTGGGGCACATCGAACGATACAATCGCGCCATCCGCGCCGCCGAACCGTACCTGCGCGGTCCCCGATACATCGAGAGCCAGCGTCTGGCGCCATTCCAGCCGCGCGGTACCGACGTGGCCGTGGTGCTCGACCTCATGATCCACGACCTGGATCTCGTGCTCCACCTCACCGGCGGCGCCGAAGCCCTCGAGGTCCGCGCGTCCGGCCTGCCGCTCCTCAGCGCGCACCTCGACCTCGCCAACGCGCGGGTCGAGTTCGCCAACGGGGCGGTGGCACTGGCCACGGCCAGCCGGGTGTCGCGCGAGCGGGTGCGCCGGCTCAGGCTGTTCCAGCCGAACGGCTACTTCTCGCTGGACCTCGCGAGCGGCGCCGGGGAATTCATGCGCGTCCGCGGGGACTGGCAGCCGGGCACGGGGAAGGCGCTGACCGACGTGGTCGAGCGGATCGTGCTGGAGGCGCCGGAGGCCGATGCGCTCCAGTTGGAGCTCCGGAGCTTCGTCCACGCGGTGCGCGGCCAGCGGGAGCCGGTGGTGAGCGGCGAGGAGGGACGGGCGGCGCTCGCGCTCGCGCTGCGAGTGGCCGAGGCCGTGCGGACCTCGCCGCTCACCGTCCCCGCGGCTGGATGATCGCGCGGCGCGCCCCCCGCATCTTCATCTCCGCCGGCGAGCCCTCGGGCGATCTTCACGGCGCCGGCGTGGTTCGCGCGCTTCGCGACCGCTACCCCGATTCCGTCATCGAAGCGCTGGGCGGCCCGCTGATGGCCGCGGCCGGGGCGACGATCCGCTACCCCATGGAAGGGCTCGCCGCCTTCGGTGTGGTCGAGATCGTCACCAAGCTGGCGGCGCACGTGCGGCTGCTCCGCGCCCTGCGGGCCGACTTCCGCGCCGGCCGCTACGATCTCGCGATCGTGATCGACTACCCCGGCTTTCACGTGCGGGTGGCCGAGGCGGCGCGGGAGGCGGGCATCAAGGTCCTTTACTACATTGCGCCGCAGCTCTGGGCGTGGCGTCCCGGCCGGGCGCGCCGGTTCGCGTCGGCGGTGGACCGGCTGGCCGTGGTGCTGCCGTTCGAGCAGCGCTTCTTCGGAGGGCTGGGACTCCGGAGCGACTACGTGGGACACCCGCTGGTCGATCGCGGGGCGTGGCCCAGCCGCGCGGCGGCACGGGAGCAGATCGGCATCCGCTCGGAGGCCCGGGTGCTCGGGCTCTTTCCGGGAAGCCGGCACCAGGAGATCCGCCGGCTCTGGCGGCCGTTTCGGGACGCGGCGCACCAGCTCCTGAGCGAGGGGCGCTGCGACCGGGTGCTGGTGGCGGGCACGCCCGACGGGGATTATCCGGATCCGGGCCAGCTCGAGCTCCTCCGCGGCGATCCCATCCCGGTTTTCGCGGCGGCGGACGCTGCGCTCGCCAAGTCGGGCACCACCACGCTCGAGGCCGCGCTCGCGGACGTGCCGATGGTGGTCGCGTACAAGGTCCATCCGCTGACCTGGCACATGTTCCAGCGGCTCCGGACAGTGCAGTGGGTGAGCCTGGTGAACCTCGTCGCCGAGCGGGAGGTCGTGCCCGAGATGCTGCAGGACCGCGCGGAGGCGTCCCCGCTGGCCGAGGCGCTCCGCCCGCTGCTCGACCCACGCGACCCGGCCACCGTGGCGCAGCGCGAAGGACTTGCGCTGGTGCGGGAGCGACTGGGCGAGCCTGGCGCCACGACCCGGGTGGTGGCGCTGGCGGACGAGTTGCTGGGCGAGTGAGGCTCCGGGTTCCGCCGGCCGTGGCGCGGGCGCTGGCGGGGCCGGCCATCCGGGCGCTCGCCACGACCTGGCGAATCACCACGGTGCACGAGGAGCGCTGGCGGCCGTTGTTCGAGGCCCGGCGACCCCACGTGTTTCTGCTGTGGCACGAGGCGCTGCTGCCGCTCCTGTGGCATCACCGGCGGCAGGCTATCGCCATCGTCGTCAGCGAAGCGCGCGACGGGCAGTACCTGGCGGACTTCGCCGCCTCGCTGGGGTATCGGGCCGTGCGCGGCTCGAGCACACGGGGCGCGGCGCGGGCTCTCCTCGGCGCGGTGCGGGAGCTTCGGTCGGGGTACGCCGTCGCCTTCACGCCCGACGGCCCGCTGGGGCCCCGCCGGGCGCTCAAGCCCGGGGTGGTGGCGGCGGCCCAGCGCGGCGGGGGCATCGTCGTGCCGCTCCACGCCGAGGCGGGCCGGGCGTGGCGGTTAAATTCCTGGGACCGGTTCATGATCCCGAAACCAGGGGCGCGCGTGCGGGTCGTCTATGGGCGCCCGTTCGAGGTGGCCGCCGGCGACGCGGGGCTCGCCCGGGGAGTGGCGGACGCGGAGGAGCGACTGCGCGAGATCGCGGGGAGCGACCGATGAGCCGGCGGGGCGACACGCATCGGGTCATGCGCTGGCTATGGACCAGCCGGCGGGCAGACGCGCGGCTCGCCCGCCTCGCGCTGCTGCCGGTCTCCGGGCTTTGGCGCGTCGCCGTAGGCGCCCGACGGACGGCCTACCGGCAGGGCTGGCTCCCGGTGCACGACCTTCCGCTGCCGAGCGTGGCGGTGGGCAATCTCACCGTGGGCGGCTCCGGCAAGACCCCCATCGCCATCTGGATCGCCCGGCACTACGTGGCGCGCGGTCTCCGCCCGGGCATCCTCCTCCGCGGCTACGGGGGCGACGAAACGCTCGTGCATCAGCATTCGGTGCCCGAGGCGGTCGTGGTGGCCGACCCCGACCGGGCCGCGGGAGCCGAGCGCGCGCTGGCCCGAGGGGCGGACGTGCTGGTGCTGGATGACGCCTATCAGCGGCTCGACGTGCACCGGGACCTCAACGTCCTGGTCATGAGCGCCGAGACCACGCGCGCGGTGCGCTGGCCGCTCCCCGCGGGCCCGTGGCGGGAGAGCTGGGACGCGCTCGACCGGGCGGACGCCGTGGTGGTGACCCGGAAGCGGGCCACCGCCGAGGCCGCCCGCACGCTGGCGGGGACGCTGGCAGAGCGGGTGCGGGCTCCGATTGCGATCGCCCACCTCGGCCTGGGCACGCTCGAGGGACTGGTGAGCGGAACCCGCCGTCCCGCATCGATCCTGGCCGGCAAGCGGGTCGTGGCCGCGTCGGGCATCGCGGATCCGGACGCCTTCGTGGCGCAGACCAAGGCGACCGGCGCGGCCGTACAGGTTGCCACGTGGAAGGACCACCACGACTACCGCGATGAGGACGTGGCCTGGCTTGCCCACGCCGCGCGTCGGGCCGACCACGTGGTGATCACGCAGAAGGACGCCGTCAAGCTGCGCGACCGGTGGCCGGCGGCCGTCCCCGAGCCGCTCGTGGCCCTGCTCGACCTGAGCTGGGAGAAAGGCGGCGAGCGCTTCGCCGCCGTGCTGGACGCCGTCGTCACACCCGTCGACCGCCTGTAACCACCATCGGAGCATTCCGACACCTATGAGTGCCACCAGCCGCCCCTCACCGCTCCTCATCCGCCCCGAGAAGGACACCTTCCTCAACGAGGAAAACCCATTCGAAGGGATGATGTCACGCTTCGATTACGCGGCGGAGCGTCTGAGCCTGGACCAGGGACTGTACAAGGTGCTGCGCAGTCCGGAAAAGCAGATCATCGTCTCGGTACCGTTCCAGCGGGACACGGGCGAGGTGGAGGTCTACACCGGCTACCGCGTGCTCTACAACACGAGCCGCGGCCCCGCGAAAGGCGGCATCCGGTTCGATTTGAACGTGACGCTCGACGAGGTGAAGGCGCTGGCGGCGTGGATGACCTGGAAATGCGCGCTCGTCAACATTCCGTTCGGAGGCTCCAAGGGCGGGGTGGTCTGCGACCCCGCCACACTCTCCAATACCGAGCTCGAGCGCATCACCCGCCGCTACACCTCCGCCATCATCGAAATCCTGGGACCCGACTCCGACGTACCCGCGCCCGACGTGAACACCAATGAGCGGGTCATGGCCTGGATCATGGACACGTATTCCATGCACAAGCGGCACACGGTCACCGCCGTCGTCACCGGGAAGCCGATCGCCATGGGCGGCTCCCTCGGCCGGCGCGAGGCGACCGGCCGGGGCTGCATGCTGGTGACCCGCGAGGCGCTCCGGAAGCTCGGGATGCCGATCGCCGGGACACGGGTGGCCGTCCAGGGCTTCGGCAACGTGGGCTCGACCGCGGCGATGCTCATGGAGGAGCTGGGGCTCACCATCGTGGCGGTCAGCGACAAGTCGGGCGGGGTCTACAACCCGAAGGGACTGCGCATCAAGGAGCTGCAGCAGCACGTCCGCGAGCATCGCTTCCTCGGCGAGTACAAGGAGGCCGAGCCGATCACCAACGAACAGCTCCTCACGGTCGACTGCGAGGTCCTCGTGCCCGCGGCGCTGGAGAACGTCATCACCCGGCACAATGCGGGCGACGTGAAGGCCCGTATCATCTGCGAGGGAGCCAACGGCCCCACCACGGCCAATGCCGACCGCATCCTGGAAGAGAAGGGCGTGTTCGTGGTGCCCGACATCCTGGCGAATGCGGGAGGCGTCACGGTCAGCTACTTCGAGTGGGTGCAGGACCGGGGCGGCTACTTCTGGGACGAGGAAACCGTCAACCAGCGGCTCGAGCGCATCATGGTGCAGTCGTTCGACGAAGTGATCACCATGTCGGAGAAGCACCGCGTCAATCTGCGCACCGGTGCGTACATGCAGGCGATCGAGCGGGTGGCGGCGGTGCATCGCCTGCGGGGCATGTACGCCTAGGTGGAACTGGTGCTGCTGGCCGTCGGCAAACTGCGCCCGAGCTATCGCGAGACATGCGACGACTATCTCCGCCGGCTCAGCCGTCGCGTGACCATCCGGCAGCTCGAGGTCCGCGAGGCCAGCCGCGCGCCGACGGCGGCGGCGCAGCGCGACGAGGAGGCCGCTCGGCTGCTCGCACGGGCGCCGGCGCGGGCGCGCCTCGTGGCGCTTACCCGCGAGGGGACGGCGTGGAGCAGCGAGGAGGTGTCTCGCCAGCTGGAGCGCTGGATGCGCGAGGCCCGGCCGGTGGCGCTCGTCATCGGCGGCTCGCGCGGCCTGGCCCCCGACCTCCTCGCCCGGGCGGCCGACCGATGGAGCCTGGGGCCGCTCACGCTGCCGCACGAGCTGGCGCGCGTCGTCGTGGCGGAGCAGCTCTACCGGGCCGTCACGATCCTCCGCGGGGAGCCGTATCACAAGGGTCCCGGTGCGCCGCGATGACCGAATGGTTCGAGGAGTGGTTCGGCGAGGAGTACCTTCACCTCTATCCGCACCGGGACGCGGTGGAGGCGGAGCGTGCCGTGGCGCTCATCCTCGAGCGGGTCGGATTCGCGCCGGGCTGGCGGGTGCTGGACGTGGCCTGCGGCGCGGGTCGCCACGCGCGCGCGTTCGAGGCAGCCGGCGCGCGCTGCGTCGGCCTCGACCTGTCCGCCGCGCTGCTGCGCATCGCGCGGGGCTCGACCGGCGCGCCGCTCGTGCGGGCCGACATGCGCGCGCTGCCGGTGCGCCCCGGCTCCATGGACCTCACGGTCAACCTGTTCACCAGCTTCGGCTACTTCGAGCGCGACTCGGAGCACGCGGAAGCGCTGGGTGAAATGGTGGGGACGGTCCGCCCCGGCGGGTGGTTCGTGATCGACTTCCTCAACGCCGCCGCGGTGCGCGCGCGGCTCGTCCCGTGCGAGGCGCAGTGGCTCGACGGCACCCGGGTGACGGTGCACCGCTCGGTGTCGGCCGACGGGCGCTACGTCAGGAAGACGATCGAGCCCGCGAGCGGCCGACGCTTTACCGAGCGCGTGCGACTGTTCGAGCCGGTGCAGATCGCCGCCATGCTGGCGGCCGCGGGTGTCACGGTCCGGCACCGGTTCGGCGACTACGACGCTTCCAGCCTCACGGCCGACTCCCCTCGCACCATTCTGATGGGACAGGTGGCATGACGCTGCGCTTCGTGCCGACGCCGCTGGAGCATCCGCTCGGGCCGCCGGTGCCGGCCGCCGGCGGCCTCGACCCGGCCCTGGCGGAGGCGTTCGTCCCTTCGTCCACGCGGGACGCGCAACTGGCCCGCCTGCTCCAGCCCGGCGCGCTCGCCGTCACCACCGGCCAGCAGCCCGGCCTTTTCACCGGCCCGCTCTACACGATCCACAAAGCGCTGAGCGCCGTCGCGCTAGCCCGGCTGCTCGAACGCCGCTGGGGGCGGCCCGTACTCCCGATATTCTGGCTCGCCGGCGACGACCACGACTTCGCCGAGGCGAGCAGCGCGTCGTGGATCGCGGCGGACGGATCGGTGGCGAGCGCGGCCCTCCCACCGCGTCCGCCCGACGCTCCGCTCACGCCGATGTACCGCCAGCCCCTGGGCGAGGGCGTCGTGGCCGCGCTGGCGGCGCTGGCCGAAGGGCTCCCGGCGTCGGAGTTCCGGGACGCGACGCTCGCCTGGCTCGAGCGGCACTACCGGCCCGAAGCGAGCGTCGCGGGCAGCTTTGCCGGCGCCATGGCCGAACTGCTCGAGCCGCTCGGCGTGCTCGCCTTCGACAGCACGCATCCCGCGGCCAAGCAGGCCGCGGCTCCACACTTGGTTGCGGCGCTCCGACAGGCGGGTGAGCTGGACGACGCACTCGACCGCTGGTCGGAAGAGCAGGGGGCGGCGGCCCGCAACTCCGGGATCACCGTCGGCGATGGCGCGGCGCTCGTAATGCTGGAGGCCAGCCTCGGACGCGACCGCCTGGTGCGGGACGACAGCGGGTTCGTCACCCGTCGGAGCCGGGAGCGGTTCGATCTCGCGGCCATCGAGCGGATCGCGGCGGACGCACCCTCGCGGCTCTCGCCCAACGTTCTCCTCCGGCCCGTGGTGGAACGCGCGCTGCTCCCCACCGTGGCGTACCTGGGGGGCCCCGGCGAGCTCCGATATCTCGAGCTGACGCCGCCGATCTACTCCCTCATGAGGGTCCCGCGACAGCTTCCGCTGCCCAGGTGGTCGGGCGTCATCGTGGAGCCGCGGGTGGACCGCGTGCTCGAGAAATTCGGGCTCTCGCTCGAGGAGCTGCTCGCGCCCGCCGGGCCGCTCGAGGCGCGCCTGGTCCGCTCCCAGCTCCCCTCGGACGCGCTCACGTCGCTCGAGCGGCTCCGGACGGCGCTCGACACCGAGTACGGTCTCCTCGAGCACGTCGCCACGGCAATCGACCCCACCCTGGCGCGCCCGACCCGGAGCGCCCGGCAGCAGGCTCTGGCCGGGACCCAGGACGTGGAGAAAAAGCTGGTGCAGCACCTCAAGCGGCGGCAGGAGACGGAGCTCGGGCAGCTGGCCCGGGCGCGTAACGCGGTGGCACCCGGGGGCAAGCCGCAGGAACGGGTGCTCACGCTGGCACCGTTCCTCGCGCGGTACGGACCGACGCTGCTCGAGGAGTTGACCGGGGCGATCCAGGCGTGGTACGGCGGCGCCCTTGAAGGGCCGCCGCAACCCGCGTAGACTCGACCCCATGTCGGTCATCGCGCTCTTCCTGCTCGTGGCGCTCCTGATCCCGATCCTCGGGATCGTGGTGGACTCGCCGATCGGGCGCGCGCTGGCGCGGCGGCTGGAAGGTCCGCAGGAAGCGCCCGCCGACGTGGTGGCGCTCGCCAAGCGCGTCGAACTGCTCGAGGCGGAAGTGGACGACCTCAACCGCACGATGCAGGGGCTGCAGGACGAGGCGGCCTTTCTCCAGCGCCTGCTCGCGACCCCGGCCCCCGCTCCCCTCCCACCGTCGCCCGAGTCCTGACCGCCGGCCAGCGCCGCACCGCGCGACCCGCGGTCATGGTGGCGGCCGGCATCCTCCTCAGCCGGCTCGTCGGTCTCGTTCGCAACCGGGTCTTCGCCCACTATTTCGGCACCTCCGACGCCGCGGACGCCTTCAATGCGGCGTTCAGGATCCCGAACTTCCTGCAGAACCTCTTCGGCGAAGGGGTGCTCTCCGCATCGTTCATCCCGGTGTACGCTGGCCTCCGCGCCCGGGGAGACGAGACGGAAGCCCGCCGCGTGGCCGGCGCCGTGGCCGCGCTGCTGGCGCTGGTCACGTCGCTGCTCGTGCTCGTGGGGGTGCTGCTCACGCCCTGGCTCATCGCGATCATCGCGCCGGGCTTCACCGGCGAGAAGCGCGAAGCGACCATCCGCCTCGTGCGTATCCTGTTCCCCGGGGCCGGGCTGCTCGTGCTCTCCGCCTGGTGTCTCGGCGTGCTCAACAGCCACCGCCGATTCTTCCTCAGCTATGCCGCGCCGGTGCTATGGAACCTGGCGATCATCGCGGGCCTCGTCGCCTTCGGACGGAGCCGGCCGCAGTACCCGCTCGCGGAAATCGCGGCCTGGAGCTCCGTGCTGGGCAGTCTGCTCCAGCTCCTCGTGCAGCTCCCGACGGTGGCGAAGCTGCTCCGGGGCATTCGCCCGCGCCTGCTCCGCGGCTCCGCGCAGGTGCGCGCGGTGCTTCACAACTTCGGGCCCGTGTTCGTCGGCCGCGGTGTGGTGCAGATCAGCGCGTACGTGGACACCGTTCTGGCGAGCCTCCTCCCCGGGGGAGCCGTGGCGGCGCTCTCGTACGCGCAAGTACTCTACACCCTCCCCGTGAGCCTGTTCGGCATGTCCGTGTCGGCAGCCGAGCTGCCCGCGATGGCGAGCGCCGTGGGGAGCGACGAGGAACGCGCCGCCTACCTCCGGCAGCGACTCGGCGCGGGTCTCCGGCAGATCGCCTTCTTCGTGGTGCCCTCGGCCGTGGCATTTCTCGCCCTGGGCGATGTCGTGGCCGGGGCGCTCTACCAATCGGGCGCGTTCACCCGGGGAATGACCTTGTACGTCTGGGGAATCCTGGCAGGGTCGGCCGTCGGGCTGCTCGCCTCGACCATGGGACGGCTCTACGCCTCCACCTACTACGCGCTCCAGGACACGCGCACGCCGCTTCGCTTCGCCGTGGTTCGGGTCGCCCTCACGATCGCGCTGGGCTACCTGTTCGCGCTGCCGCTGCCGAGAGCGCTCGGCGTGGACCAGCGCTGGGGGGCGGCCGGCCTGACCGCGTCGGCCGGAATCGCGGGGTGGATCGAGTTTCTCCTGCTCCGCCGCGCGCTCAACGCCCGCATCGGCACGACCGGGCTGCCGATTCCGCTGGCGGTGAGGCTCTGGGTGGCGGCGGCCCTGGGCGCGGCGGCGGCCTGGGCGCTCCGCGCCGCAGCGCCGATCCGGCAGCCGGTGATCTCGGCGCTCGTGCTGCTGACGGTGTACGGGGCGGTGTATTTTTCAGTCACCCACCGCTTCGGCGTTCCGGAGTCCGGCGCGGTGGTCCGACGCCTCCGGTTCCTGCGACAACCCTCATGACGGCACCCCGACTTCACGACTCGCTGCAGCGCAAGCTCGACACCCTACCGGACGGCCCCGGCGTCTACCTCTGGAAGGACGCTGCCGGGGAGATTCTGTACGTCGGCAAGGCCAAGCGGCTCAGCAGCCGGGTGCGGAGCTACTTCGCCGCCGACGTCGAGGCGAGCCCCAAGAACCGCCTGCTCCAGCGGCTGATCGCGGACGTCGAGACGATCGTGGTCGCCTCCGAGCCCCAATCGCTGATCCTCGAGAACAATCTGATCAAGGAGTACCGCCCGCGGTTCAACGTGCGGCTCAAGGACGACAAGAGCTACCCGTCCATCGCCGTGACGCTGGCGGAGCCGTTTCCCCGGGTGCTGGTAACGCGCCGGCGTGATATCCCGGGGGCACGCTACTACGGTCCCTACACCGACGTGGGCCAGCTCCGGCGCACGCTGGCGATCATCCGCCGGCTCTATACCGTCCGGAGCTGCGCGGACGGGCTGCCAGGGGAGACGCGGGAGCGTCCGTGCCTCGACTACCACATCGGCCGGTGCCGGGCGCCCTGCGTCGGCTGGCAGTCGGCCGCCGATTACCGGCGGATGGTCGACGACGTCGTCGATTTTCTCGAGGGACGCACCGGCGACGTCCGACAGAAGGTGCGTGAGGCGATGCTGGCCGCCAGCGGCCGCGAGGACTACGAGCGCGCGAAGGAGATGCGCGACGCGCTCCGGTGGCTCGAACGGCTGGAGGAGCCGGCCAGCGTGGAGGTGATCGGTACCGGTGACGCCGACGTCGTGGGCTACGCCCGGGACGGAGACGACGCGGTTGGGGTGCTCATCCGCGTGCGCGAAGGCCGGGTGGTGGGCCGGGAGCACCGGTTCCTCGAGGGGCTCGAGGAGGAGGCCGACGGCGCCGTGCTGAGTGCCTTTCTCGTCCGATATTACGTCCCGACGGAATCGCGGGCGCGGCGCGTCGTGGTCCCTTTTCCGCCGGACGACTGGGATGCGCTGCGCGAGCTCGTCCCCGAGGCGGACTGGACGATCCCGCAGCGGGGAACCGCCCACCGCTGGCTCGAGCTGGCCGACCACAACGCCCGGCACCTGCTGGAGAGCCTGCGGATCGAGTCGTTCGAAACGGAGGAGCGCGCCGAGGATCCGGTGTACGCCCTGGGCCGCGATCTGGGGCTCAACTCGGTGCCACGCAGCCTGGTCTGCGTGGACATCTCCCACAATCAGGGCCGCGACACGGTCGGCTCGCTGGTCTGGTTCGAGGCCGGCCGCCCGAAGAAGAGCGAGTACCGGAAGTTCCGGATCCAGGGCCTGGGGCAGCAGGACGACTTCGCGGCCATTCACGAGGTCATCACCCGCTATCTCACGCGTCGCCGGGACGAGGGGCTTCCGCTGCCGGACCTGATCGTGATCGACGGCGGCAAGGGCCAGCTCAACGCCGCGCTCGACGCGATGGAAAAGGTGGGTCTCGGCCCGATCCCGATGGTGAGCCTGGCCAAGCGCGAAGAGGAGGTGTTCCTGCCGGGCCGGTCGGAGAGCCTGCGGCTGTCCCGCCGGAGCCCGTCGCTCCGGCTGCTGCAGCGGGCACGCGACGAGGCACACCGGTTCGGACTGGCCTACAACCGGCAGCGCCGCACCCGGCGGACGATCACGTCGGAGCTGCTCAACATTCCCGGCGTGGGCCCCAACCGGCGACGGCAGCTGCTCGAGCGCTTCGGCAGCCTGGCGGGCGTGAAATCCGCCTCGGTCACGGAGCTCGCGACCGTTCCCGGCTTCTCAGCGCGTCTGGCCGAGCGGGTCCTCTCCCACCTGAATGGCACTCAGTGACCGCCGGGCCCGCCGCCGACTGGACGCTCGAGTGTTCGAGCTGCGGCGCGGGACGTGGGCCCGAAGGGCTTCCCACGGTGTGCGAGGGCTGCGGCATGCCGTGGCTCGTGCGCTACCCCCACCGGGTGCCGGTGCTGGTCGATCGCGCGGAGCTGCGCCGGCTGCACGGGATGTGGCGGTTCCGTCGGTTTCTCCCGCTGGCCGAGGGAGAGGAGCCGGTCACGCTCGGCGAGGGCGACACGCCGCTCCTCCGGACTGCGCGCGCGGGGAGCCGGCTCGGGCTCCACGATCTCTGGGTCAAGGACGAGGGGGCCAACCCGACCGGCTCGTTCAAGGCGCGGGGGCTGAGCGCCGCCGTGACCCGCGCGGTGCTCGCGGGCGCGGAGCGCTTCGTGCTGCCGACGGCGGGCAACGCAGGCGTGGCGGCCGCCGCATATGCCGCCCGCGCGGGTGTCCCCGTCCGGGTCTATGCCCCCACGACGACACCGCGGACCATCCTCTCGCAGATCCTGGCGTTCGGTGGCGAGCTCGTGCTGCTCGACGGACACATCGGCCACTGCGGCTCGGCGGCGAGGGCATACGCGGCGGAAACCGGGGCCGTGGACCTCTCCACGCTGCGGGAGCCCTATCGCATCGAGGGAAAGAAGACGCTCGGACTGGAGCTCGCCCTGCAGCTGGGTTGGCGGCTGCCGGCTGCCATCATCTATCCAACCGGGGGCGGGACGGGTCTCATCGGGATGTGGAAGGCGTTCGCCGAGCTCCGGGCCGCGGGCTGGGTTCAGGATTCCCTGCCGCGCATGTACACGGTGCAGAGCAGCGGCTGCGCGCCGGTGGTGCGAGCGTTCGACACGTGGGCCGAGCAGTGCGAGCCGTGGGAGGCGCCGGAGACCGTCGCGAGCGGGCTCCGCGTCCCCAACCCCCTTGGCGGCCGACTGATGCTGCAGGCGCTCCGGGAGAGCGGAGGAGGGGCCGTCGCGGTGAGCGACGTCGAGCTGGAGCGCGAGGCCCTGGCCGCAACTCGCGAGGAAGGCATCGACTTCTCCCCCGAGGGTGGCGCTACGCTGGCGGCGGCGCGCGCGCTGCTCGACCGGGGAGCGCTCCGGCCGGACGAGCGAGTGGTCGCGTTCAACACCGGAGCCGGCTGGCTCTATCGGGACCCCTCGGGTTTGCCTCCGGTCTGATCCCCGCCCATATTCACAAGTCTATGGTTGATGGACGTTTTGCCATCATCGACCCGGCCGCGGGAATCAGCGGGGACATGCTGCTGGGCGCGCTCGTCGCGGCCGGCGCACCCGTGGAGTGGCTGCGCGGACTCCCGGCTCGGCTGGGCTCCCCCGAGGTCACGGTCTCGGTCACGCCGGTAGACCGCTGCGGGCTGCGGGCGACCAAAGTGGACGTCATCCTGCCCGGCGGCGAGCAGGAACAGCCGAGCAACCCCGTCGTACATGCGCATGCGCATGATGAACGCGACGAGGGCGGGGCTCACCACTCCCACGAGCACCCACCCCACTCGCCCGGGGCACATCGGCACATCACCCACCTGATCGCCGCCGTCGAGTGCGCACCGCTGTCGGCCTGGGTGCGGGAGCGTGCTGTGCGGGCCTTCCGCCTGCTCGGCCAGGCGGAGGGTCGCGTCCACGGGCTGCCGGCCGAGCAGGTGGCGCTCCACGAGGTCGGCGCGGTCGACGCGCTGATCGACATCGTGGGGGCCATCGAAGGTTTCGAGCAGCTCGGCATCAACCGGATCTACAATCGTCCGATCGGCGTGGGAGACGGCTGGGTGCGGGCCGCGCACGGCATCATACCTGTCCCGGCTCCCGCCACGGCGATCCTGCTCGAGGGACTCGAAGTCGGCCCCAACGGCCCCGTCACAGGGGAGGCCGTGACCCCGACGGGAGCGGTCCTGCTGCGCGTGCTCTCCGAGGGAGCGCCGCCGGCCCGCTGGCGGGGCGTGGTCGCGGGCGCCTGGGGCGCGGGCGGGCGCAACCCATCCACCTACGCCAACGCGCTCCGCCTCATCGTCGCCGAGCCGGTGGCGGAGGCAGGTGAGGTCGTCCTCCTGTCCACGAACCTCGACGACATGAGTCCCGAGTACCTCGACCCGCTGCGCGAGGCACTGGTCGCCGCCGGCGCCCTCGACGTGCAGGTCTGGTCCACGCAGATGAAGAAGGGCCGCACCGGATTCCGGGTGGAGGCCGTGGCACCGGCGCCGCTCGTCGACAGGGTCACGGACGCCTTCTTCCGCCACAGCACCACCGCGGGGGTGCGGCGGCAGCCGGCGGAGCGGGTGACGCTCCCGCGGCGTGAGGTCCAGGTCGAAGCGGCCGACGGCACGCGCGTCCGGGTGAAGGTGCTCGAGGCGCCCGACGGCCCCAGGATGAAACCGGAATACGACGATGTGGCAGCCCTGTCCCTGCGGACGGGACAGCCCGCCCACGAGGTGGCAAGGGACTTGCGTGAGCGGGCGCTTCGCCTGGTGAGCCCCGAGGGCGCCACCGGGCTCCGGACCTCGAACAAGGAGTCATGACGAGTGAACGCCCAGATCGCGTCGACCTTCATCCTGCTGTCCCTGAGTGCGACCGCGGTGAGCGCCCAGCAGCCGGCGCTGAACGACCGCGTGGCC
Organism: Gemmatimonadales bacterium; assembly: GCA_025927545.1. GTDB lineage: Bacteria > Gemmatimonadota > Gemmatimonadetes > Gemmatimonadales > GWC2-71-9 > CAVVWJ01. Next base: position 29,907 of record JAICLE010000005.1, read on the forward strand.
GCGGCGATGCCGAGCAAGTACGAGGGAGCCAGTTGCGGCATCAAGCCGAACCATTTCAAGGTGAGCAGCGGAGCCTCGTACCTGAAGACCAGCATCGAGACGGAAGTTCCCGAAAACAAGGCGCGGTCGCTCGGCAACGGCGAGCGGGTCCTGCTCGAGGCCATCAAGCAGAACGGCCAGGACAAGAATCCCGCCGCCTGGTACTACCTCGGCCGGATCTACCTGCGCCAGGGCGATCTGTACCACGCGGATTCCGCGCTCAGCCGCGCGCAGGCGCTGGCGCCTGACTGTGCCAAGGACATCTCCGGCTACCGGCGCGCCGCCTGGGGCGCGCTGCTCAACGCGGGAAGCAAGTTCGAGCAGGAGAAGAACAGCGATTCGGCTCTGGCCATGTTCCGTCAGGCCGGAGTCATCTATCCGGGGTCTCCTCGCGTCTACTACGGGATGGCCACGATCATGAACGACAAGGGCCAGACCGACAGCGCCGCATACTACTTCGGCCAGGCGGCGTCGGCGGGCGAGAATGCCACGGATACGATCGACGTGCAGATCCGCGACCGGTCCGCGTTCAACCAGGCGGCGCTGCTGCTCAACGCCAAGAAGTATGACGAGGCGGCGGCCGCGTTCGAGCGCTATCTCAAGTGGAACCCGAAGGACGTCGAGGCCAAGCGCGGGCTCGCGGGCGCCTATCGCGGCGCCGGCAAGGTGGAGCAGGCACAGGCACTGGAGAAGGAGCTCGTCGCGGCCGGAGGCGCCCCGAGCGCCGCCGGGGCGCCCCCGGCTTCGCAGGATCTGATGGCGATCGGCGTGAACTTCTACAACGAGAAAAAGTATCCCGACGCCGCCGCGGCATTCGAGAAGGTGGTCGCGTCGGAGCCTTACAACCGGGATGCCCTCTCGAACCTGAGCAACACCTACCTGGCCATGAAGAATGGCGCCAAGCTGGCGGAGACGGCGGCCAAGCTGGTGGCCATCGAGCCGCTGAGCGAAAATGCCCTGAAGCTCCTCGGCGAGGGCTACAAGCAGGCAGGCAAGGTGGACCAGGCCGTCAAGACCGCCGAGCAGGTGCTGGCCCTGCCTGCCGACGTCAAGGCCTCGAACTTCGTCGTGTCCGCGGGAGACGCCACGCTGACCCTGTCGGCGTCGGGCCGTGCGGCTCAGACACCTTCCGGCAAGGCCATTCCACCCGCGCCGGTGGCGATCGTGGTGGAGTTCCTCAACGCGGCCGGCGGCGTGGTCGCCACCGAGGAGGCGCAGGTCCCGGCGCTTAAGTCCGGCGCCTCGCAGGAGATCCCTGTCGCGGCGAAGGGGAGTGGAATCACGGCCTGGCGCTACCGGCGGAAGTAGTCTGGAGCAGACCACAGAGGAGGGGCCATGGCGGGGGCACGGGCGGAGCGCGCGATCAAGAGCGGACTGACCACCACGCGCGCGCCGTTCATCGAACAGGCGCAGGCCGAGGGCCGGCTGTACATCCACCAGCCCTACGAACTCTACACCGACGACAATCACGAAGCCTGGCGGCGACTGTTCACCCGCATGGAAGATCGCTGGCGCCGCTACGCCAACCCGCGGTTTCTCCAGGGCATCGACAATCTCTGCCTCGACCCGGCGCGCGTGCCCCGGCTCGAGGACGTCAACCGATTTCTGAGCCCCCTCACCGGCTTCCAGGCCAAGCCGGTGAGCGGGTACGTTCCTTCCTTCCTGTTCTTCGACTGTCTGCGCAACCGCGAGTTCCCGACCACGATCACGATCCGGGACGGCGCCACGCTCGACTATCTGCCCGAGCCGGACATCTTCCACGATATCGCCGGGCACGTGCCGATGCATACCGACCGTGCGTTCGCCGACACGCTGGTCCGGTTCGGCGACTGTGCCCACACCGCGGCGGAAATCGTGGCGGGAATCCGGGACGAGCACGAGCAGATCCGGCGGGTCACCAGCATCTTCAAGGCGCTCGCGCGGTTCTTCTGGTTCACGATCGAGTTCGGGCTCATGCGGGGCCCGAACGGGCACGGCCTCAAGGTGTACGGGAGCGGGCTGCTGAGCTCTCACGGCGAAATCGCTCATGCGATCGATTCACCCGAGGTGCAGCGGTATCCGATGCAGCTCGAGTGGGTCATCAACCAGTACTTCGAGATCGACCACTACCAGCCCCTGCTGTTCGTGGTGGACTCGTTCGAGCACCTCTTCGACCTGGTCGGCGAGCTCGAGCGGTGGATGCGGGAGGGCCGGCTGGACAACGTCTCGCCCGGGGAGCCGGCCGTGAGTGAGCCGGACCTGCGGAGCTTCCTGGATGCGTCGCGGGGGAAGTGAGCGCCGCGTCGGCTTGACACCGGCCGGCGGGGCGATGACACTCGCCTCTCGCTCGCGGGCGCGATTCAGTGATAGAATGCCGGCTTGCCAAGCTGGGCACCTACTCGGCTAACTCCCGCCCAAGTCAGCGCCTCACAACGACTCCGAATCCCTCCCCGTGGGTTGCTGGTCTCTGCAAACCGTTCCCCGGCCCATTCAGTAAGTGATCGTGCCCTCAATCGTGAAATGGGCAGTACCGGTACCAGCGACAGGGTCGAGAGCCGCGGTCCCCTTGGTGTAGGCCGTGCCCGCAGCATCAGCGAAGCGTCCGGTTCCGCCTCGGAAGCGCTCCGTACCTTCGAAGGTCGCCGTGAAGTCGGACAGGTTCGTGACACCCGTCCCGCTAAACGAGGAGTTCACTCGATCACCGTTGGCGGCGACATACGCCCCAGTGTTGGTGACGACCCCCGGCAGGAGCCCGTTGACCGGAGGCCCTGAGGGCACGACCGACTGTAGGACCGTGTTGTGGCTGAGTCCGAGATGGGAGAGTTGGCACGTATACTCGATCCTGAGATCGAGGCGGCCGTCTGGGGCAACGTCTAGTATCGTGACCTCGGTGTCGCAGCGGCCGCCCAATGGGTGCGAAACCTCGGAGTGCCCGCCTCGAGCGAACGACGGAGCAGTCGGAGTGTCCGTAGAAGAGCATGCTGCAAGCGCGACGAGGGTGGCGGCGCCAAATCCGGTCCTATGCATGGTGGGCCTCCGGAGGTATGTGGCGCTACGGTAGGGAACGGTACCAGAGTCGTCAAGCGGACTCAGAAAGATCGGTGTGCAGCCGTCGTGAGTTGGTGTGTCTATCGTGATATGAAACCGGATACCAGGATTTAGTTCCCTCTCCATCCGCGAGGGGCCTTGTGGCAAGCCTGGTGGGCTGCATCGACGGCGTGAGATGGGGTCAGTGCTTCACAGACGTGGCAGCGGAGCCGCGACGGAGGTCCGCGGGCGCAAGATCATCGGGCCTCGCCCTGAGTGTTCGATATGCAGCGAACCTGTGCCGGAAGGGCTTGATGTGTCGGCCACCTTTGGTCATATTGGTCGAGTCACAGATTGCCAAGTCATTCTAGCGCAATTCCGCGGGCGTAATTCAGTGGTAGAATGCCAGCTTCCCAAGCTGGACGTCGCCGGTTCGAGTCCGGTCGCCCGCTCTCGGAAGTTGTTCGCCTGACGTGGGCACACCTGCGTCAGGCGTTTTCATGCGCCGGACGGCGCATCGTGGAGCGGCAGCCCTCCGGCGTCAAGCTCATCTTCACATACGTGTTGGCGTAGGTTGATCGATGCTCCTCCCGGGCGATGAGTCGTACATGCGGCGCTGCCTGGAGCTGGCGCGGCGTGCACTCGCCGCAGGCGAGGTCCCGGTCGGCGCGGTCGTCGTGCGCGCTGGCGACGTGATCGGCGAGGGTTGCGAGCGGACGCGCGAGCTGCTCGACCCCGCGGCGCACGCCGAGATCGAGGCCCTTCGCGCCGCGTGCCGCGCCAGCGGCACGCTCGATCTGGCCAGCGCCACCCTCTACACCACCGTCGAGCCGTGTGTGCTCTGTGCGTATGCCGTGCGGCGGACGCGTATCCGCCGCGTCGTGTTCGGCGTACCCGCCGGCGTACTTGGAGGGGTGAGCGGAGGCTGCCCGCTGCTCACCGACGTCGCGTCGTTCACGGGCGCCGAGCCACCGCTGGTAACGGCCGGCGTTCTGGCCGAGGATTGCCGGCGACTGCTCGCCGCGCCCCATCCAGACGCCTAGGCGGCCGGCGGCGCCTCCGAGCTGGGCTCCTGGAGGCCTTCGCCTGTGACCAGCCTCACGGCTCGAGCCGGGCCAATGACCGAGTATGGCTCGGTGCGGCGCTCAAGCGGAGCGCCGCCGGATTTGTCGAGGAGGACACATGAAAGGTTTGATACTCGGGATCGGGGCGCTGGCGGCCGTCATGCTCGTCCCGGCCACGGCCAGCGCGCAGATGCCGGTCGTATTGGTGTGCCAGGACGGGAGCACTCAGCCAGGGCCGTCGCAGGTCGCCTGCAAGAACCACGGGGACGTGGACTGGACTACGACGAACGTCTGGACCAAGATGCGCGCCGGGCAGTTCGCCTCCACGGACACGGTGGCATGCAAGGACGGCCAAGCCGCCGCGGCCTCGGCCACGGCGTGTGACAGCCACGGAGGGGTGGACAGCGTCTCGACGCTTGCGGCCATCAAGCGCCGGCAGCAGGCGAACCGCTATGCCAGGCCGGACTCCGGGAAGGTCGGAGCGGACACCACACGCGGCTATCAGCCGGGTGCCACCGGCGCCGACACCGCGGCCAGGACGGATACGGCTTCGATGAAGAACAGCACGTCGGCATCCGACACGTCTTCGATGCGAGACTCGTCCTCCATGCGGGACACGTCGTCCGCTGGAGCGCCATCGAGTAGCGATAGCTCGCACTCGAGGTAGCCGGCCTGCCTGCGGCATGCCTTCGAGGCCCCGATCCCGACCAGGGATCGGGGCCTCGGCTTTACGCCCCCAGGCGCTTGACTCCCCGCGCTCGGGGGCAGATCATTCCGCTACCCCCTCGTTTCACTTCGCGGAAGTCCCGTGGACGAGCCCGTCCGTCGCGCGACCCGCACGCGGCGTTTTCCTCTCGCCCGGCTGCGCGTGCTGATGGTGACCCAGGACCCGGCCGCAACCGCGGACGTCCTGGCTGCGCTGCGCGCCGAAGTTCCGCCGGAGTTCGCGGTGGTGGCCGCATCCCGGGTGGCCGCGGCCCTGGGCCAGCTCCAGGCAGACCGGTTCGACGCGGTGCTGCTCGACCTCACGATCCCGGAGCTCGGCGGCCCTCCGACGATCCTGTCGCTGCACGAGCGCTGGCCCGAGCTGCCGATCCTCGCCCTTGGCGCCGACGGGGAGCCCGCGGCGGCCGCGGAAGCGCTGAGACTCGGCGCACAGGATTTCCTCCCGCGCGCGGCGCTCCGCACCCCTCACCTGGCGCGCTCGCTGCGGCACGCCGTCTGGCGCGCGGCAGCCGGCCGCGCGCGAGTGCAGCGCGAGAGCGAGCGGCAGCTCCACAGCATTACGGAGGGCATTCCGGGCGCCGTGTACCACTATCGGCTGTCGCCCGACGGCCGCGAGTCGTTCCGTTTCCTGAGCGCGGGCATTCGGAAGCTGGCGGGCATCGGGTCGGAAGAAGCCGAAGCCGATGGGAGCCGGTTCTGGTCGCTGGTGCACGCGGACGACATCGCCACCTGCCGTGCCACCCTCCTCCAGTCGGCGAGAACGCTCCGGCCCTGGCTGCTCGAATTCCGCCTCACGCCAAAGGATGGCGCCCCGAAGTGGATCAGAGGCAGCGCACTCCCGACGCCCGAAGCCGACGGCGGCACGTTGTGGAACGGCATCTTCGTGGACGTGGGCGAGCAGCGGTTCCTCGAGGAGCAACTCCGGCAGGCACAGAAGATGGAAGCGGTCGGCCAGCTCGCGGGAGGCGTCGCGCACGACTTCAACAATCTCCTCACCGCCATCGGCAGCTCGGCCGATATGGCGCTGGAGGAGCTTGCGGACCAGGAGGCGGTGCGGGAACACCTGGGGGAGATCCAGCGCGCCACCGTACGCGCGGCAGACCTGACACGTCAGCTCCTGGCGTTCAGTCGCCGGCAGGTGTTGAACCTGGAAGTGGTCGCGCTGGCCGACGTCGTGCACGAGGGCGAGCGCATGCTGCGGCGGCTCATCGGCGAACCCATCCGGCTCGAGACTGCGATCGATCCGGACGCGCCGCCGGTCCGCGCCGACCGCACTCAGCTCGCCCAGGTCCTCATGAACCTGGCAGTGAACGCGCGTGACGCCATGCCCGACGGGGGCACGCTCACGCTGGCAACCGGGCACCGCGTCGTCCGCCCCTCGGACGCGCGGCGCCAGCGCGGCCTCTCGCCCGGGGCGTACAGTCTCCTGGTGGTGCGGGACACCGGCACCGGCATGGACGAGGCGACCCGCTCGCGCATCTTCGAGCCGTTCTTCACCACGAAGGAGCGGGGGAAGGGCACCGGCCTCGGGCTCTCGATGGTGTACGGCATCGTGAAGCAGACGGGCGGATACATCCACGTGGACACCGCGCCGGGACGCGGCACGGCGTTCACGATCCACCTGCCGGTCGCCCCGGCGGGCCTGAGCGGGGCTGAGCGGCCACCAGCACGGCGCCGGGTGCGGAGCCGGGGCACGGAGCGGGTGCTGGTCGTGGAAGACGAAGACGGCGTGCGCGCCCCGGTCCGCCGGATACTGCTGGCGCACGGCTACCGCGTCCTGGAGGCGCCCGATGGGCCGTCCGCACTGCGGGTGGCGGAGGAGCAGCCGGGGAAGATCGACCTGCTGCTGACCGACGTGGTAATGCCCGGGATGAACGGCGGCGAACTCGCCCGCCGGCTGCGCCGGCTCAGGCCCGGCATCAGAGTCGTGTTCATGTCGGGCTACAGCGCCGAGGCGGTCGCGATGCATGGCGAGCTCTCGCCAGGCGCCGCCTTCCTGCAGAAGCCCTTCAGCGTCGAGGAGCTGACCGAGCGGCTCCGGGATGCGCTGGAGCACGAGCAGCCATAGCCCGACACGCCCGCCTCACCGACCGTCGTGATGGCGCCACAGTCGCCGGACGGTCTTGCCGAACCGCGTTGCCGACAGCACGTTAAGCCCTGACGCGCAGCCTCCCGGCTGGCGCGAATCGTGCGCTTCCAACCGGAATGCCCCGTCCCCTGCATCCGATGACTCCTGTTTCGCGTGGTAGCAAGCGTCTCATGTTGGCCGCGTCACTCGCGGTTGCGTCGGTCACGTGCGGCGGCGAGGAGCTCACCCAGCCCGGTACCGAGCCCACCGCGGGCAACGTCTCGCTCTCGGCCGGCCCGGCGGCCTCGATCAAAATCGTGGTCCAACCGCCGGCGAGCGCCCTGGATCGCGAAGTCTGGGATCCGGCCCGGCAACCTGTCGTACTAGTCAAGGACGCAAGCGGGAGCGGAGTCGGGGGAGCCGTCGTCACGGTGAGCATCGCCACCGGATCGGGGACGGTGCAGGGGACCGTGACGGCAACGACGCTCGCCACCGGCAAGGCCAAGTTCGCCGACCTGGGCATCGCCGGCACGGGCCCGCACACGCTTCGCTACTCGACCGGTGCCGTCACGGCCACGTCCTCCCCGGTCACGCTCGGCGCGCTGCCGCCGGAGGCGACGACGGGCCAGTGGGACGCGCCCGTCAACTGGGACATCGTCCCGCTGCACATGAGCCTCCTGCCCACCGGGAAGATCATCGCCTGGGGCAAGTACGAGGCGGGCACGGCGATGATGGCCAACCCACGCCTGTGGGACCCGGCGGCCGGCCCGCCCACGACGGCCGTCGAGGTGCCCGCCGATACCATGCTGTTCTGCTCGGGGCACGCGCTCATGGCCGACGGCCGCCTGATGGTTTCGGGCGGCCACAAGGACGACGATCGCGGGCTCGACGTCACCAACATCTTCGACCCGTTTACGGAGCGGTGGGTGACGGGCCTCCCCAAGATGGCCCAGGGTCGCTGGTACCCCACCGTGACCACGCTCGCGGATGGGCGGATGGTTACCGTGGCGGGACGCGATACCACCTCGACCGAGGTGCTCATCCCGGAGATCTGGGAAAACGGCCGGTGGGTGCGCCTTACCGGCGCGAGCCTCAAGCTGCCGTACTATCCCCGGCAATTCCTGGCGCCGAACGGGAAGGTGTTCTACGCCGGTGAGCGGGTGAAGGCCCGGTGGCTCGACGTGGACGTCGTGACGTCCAGCGGCCGGGGCAAGTGGACTTCGGGCTCGGGGCTCACGCACATCTGGCCCTATAACCGCGACTACGGCTCGGCCGTGATGTACGAAACCGGCAAGGTCCTGGTCGTCGGCGGCGGCGGCGACCTCAAGTGGAGCACGAACGATCCCAAGTCCAGCACGCCCACAGCCTCGGCCGAGACGATCGACCTGAACACCTCCAGCCCGCGCTGGACCGGCACCGATCCGATGCAGTTCGCCCGGCGGCACATGAACGCGACCATCCTGCCGGACGGCCAGGTGCTGGCGACGGGCGGCACCAGCGCGGGCGGCTTCAACACCCTGTCAGGAGCCGTGCACGCGGCCGAGGTGTGGAACCCCCGGACCGGTCACTGGACACAGCTCGCCAGCAACCGGATCGACCGGGCATATCACTCGGTGTCGCTGCTGCTGCCCGACGGCACGGTGCTGCATGGAGCGAGCGGCGACGCAAACGTCCCGCTCACGCCGGAGCCGTACCCGGCCCAGCGCAACCACGAGATCTTCCGGCCACCCTATCTGTTCAAGGGCGCCCGGCCCGTCATCACCAGCCTGTCCCAGACGACCGTGGGATACGGCCAGAGCTTCTTCGTCACCACGCCCAACGCCGCCCAGATCACCGAGGCGCGGTGGATCCGGCTCGGGTCGGTCACGCACGCGTTCGACGCGAACCAGCGCGCCAATACGCTGACGCTGGCGCGGCTCTCGGGGAAGGTGCGGGTCACGACGCCGACCACCAGCCGGCGGGCACCCCCCGGCCACTATATCCTGTTCCTGCTGAATCGGAACGGCGTGCCGTCGGCCGGCACGATCATGAAGCTGCAGTAGCCAGCCCAGCAGGAGCGGCGTTGAACCGCTCCCTCCAGCGTCATTTGTGCTTGTCGGATGCCTCGCCGGACCGACTAGATTCCGGAGTGGCCAGACCAAATCCCACCCTCGATACCCCCGTGGCGGCCGCGGCGCTCGAGCGCGCGCTCCACGAGCGGTTCGGCCTCCGCGCCTTCCGGCCCGGGCAGCGGGAGGCCGCGCTGGCCGTGCTGCAGGGGCGCGACCTCGTGGCCGTCATGCCCACCGGCGCGGGAAAGTCCCTCTGTTTTCAGCTTCCCGCGCTGCTGCTCGACGGCACGACCGTCGTGGTATCGCCGCTGATCGCCCTGATGAAGGACCAGGTCGACGGGCTGCGCGCGCGCGGCATTGCGGCTGCTGCGCTCCACTCCGGCCTGGCGCCGCACGAGCGCGCCGCAGTTGAGGGCGAGCTCGCCGCAGGGCGGCTCGATCTGCTGTACGTCGCCCCCGAGCGTCTGGGTAGCGCCGCCTTCCGGGACGCGCTCCGGCGCACCTCCCCCGCACGGCTCGTCGTCGATGAGGCACACTGCATCAGCCAATGGGGCCACGATTTCCGGCCGGACTACCGGCGGCTCGCCGGCTTTCGCGCGGAGCTCGGCGTGCCGGCCGCGGCATTCACGGCGACCGCCACACCCGAGGTCCGCGCCGACATCGCGACGCAGCTCGAGCTGCGCGAGCCACTCGACCTCATCACCGGTTTCGAGCGCACCAATCTGACGCTCGCGGTCGAGACCTGTCGCGGCCGCGACGACAAGGCCGCCGCGCTCGCGCGCCTCGTCACCGAGGTCGGGCCGCCCGGCATCGTCTACGCGGCCACGCGAAAGGCGGTGGAGCTGTGGGGGGACTACCTCACGGGGCTCGGGCTGCGCGCCGGACGGTATCACGCCGGACTGTCCGACGAGGAGCGGTCCCGGGCGCAAGAGGACTTCCTGGCGGGACGCCTCGACGTGATCGCCGCAACGAACGCCTTCGGAATGGGCGTGGACAAGCCGGACATCCGGTTCGTGGCCCACGCGGAGCTGCCTGGAAGCGTGGAGGCGTACTACCAGGAGGCGGGCCGCGCGGGGCGCGACGGGCAGCCCGCGCGATGCACGCTGCTGTTCTCGCCGGCCGACGTGCGCACGCAGGAGTTCTTTCTGGCCGGGGCGAATCCGTCGCCGGCGGTGCTGCGATCGGTCTGGCGCCTGCTGGGCGAAGGGACGAGCGACGAGGAGATCGTGAACCGGCTGGGGAACGACGGCGCTTCGTCCTCGATGAGCGCGGCGACGGCGGTGCGGCTGCTCCGGCGCACAGCGGAGGGCAGCGGGACACTTCCCGGCGCCGGCCCGATGCCGCTCCCGGACGAGGTTCGCGCACTCAAGGCGCAGCGCGACCGCCAGCGGCTCGACAGCATGGTGCGCTACGCCTTCTCGCGCGGGTGCCGGACCCGATTCATCTATGATTACTTCGCTGGCGGCGCCCGCGGGGGCGCGGCCCCTCGCTGCGGAACGTGCGACGTCTGCCTCGGCTGGGGCCGGACCAGCGGCCGGCCGCTGGATGACGACGAGCTGCTGCGGGTGCGCATCGCCCTCTCGGGCGTGGGCCGGCTCTCGGGGCGGTTCGGCGTCGAGCGGATCGCGCAGGTGCTGACGGGTAGCCAGGTGCGTGACGTCCTCTCCCGCGGGCTCGATCGGGTGCCGACCTATGGCAAACTCGCCGGCGTCCCCCTCGACCAGGTCAAGGAGCTGCTCAATGTGCTCGCCGACGCGGGGCTGATCGAACGTCAGGGCATCGAGGGTGGGCGGCCGGGCGCATTCGTGCTCGCGCTGACGGCGGAGGGCCGGCGGGTGGCCCTGGGCGAGGTCCGGCCGGAGCTGGCGCTGCCCTCGGCGCCGGCGCCTCGAACCCGGACGCCGCGCGCCGCGCGGCGAGGGACGGCCCCCGAGCCGCTCGCCGCGCCCCCGGCAGACGTCGACCCCGAGCTCCTCGCACGGCTCAAGAGCTGGCGCTCCGAGGAGGCGCGCCGGCAGGGAATGCCACCCTACGTCATCTTCCACGACCGCACCCTCGAGTCGCTGGCGGCCACCCAGCCGCAGGATCGTGAGGCGCTTCGCCGGGTGCGCGGCATCGGCCCGGCCAAACTGGAGGCGTACGCCGAGGCGCTCCTCCGGCTGCTGGCCTGACAGCAGCTAAGAAGTCACTTCCCACGTCGGCGGGAAGTGCTTCGACGTCTTGAATTTACCAGCTTCACCGACGATCTTTGCGAGCTGGGCAGCAGGGACCGTCTCCGAGAGGTGCGCAGGAATGATTCGGGTAACCGCGGTAGCTCCGGAGTCGATCGGCGAAGAGCTCGGGCTTCAGGTCGGCACCGAGCTGCTCTCGGTAAACGGGCGCGAGCTCGAGGATTTCCTCGACTGGGAGTTCCTCACCGCCGAGGAGCAGATGCTGCTCCACATCCGCCAGCCGGACGGCGAGGAGATCGAGTACGACATCGAGCGGCCGCTGGGCGAGCCGCTGGGGGTCTCGCTCGAGCCCGCGCGCATCCGCCGCTGCGCCAACCGCTGCGACTTCTGCTTCGTGGACGGGCTCCCGGACGGGCTCCGTGACGTGCTCTACATCCGGGACGACGATTATCGGCTGTCGTTCCGCTATGGCAACTTTGCGACGCTGACCAACCTGAAGCCCAAGGACACCGAGCGCATCATCGAGTACCGGCTCTCCCCCCTGTACGTGTCGGTCCACGCGACCGACCCGACCGTGCGGCGCTATCTGCTGCGCAATCCGACGGCACCCGAGATCCTCCCGCAACTCCGCATGTTCGCCGAGCACGGGATCCGCTTTCACACGCAGATCGTGATGTCTCCGGGCGTCAATGACGGCGCGGTGCTCGAACAGACGCTGCGCGAGCTGTACGAGTTCGGGCCCGAGATCCTCGGCTGCTCGGTCGTACCGGTCGGCCTTACCGAGTACAGCAAGCACCAGCTCGTGCGCGAACCGACCAGCGACGAGTGCCGCGCGGCGATCGACCTCGTCAGCGCCCGTGCGGCCATCGCGCTTCGCGAGCGCGGCATCCACTGGGCGCTTGGCGCGGACGAGCTCTTTCTGCGAGCCGGCGTCGAGCTGCCGCCGCCCGCGATCTACGATGACTTCGACCAGGTCGAGAACGGGGTGGGCAGCGTCCGGTGGCTGCAGCGCCAGATCGAGCGCGGGGCGGGGGACCTGCCCGTCACGCCGGGCCGCCGCGTCGGCGTCGTGACCGGCACGGCGATGGCGCCGCTGATGCCGATGGTGCTCGAGCCGCTCGCGCGCGCCACCGGCGGCGCCTACGAGCTGCTTCCGGTGATCAACACGCTCTTCGGCGCGTCGGTCACCACCGCGGGGCTGCTGCCGGGCATGGCGATGCAGCAGGCGCTCGTGGCGCGACACGATCTCGACCTCGCGCTGCTGCCGAGAGAATCCGTCAATGACGACGGCCTCTTCATGGACGGCATGCGCCTCGAGCTGCTGGCCGCCTCGGTTCCGATGGAGCTCCGGCTCTCCCGGGATTTCGTCGACGCGCTCGCGGAGCCCTCGGCCGCGTGAGCAAGCCCACGGTCGCCATCGTGGGCCGGCCCAACGTCGGCAAGTCCACCCTCTTCAATCGCATTCTCGGCGGCCGGCCGGCCATCGTCTCGGAGCAGCCGGGCACCACCCGCGATCGGCATTTCGGCGACGCCGAATGGCAGGGACGCCATTTCTGGCTGGTGGATACCGGGGGGCTGATGCCGGAGTCCGAAGACTCCATGGACCGCGCCATCCGCCGCCAGGTGGAGTTCGCGCTGGCGGAGTCGGATCTGGTGCTCTTCGTCGTGGATGGCCGTGAAGGGCTCAGCCCGGTGGACGAGGCGATCGCCGATCTCCTGCGCAAGACCCGGCGCCCGGTCGTGCTGGCCGTGAACAAGCTCGACGACCTGGAGCGCAGCACGGCGCAATACGACTTCTACCGGCTGGGCTTCGGCGACCCGGCCGGCGTAAGCGCCGCGATCGGGAAGGGAAGCGGCGACCTGCTGGACGCGGTGGTCGAACGGCTGCCGGCGTTCGACCCGCTGGAAGCGGAGGACGCGATCCGGGTGGCGGTGGTGGGAAGGCCCAACGCGGGAAAGTCGTCCCTGGTCAACCGCCTGCTGGGCGAGGAGCGCCACGTCGTGGCGCCGGAGGCGGGGACGACACGCGACGCGGTGGATTCCCTCTTGCGCTATCGAGACAAAAACCTGAACTTCGTTGATACCGCAGGCTTACGTCGTCGGGCTAAAGTAGAGGATGACCTCGAGTTCTACTCGTCCCTCCGGACCGAGCGGGCCATCGAGCGGGCCGAGGTGTGTGTCCTGGTGGTGGACGCGGCGCTGGGCATGCACAACCAGGACCTGCGGATCGCCACCGAGGCCTGGGATCACGGGTGCGGGCTGACCGTGATCGTGAACAAATGGGATCTGGTCGAAGGCAAGGACGCCAACACGGCGCGTCGCGGGCAGGATGAGTTGATCGCCAAGGCGCCGTTTCTCCAGTACGTTCCGTTCCTCTACGCCTCGGCGCTCACGGGTCAGCGGGTGCGGAAGCTCCTCGACCTCATCCTCGAGGTGGCGGAGGCCAGGGCGCAGCGGGTGCCGACCGCGGAGGTAAACCGGGTGCTGACGTCCCTGATCGAGCGCACGGCCCCGCCGCAGAAGCCGGGCGAAGAGGTCAAGCTGCTCTATGCCTCCCAGATCGACGTGGCTCCGCCGACGATCGCGATCGTGAGCAACCGGCCGCACGACGTGCCCGAGGCCTACCAGCGCTACCTGATCCACGGGTTTCGCGAGGCGTGGCCGTTCCCGGGCTCACCGCTCCGGCTCAAGTTCACCGCGCGCGGCGCCCGGCGTTGATGACGGCGCTCCCCTGGCTGCTCGCCTCCTATCTGCTCGGCGCCATCCCGACGAGCTATCTGGCGGCCCGGGCGTTCCGCGGCATCGACCTGCGCGAGCACGGCAGCCGCAACCTCGGCGCCACCAACCTCTATCGCGTCCTCGGCTGGCGCTTCGCGCTCCCGGTGGGCCTGTTCGACGCGGCCAAGGGGCTGATCCCGGTGCTGGTGTTCGCCCCGCGCGTGTCCTCCTCGGAGCTGTTTGCCCTGGTGTGCGGGCTCATGGCCGTGCTGGGGCACGTCTTCTCCGTCTTCGTCAGGTTCCGGGGCGGGAAGGGTGTCGCCACCGCGGCGGGCGTCATGCTCGGGCTCACGCCGGCGGCGCTGGGCCTGGCGCTCGCCGTCTGGATCGTGGTGGTGTACTGCACCGGGTATGTCTCGCTCGGGAGCATCGCGGGCGCGGCCATCTTTCCGGTCGCCGTGCTGCTGCTCGACCCGCCCTCGGCGCCGCTGGTGCTCTGGCTCGACATCGCCGTGGCGGCCGCGATCATCTGGCTGCACCGCGGCAACATCAAGCGTCTGCTCAACGGGACGGAGAATCGCTTCGGCCGCCGCGCGGCCCCCGCGCCCCGACCGTGAGCGCCGTCGCGGTCCTGGGCGCCGGGAGCTGGGGCACCACGCTCGCCAATCTGCTTGCCCGCAAGGGCGAGACCGTCCGCCTCTGGGCGCACGAGCCCGACGTCGTGGAAACGATCAACCGCGAGCACGAAAACCCGGCGTTCCTTCCCGGTATTCCACTCGCCCGCGAGCTCCACGCCCTCGCGGATGCCCGGGAGGCGGTGGACGGGGCGGGGGTAATCGTGTCAGCGGCGCCGAGTCACGCGGTGCGCAGCGTCATCGGATTCGCGGCCGGGGCGGTGGCGCCGGGCACGCTGGTCGTGAGCGCCACCAAGGGCATCGAGACCGAGAGCCTCGCGCTCATGTCCACCGTCGTGGCCGAGTGTCTGCCGGAGGCCAGGTTCGCGGCGCTCTCGGGGCCGAGCTTCGCGCTGGAGGTATGCCAGGGCCAGCCGACCGCGGTGGTGGCGGCGGGACGTGACGAGGCCACGGCGCGCGACGCGCAGCAGCTCTTCGCCACCTCCGCGTTCCGGGTGTACTCGGGCACCGACGTGATCGGCGTGGAGCTGGCGGGCGCCCTCAAGAACGTGATCGCGATCGCGGCGGGGATCCTCGAGGGGCTCGGACTGGGCCACAATCCGCGCGCGGCGCTCATCACCCGCGGTCTGGCCGAGATCAGCCGGCTCGGCAGCGCCATGGGCGCCGACCCGCTCACCTTTGCCGGGCTGGCCGGCATGGGCGATCTGGTGCTCACCGCCACCGGCCGCCTGAGCCGGAACCGTGCCCTCGGCGTGGCGCTGGCGGAGGGTACCACGCTGGAGCAGTACCGGGCGACCCACCGCAGCGTCGCCGAAGGCGCCAACACCTCGCGCGCCGGCGCGGCGCTCGGCGCGCGTCTGGGAGTGGAGCTCCCGATCATCGAGAAGGTCTACGAGGTCCTGTTCACCGGCAAGTCGGCGCGCGGCGCCGTGCCCGAGCTCATGGGGCGCGAACTCAAGTCGGAGCACTGGAGATGACCACGACACGGCCGGTCCAGGAGTTCTACTCGATTGGCGAGGTCTGTGCGCTCACGGATCTCAAGCCCCATGTGCTGCGCTACTGGGAAAGCCAGTTCCGCTTCCTCAATCCGGCCAAGAACCGCTCGGGCAACCGGGTCTACAAGAGCCGGGAGGTGGAGCTGATCATGTTGGTCAAGCACCTGCTGTACACGGAGAAGTTCACCATCGACGGTGCGCGCCAGCGGATCGATCAGTACCGGCGGACCGGCGAGCTTCGCGCCTCCGCCCGCACGGCGTACGCGGCCGAGCTGGCGACCGAGATGCGGGCGACGATCGAGGAGGTCCTGGCAATCCTGGAGGGGAGGGCTCACCTTTCGCCGCCATGAACATCCTGGTGACGAACGACGATGGCATCCTCGCGCCCGGCGTGGCCCTGCTGGCGGATGTCTGCCGCGAAGTGGCGACCGTGACCGTCGTAGCGCCGGACCGGGAGCAGAGCGGTACGTCGCACTCGCTCACGCTGCACCGGCCGCTTCGGCCGGCGCGGCGGCCCGATGGAGCATGGCAGGTGGACGGCACGCCGACGGACTGCGTGATGCTCGCGGTCCAGGCGCTGATCCCCGAGCGGCCCGACTTCGTCTTCTCCGGGGTCAACCACGGCCCCAACATGGGCGAGGACGTGCTCTATTCGGGCACCGTGGCGGCGGCCATGGAGGCGGTGACGCTCGACGTGCCCGGCATCGCCATCTCGTTCTCGGGCAGCCAGCCGGAGATGCTCGGCACCTATCGGCACCTCCTAGTGGAGCTGGTGCGGCGGATCACCCGCGTGCCGCGCTTTCCGGAGCAGATGCTGCTCAACATCAATCTTCCGGCGGTGCCCGCCTCCGAAGTGCTCGGCATCCGGGTCACGAAGCTCGGGAGCCGGTTCTTCTCCGAATCGCTGACCCGGATGACAGACCCGTGGGGACGGGAGATCTTCTGGATCGGCGGCGGGACCATCACCTGGACCGGAACGGAGAACTCGGACCATCTCGCCGTGGCGGAGGGATATATCTCGGTCACGCCGCTCCACATGGACCTCACCAACTACTCGCTGCTCGAGACGGTCAAGGGATGGGCGCTGGAGGGGTAGGGGCGGGCGACAGCTACGGAGGCTATCGGAGCCAACTAGTCGAGACCCTGCAGCAGAAGGGCATCCGCGACCTGGCCGTGCTCCGCGCCGTCGGCACCGTGCCCCGGCACCTGTTCGTCCCCGAGAGTGTGCGCCACCGCGCCTACGACGACGCGGCGCTCCCGATCGGGGGCGGCCAGACGATCTCGCAGCCATGGGTGCAGGCGCGCTATCTCGAGCTCTGCGCCCTGACCGGGCGGGAGCGGGTGCTCGAGGTCGGCGCGGGATCGGGCTACCAGACGGGGCTGCTCGCCCAGCTCGCGGACGCCGTCTTCGCGGTCGAGCGCATCCCGGCCCTGGCGCATCACGCGCGGGCGGCACTCGAAGCGGCCGGGATCCGGAATGTCACCGTGCTCGTGGGCGACGGCACGCTCGGCTGGCGTCCGTTCGCGCCCTACGACGCGATCCTCGTGGCCGCGGCCTCGCCGGAGGTGCCGCTGCCGCTGATCGAGCAGCTCGCGCCCGGGGGTCGCCTGGTCATCCCCATCGGAAACCGGGACTCGCAGGTGCTGACGCTGGTCCAGCGGGTAGGTGACGAGGTGCAGACGCGCACCGTCGCCGATGTCCGCTTCGTCCCGTTGCTCGGCGAGTTCGGCTTTCGCTGAGCCGCCGCTTCACTTCGGAGCGCACGCATGGAACTACTGAAGAAACTGGCCGATCTCTTTCTGCACCTGGACACCCACCTGAGCCAGGTGATCGCCCAGTACGGGGTGTGGACCTATCTCATCCTGTTTCTCATCATCTTCTGCGAGACCGGCCTGGTCGTGACGCCGTTCCTGCCGGGTGATTCGCTCCTCTTCGCGGCCGGGGCCTTCGCCGCCCTCGGCGCGCTGGACGTGCGCCTGCTAGTGCCGCTCCTGATCGTGGCCGCCGTCCTGGGCGATACGATCAATTATCGGGTGGGCGCCGCCATCGGCCCGCGGGCGTTCGAGGGGAAGCTTCGCTTCCTGCGGAAGGAACACCTGGACCGCACGCGCGCCTTCTACGACCGCCACGGCGGCAAGACGATCATCCTGGCGCGGTTCGTCCCCATCGTGCGGACGTTCGCGCCGTTCGTCGCGGGCGTGGGCACGATGAGCTACGGGCGGTTCCTCACCTATAATCTCGTGGGTGCCGTGCTCTGGGTCGGGCTGCTGGTCCTTGCCGGCTACTTCTTCGGCAACGTTCCCGTGGTGCGCGAGAACTTCTCCCTTGTGGTGCTCGCCATCATCGCGATCTCGGTGATGCCGATCGCGTTAGAGGCGGTGCGGGGCAGGAGGCGGCCGGCGTGATCTGCCGGTTTCTCGTGACCGGCGTGGTCCAGGGCGTAGGCTACCGCTGGTATGCCGCCCGGCACGCGCGCGAGCTCGGGCTGTCGGGATTCGCGCAGAACATGGGGGACGGCCGCGTGGAGGTGGTGGCCGCCGGCGGGGACGCCGCGGCCATGAGCCGGCTCGAGGCGCTGCTCCGCGCCGGCCCGGCCCACGCGCGTGTGGACGCGGTCGAACGACACGACAACGTGACGGACCCGCAGGTCCCGACGAGGAGCTTCGACATCCGATGACTACCGTCACCCCCCTCTCCCGCCACGTGCTCGATACACTTCGCGCCGTGCCGAACTACCCGAAACCGGGGATCATCTACCAGGACATCACGCCGGTGCTCCGTGACGGTCGGCTGTTCCATACCGTGGTCCAGGCCATGGCGGAGCCGTTCCGCGAGCTCGATGTCACGCACGTGCTCGGGATCGAGGCGCGCGGCTTCATCCTCGGCGGCGCGGTGGCCGTGAATCTGGGCGCCGGGTTCGTCCCCGCGCGGAAGCCGGGGAAGCTCCCCTGGGAGCGGGTCACCGAGTCGTACGACCTGGAGTACGGCCAGGATGCCCTCGAGTGTCACCGGGACGGACTACCGGCGCCGGCCCGGGTGTTGATCGTGGACGACGTGCTCGCCACCGGCGGCACGGCGAGGGCAGCGGGCTTGCTGGCCCGGGGATTGGGCGCGGAAGTGGTGGGGTGGAGCTTTCTCCTCGAGATCGCGGGTCTTGGTGGGCTGGAACAGCTCGCCGGAGGCATCGTCCACGTGGTGGCCAAACGCTGACCTCGGGGTTACCATACCGCGCGGCGTACCGCCCGCGACCGCGTTATTTTCCGGCACGACCCGGCCCCCGTAGCTCAGATGGATAGAGCAGCAGTTTCCTAAACTGTTGGCCGCGTGTTCGAGTCACGCCGGGGGCACTGCGGGAGAGCAGTGAACCACGACACCACCTTTCAGTCGGATCGACATGGCAACGATAGTGCAACCCACGACGCGGGAACGGACCAGCGTGGAGACGACGGCGGCAGCCCCATGGTATCGCGCCCGGAGCCGGCAACTGATCACCGGGGTCGTCGCGCTCGTGGTGGCGGGCCTCATCGCGTGGCTGCTCGTGAGCAGCGGCCGCCGGAAGGAGGAATTCGCCGCGCGGAGCCTCAACCAGGCCCGGGCGGCCGCGGAGGCGGGCAATCTGCCGTTGGCTTCGAGCGAGCTGCAGAAGCTGATCCAGAGCTACAAGGGGACCGACGCCGCCAAGGAAGCGGTCATCACCCTCAACCAGGTGCGCATGGTCAACGGCCAGAGCGAACTGGCGGCTGTCGGCCTGCGGGAGTTCCTGGCCACCAACCCACCACCCGAGTACGCCGCGCCTGCCTACGGCCTGCTCGGCTCGGCGCTCGAGAACGCGAAGAAATGGTCGGACGCGGGAGATGCGTTCGCGAGCGGCGCCAAGGCCGCCGAGCTCGAGTATCTGAAGGCGCGCTATCTGGTGGAGGCGGGTCGGGCGTACCGGGAGGCCGGCAAGACCCAGGCGGCGGAGACGTCCTACCGTGAGGTGATCCAGAAGTACCCGAAGAGCTCCAGCATGACCGAGGCCCAGGTGCGGTTGGCGGAGCTGACGGACGGGAAGATGTAGTTCTCAAGGAGAGTTCCCATGCGGGGCAGGCATCTGATACTGGCGGCCGCCGCTGCGGCCATGGGGAGCGCCGGGGCACCATCCCTGGCTGCCCAGACGGGCTTCAACGGCGTCATCACGTTCACGCAGGATCGCGACGGCAAGCCCGCCACATTCGTGCAAACCACCAAGGGTCGGAAGGTACGGCTGCAGGGCTTCGGCAGTGACTCCGGCGCGCTGATCGTCGATGGCGATGCCAAGGTCATGATGATGGTGAATCCGAAGGAGCAGCAGTACATGGTCATGACGGACGAGGATGCGAAGCAAATGGCCGCGATGGCGGAGCAGATGAAGGCGAAGCATGCGGAGGCGGACCGGGGTCAGATGAGCTTCACCAATACGGGGCGCCGCGAGACGGTGGCCGGCGTACCGTGCGAGGTGTGGCACGGGACCTATTCGGGCGGTGAGAGCGACGAGAAGCGGGAGGGCGATGCCTGCATGGCCAAGGGTGTCGGGTTCGCCCTGGCGGAGATCACCCTGGGCAATCCTATGCTGCAGCGCGGCGCTCCGGGCTGGTCGCAGATGCAGCAGTACCGTGACCTGGTCGCCGGGGGCAAGGGCATCCTCAGGGCGACGACGACGAAGGACGGCAAGGTTACGACCGAGCTGGAGGCCACCAAGATCGAGCCGAAGGTGGTGAGTGACGACGCGTTCAAGCCGCCCGCCGGCTACAAGGAAATCCGGATGGGCGACATGATGCTGAAAGCGCAGAACGCGATGCAGGAAATGCGGGACAAGATGAAGGCCAATCAAGGGAAGTCGCAGCCGTAGCACCCGCACGCCGGCCGGCCGCAATCGGAGCGCGGTCGGCCGGCCGTTCTACGCGTAAAGGTGAGCGACGTATAAGATATGTTATGTTAAGTTCGCGTGCGGATATCTGTGGAGAACTGGGCGGTTCTCCACCCACCGCCGCTATTTCGTTGTGCAATTGGGAGTTACGGAAGCCGGTGCCGCAGGGTCGAAACCGTCGGCTTCCCAGACAGCGCGGAACACCAGCTTGCCTTGGCCGCCGAGCCAGACGTTTGAGGCCCGATCGCCGTTCAGATCGGCCTCGACCAGCAGGGGCTCCCCGCCCCGGCTTCTCAGAGTCACCGGGAGCGAGGCCTCGCCCCGGGCGGCCAGAAGCAGCCCGGCGGCCACCGTGCCGGTGCCGCAGGCCAGCGTCTCGCCTTCGATGCCTCGCTCGTAAGTCCGGATCAACCACGGCTGGCCCGCGGGTCCGGGCGCCACGAAATTCACGTTGGCACCGGCAGCGCCGAGCCGCGGACTGAAGCGCAGGCTCCGCCCGCGGCCGAGCAGGTCGATCCGCTCGATGTCATCCACCCGGACGACCAGGTGCGGCACCCCGACCTGGGCGAACCCCATCCAGCGCTCGCCGGCGGCCGGCTCCAGTCCCTCGACCTCACGGGCGACCTCGAAGCCCGGCAGCCCGATTTCCGCCTGGTCGCCTCCCACGGGTGCGCGTGCGCGGACGACGCCGGCATCCGTGAGCAGGCAGAGCTCGCCCGGCGGGACGAGCTCCAGGTGGACGGCCAGCCGCGCGCTGCAGAGTGCCGCGTTGCCGCACATCGCCGCGCGCGAGCCGTCGGCGTTCCAGTACGTCATGCGGATCGCGCCGGGCCCCTCGGGCGTCAGGATCACGAGGCCGTCCGCGCCCACGCCGGCGCGGCGGTCGCACAGCGCGGCCACCCGCGCGGCGGGCCACGCCTCGGGAACCGCCGAGCGGCCGTCGAGCAGGACGAAGTCGTTGCCCGACCCCGTCATCTTGTGCACGATGGTTCCTCTCACAATCTCCCCACCGTGGACTGCAGCCGGAGCCACCAGACCATCCAGATCGCCTCGCGCACGATGCGCTTGTTCATCTTGCTCTGGCCCTCCACCCGGTCGGTGAAAATGATCGGGATCTCGAGCAGGCGAAATCCCTTCTTCCACGCGCGGAAGCTCATCTCGATCTGGAAGGAGTAGCCGTTGGATCGCACCCGGTCGAGGTCGATGGCCTCGAGCACCTGCCGGCGGAAGCACTTGAACCCGCCGGTGGAATCGGTGAGCGGAAGGCCGGTGACCCGCCGGGCGTACTCGTTGGCCCCCACGGAGAGCAACAGCCGTGCGATGGGCCAGTTGATCACGTTCACGCCATGGCGGTAGCGCGAACCGATGACCAGGTCGGCATTCTCGATCGCCCGCAGGAACTCGGGGAGAAACTTGGGGTCATGACTGAAGTCCGCGTCCATCTCGAATATCAGATCGTACCCGCGCTCGAGCGCCCAGCGAAACCCCGCGATGTACGCCTTGCCCAGCCCCGCCTTCGCCGGCCGGTGCAGCACGTGCACCCGCGGCTCGACTGCGCTCAGCTCGTCGGCCAGCCGGCCGGTACCATCGGGCGAGTTGTCGTCCACCACGAGTACCTCGAGCCGCGGATCCTGGTGGAGGATCTGGGGCACGACGAGCGGCAGGTTCACCCGCTCGTTGTACGTGGGAATAACGACAAGGGCCCGCTCAGCCATCGGCGACTCTCCGCCGCCCGCGACGCCAGAGCGGCGCGGCCAGGAGCGCCGCGGTCGCGAGCAGCGCCACCAGGGTGACGAGCTTGCCCCTGGCGTAGGCGGAGGAGGCGAAGTGCAGCGTCACCTCGCGCGCGCCGGGCGGCAGCACCACGCTCAGGAGCGCGTGATCAGCCCGCAGGAGCGGCGCCGGCTTCCCGTCCACCGCTGCATGCCAGTCGGGATACCAGGTCTCGCCGATCACGAGGTAGCTGGAGCTGTCGGCGGCGCCGTCCAGCCGGATCCGCATGTGCCCCGGCCCCCAGTCGGCCAGCGTAGCATGGACCGGCACGGGCGCAGGCACCTGCCCGCCCCGGATGGGCGCGGGGTGCACGGAGGCGGTGTCGGGGTAGAGCGCAATCCGGTTGTACGGGAATCGGGGATCGATCACCGTCGGGATCACCTGATCGTCGGGCAGTTTGGCGGCGCCGGGCAGGACCCGGACGTAGGCGGGCAGCGAGTCGCGCTCGAGCAGGACAGCGGGCGAGCCGGGCGTGGTGGGAACGGGGCCGAGCACGTGGTGGTAGCCGGGCACGGCCTGCGCCTGGGGCAGCAGCAGGTACCGCACGGCGAGGAGGTCCAGCAGCGCCGGGCTCCCGGCATTGCGCCACTCCCCCTTCCCACCGAGGAGCTCGTCGTAGAAACGGACCTCGTTGCCATGGTAGCCGAGCATGGTCTGGATGTCGTGGGCCATGAGATAGGAGCCCTGATACACGCCGACGTCGAGCACGCGGAACGGTTTCCGCTCCGCGCGGAGCCGACTGGTGACCGCGTCGTCCGCGTAGATGACGGACGCGGGGTCGCGGAAATCGAAGAAGAGCCGATCGATGCTCCACATGTCGCCGACGACCACCGCGGCGAGTGCCGCGGCGGCGGCACCCGCTCCGATCCGGCCGCTCCACACGGACCAGAGCGCTGCCCCGCCGATCAGCGTGACGAGCAGCAGCCGGAGCGCTCCCATCTGCAGCGCGGGTGCGTTGGCCGCCACCCGCGCGGCCTGGTCCGGGCCGGCGAGCACCACGGCAACCGATTGCAGCAGGCCGATCGCACCGAGCACCGCGATTGCGCCGAGCACCGCCACCGGCACGACGAGCGCCTTGCGCGACACCTCGCCGCGGAGGAGCCGGTCGGTCCCGAAGCCGGCGAATGCCGCGACCGGCAGCGCCACCAGGAAAAAGGCCATGCCGGGCGCGCGCACCTTCTTCATCATCGGCATCACCTCGTACCACGCATAATAGAATGGGGTGTGGCCGCCGAAGGAGACGAGCAGGAAGAGCACCGCGATCACACCAAGTGCCCGGACGGTGCGGCGCCGGGTCCGGTCGCCCAGGCCGAGCACTGCGAGCACCACCACGATGGCCCCGAGATACTCCGTGTGAAGCTTGAAGACGTTCCGTCCCCAATAGCTCTGCAGCACCCCGTTGAACTGCGGGAGGACCGTCGTGACGATCTCCTCGGGCGGCATCGAGAACAACACGGCGTAGTCCCAGCCCCCGCTGGGACCGCCCGCGGCCCGGGGCGAGTATGGGATGTACTGGAGGAACGGCAGCACCTGGATGGCCGCGATGGCCAGCCCGAGCAGCACGGCGCCGAAGGCAAGCGCCAGCTCGCGCCACCACACCAAGCCCACCGGCCGCTCCGGGTCGAAGAACACCAGATACACGGTCCAGACGGCCGCGCCCACCAGCAGGTAATAGGTCAACTGGTAATGCGGACTCAGCATGCAGAGTCCCACCACCAGCGCGAGCAGGCCGTAGCCCCACCACCGCCGGTCGCGCACCGCCGCGAGCAACGCCAGCAGCGCGAGTGGCGCCAGCGCCGAGACGAAGAGCTTGCCGTCGTGCCCCGGCTTGACCAGCGAGGCAACGATGCCGGTCAGCTCGTACGCCAGCCCGCCCACCAGCGCGCCCGTCCAGCTCACGCGCAGCGCGCGCAACAGGGCGTACATGCACGCGCCCGCCAGCACGATGTGCGCGAAGAAACCGAGATTCATCGCGGTGTCGACCGGGAGAATCCAGCGCAGCCAGG
The DNA here is from genome assembly GCA_025927545.1 of Gemmatimonadales bacterium. Classification (GTDB taxonomy): domain Bacteria; phylum Gemmatimonadota; class Gemmatimonadetes; order Gemmatimonadales; family GWC2-71-9; genus CAVVWJ01. The sequence goes on from JAICLE010000005.1 coordinate 54,048, forward strand.
CGGTCGGATAGAAGATGTCTCCGTGCTGCGCGGCGATGTACGGCAGGCCGCCGAACAGATAGGGGTTCCACTCGGGGATGTGGCCGGTCGCGCGGAACATCTCTGCGCCGAACAGGCGGAACCCGTAACCGGCGATGTACTGGTCATCGCCCAGCAGCCAGCGACCGGCCAGCATGGGCCAGCAGAGGGTGAGCGCGGCGAGGAGAAACACCGCCGTCGCGAGCAGCGCCGGGCGGCGGGGCTCGAACGGGACGCTCGAGGGGGACTCAGGGTGCGACACGCGCTCTCCACCGGGTGAAGACGAGGAAGGGGACGGCCGCCCCGAACTCGGTGATCGTGAGCAGCAGCCGCGAGGCAACGGCCAGCGCCGTGGCCGCGCCGATGCCGAGGGGGCGCTGCAGCATGAGGATGAACAGCGCTTCCCGCACGCCCAGGCCCCCGGGGGCGAAGAGCGCCAGGAAGCCCGCGAGATACGACGCCGTGAACACGGCTACGGCGAGCCCGGGCTCGAGACCGGCCTCCGGCAGCAGTCCCCGGGCGAGCAGCCAGAGCGCCGCGCCGTAGCCAAGCCACGCGATCACGTTGGCGGCGATCCCGATGCCGACGCCGGCCGCGGCCGGCGCGCCGCGTGCCTCCGCGTCGGGCGCGAGCAGGCGAAGCAGCCGGCGGAGGAACGGCGGCCAGAGGAGCAGCGCGATGCCGACGATGGAGCCCACCACGAGCAGGGCGAGCACGGCCCGGGCGCCGGGATGCGCCGCCTCGAGCGCCTCGCGGCCCGTCAGGCCGGCCACTGCGGCGCCGGTGCCGATCGCGAGCCCCTGCATCACCACGGCCGATCCGGTCGCCGCCCACGGCGGGACGCCGGCCCGCTGCGCCAGAATCGCCATGCCGGCCACCGCCCACACCTTCCCCGGGAGGTACTTCCCCAGGCTGGAGATCGTCCAGATGGCGCCGGCCGTCCAACCGTCGAGCCGCTGTCCCCAGCCGGCGAGCACGCCGCGCCAGGCGATGATCAGCACGCCGTACATCAGCCAGACGACCAGCGCGCTCAGCACGAGCCAGCCCGGCTCGATGTGCCAGTCGAGCGGCTGCGAACGGAGCTCCTCCCAGTTCCGCACCAGGCTCCGCGCCGCAAACGCTACGATTGCGAGCCCCACGAGCCCGAGCAGCACCCGCACCCATGGCCTACGCACCGAGCGCCTCGCGATACCACCCCTCGCACAACTCGGCCACGTGCGCGGGCGAGAGCCGCGCACGCCAGGATTCACCCACCAGCCTGGCCGCCGCGAGGCGGTCGGGATCCTGGAGCAGATCCAGCGTGGCGTCGCTGAGTGCTTCGGGCGAGGGCAGCGTGAGGCGCCCAGCGCCTGACTCCGGAACGACGTCGAGGAGCCCGCCGCCATCCCAGCACGCCACCACCGGCACCCCGGCCATCAGCGCCTCCGCGGCTGCGAGCCCGAAGCCCTCGCCTTGCGCGGGAAAGAACATCACGTCGGCGGTCGCCAGATGGGAGATCACCTGTCCCGGGGGCACCGCCCCCGCGAATCGGACGAACGACTCGATCCCGAGCCGCGCGGTCTGGTGCTCGAGTGCCGCGCGCTCGGGGCCGTCGCCGAGCACCGTGAGCGGCAGGCCGTGGCCGCACGAGGCCAGAAACGCGGTCGTCTCGAGCGCCAGCGAGATGCGCTTTTGCCTGGTGAGCCGCGCGACGACGATCGCCCCACCGCCGCCCGTGGTCCACGGCCAGGCACGGGTGTCTACCGGCATCGGATGCACGTGGTCGGCGGTGATCGGGCGGCCGGTCGAGGTCTGGACCCAGCCCGCGAGCTCGCGTGAGACAGCGGTCACGACCCGGGCCCGGTGGAGCACCGGCCGGGCGAGCCGCCGCGCCAGCCGCGAGCGGCGGAGCAGCGCCGCATCGGTGCCGTGAATGGTGACCACCAGCGGCACCTCGGCCGGGGCCGCGAGGCCGGCCGGCACCCACCAGTGGGCGTGCACCAGGTCCGCACCGGCGGCGACCTCCTCGCGGGCTGCGCGCCGGAGGGCCCGCCAGAGGCTGGCGAGCGCGCGCCAACCGCCCGGCGCGCGGAGCGCGGACGCCATGGTGCCCCGGTACGCGAGCGACTCTCCCCGGGCCGATGCGTACCGCACCCGCCGCACGCGCACGCCGTCCACCTCCTCCTCCCCGCCCTGCCCCGCGTCGCTCGGCGCCACGACCCGCACTTCGAGCCCGCGCGCAACGAGCGCCGTGGCCAGAGTTGCCAGGAACGATCCCGATAGATCGCCGGGCCAGCGGGGATAGTTGTGGGTCAGGAATACGACCCGCACGGCTCAGTCCCGCGGGTCGGGCTTGTCCAGCCGATCGAGCGCGCGGGCGACCGCCCGCGTCTCCTCCTGGACCCCCGCGATCATCTCTCCCAGCAGCCCGAAGCCGAAGAGCACGATGCCGCTGATCACCATCGTCTCGACCAGGTTGAGCAGCGGGCGGAGGCCGATGCCGAAGCCGAAGCGCAGCACCAGTGCGACGACTCCCGCCAGGAGACCGATGACGAACAGCGTGGCCCCGCCGATGCCGAAGAACAGCATCGGCTTCCGGCCGAATCGGAGCTGGAACCAGACGCTGAGCAGATCGAACATCCCTACCGGAATCCGGCGCCAGCCGAATTTGGAGACGCCGGCGCGGCGGGGGTGGAGCGGCACGGGCAGCGAGTCGAGGCGGAAACCGTCCGCCGCGGCGATCACCACCATGTATCGGTGCCAGTCGGGCCGGAGCGGGACCCCCTGCATCACCTCGCGCCGGTACGCCTTGACGGAGTTGAGGTCGGTCACCCGCACGCCGAACAGCCAGCGGCACAGGGTATTGTAGACCCGGCTCACGAATGCCTTCTCGTACTTCCCCTGCTTCGTGCCGGTGACGATGTCGGCGCGGCCGGCGAGGATCGGTGCGACGAGCCCGGGGATGTCCTCGGGGAGATACTGCAGATCGGCCGGGTAGAAGACGAACACGTCGCCCCGGGCCACCTCGCCCGCGGAGCGGAGCGCGTCGGCGATGCCGCGCTGCCGGCGGTGAGTGACGACGCGCAGAAACGGGTAGGTCCGCTCCAGCTCGCGTAGCACCCGCGCGGTTTCATCGCGCGAGCCGTCGTCGACGACCACCACCTCGAACGAGAACGCCGCCGGCGAGAGTGCCTCGCCGCACAGCCGGAGAAACTCGGGGAGGTTCTCCGCCTCGTCCTTGGCCGGCACCAGGACGCTGACGTCCAGCGTCTCGGCCGCCGCACCAGTCATACCCGCTTCCGCATGCGCGCCGGCAGGATGCCGAGTTGGTCGCGGTACTTGGCCACCGTGCGCCGGGCGATCTGGATGCCCTGCTCCTGGAACAGATGCACGATCTGCTGGTCCGTGAGCGGCTTCGCGCTGTCCTCTTCGCCCACCATCTTCTGCAGCTTGGCGCGGATGGAGCGGGCGCTGGCGTCCTCACCCGACGCGGTGGCGAGCGCGCTCGAGAAGAAGAACTTGAGCGGGAGCACCCCGCGGGGGGTTTGCACGTACTTCTCGTTGGTTACGCGGCTGACGGTGGACTCGTGCATGTTGATCACCTCCGCCACCTCCCGCAGGGTGAGCGGCCGGAGATGCTCGATCCCCTTCTCGAAGAAATCGCGCTGCCGGTCCACGATGAAGTTCATGACCTTGAGCATGGTCTGCCGGCGCTGCTCGATGGCCTGGATCATCCAGTTGGCGCTGTTCATCTTCGACGCGATGAACTCGCGGTTCTCGGGGGTCATCTTCTTCTTGTCGCGCGCGATCTCCTGGTAGGAGCGGCTGAGGCGCAGGCGGGGCATCCCGGTGTCGTTGAGGAACACCTGGTAGCGGGTGCCGATCTTTTCCACGATCAAATCGGGGATGATGTAGCCGTCGCTCTGGCTGGCGTGCTTGAGCCCGGGCTTGGGATCGAGCCGGGCCAGCTCGTCGGCCGCGGCCTGCACCGCCACGGGCTCCACGCCGAACCGCTTGGCCAGATCGTTCCACCGGTGCGCGATGAGGTCCTGGAAGGCATCGTGCACCAGGCGATAGGTAAGCGAGGTGACGTCGGCCTGCTCGCCGAGCTGAATGAGGAGGCACTCGCGCAGGTCCCGCGCCCCGATGCCGGGCGGGTCGAGGCGCTGGATGATGGCCAGCATCTCCTCGGCCTCGGGCAGCGTGTAGAAGGCGGGCGAGGCGGCGTCGATGCCGGCCGGCGCGGCCGGCGCCGCGGTATCGTCCTCGGCATCGGACTCGTCCTCCGCCTCGGGTTCGCCCTCGACATGTCCTTCGACCAGGTGATTGACCGAGCCGAGGATCTCCTCCAGCGATGCCGCCAGGTACCCCTCGTCATTGATGTTGCCGAGGAACTCCTCGGCGAGGAGGAGCTGGCGGGGCGTCAGCGTCAGCATCTGGAGCTGCTCCCGCAGGTAGTCGATCAGGTCCTTGGTCTCGACCGTCACGGGCTCGGTGTACTCGAGCTGCTCGTACTGCTCCCGCGTGCCGCCGACCTCGAAGCCGTTGAGGAGGATCTCCTCCCAGTCCATCTCCTCCTCTTTTTCCTTCTGTTCCTTCTCCTGCTCGGCGTCCTTCTGCTCCGGCGCCTCCTCCTCCTCGGGCTCCAGCAGCTCCAGGAACGGGTTGACCAGCAGCTCCTGCTTCAGGTGCTGCTGGAGGTCCATCATGGGCATGTAGAGCATGTCCATGGCCTGGTAGAGCCGCGGGTTGACGCGCAGCTCCTGCCGCATGCTGGTGTGCTGGGAGAGTCCCGTTCTCATGCCACGGACTCCAGACGGGCGCGCAGGCGCGCGGTGAGAGTGGGACCCAGATAGAGCTGGGCCACGCGGTCGTCGTACACGAGCTCGCTGACTTTGCCGGCCGCCTGCACCTTGCCTTCGAACATGATGTAGGCCCGATCCACGATATCGAGGGTCTGTTCGACGTTATGATCGGTGATGAGCACGCCGATGCCCCGGTGCCTGAGGCCGGCGACGATGGTCTGGATGTCGTGCACCGCGATCGGGTCGACGCCCGCGAAGGGCTCGTCGAGCAGCATGAACTTGGGATCGGTCACCAGCGCCCGGGTGATCTCGAGGCGCCGGCGCTCGCCGCCGCTCAGGCTGTAGGCCCGGTTCCGCCGGAGATGCTTGATCGACAACTCGTCGAGCATGCGGTCGAGCTGGCGCTGGCGGTCCGCCCGCGACAGGTCCCTCGTCTCCAGGATGGCCAGAATGTTTTCCTCGACCGTCATCTTCCGGAAGATCGAGGGTTCCTGGGCCAGGTATCCGATCCCCGCCCGGGCCCGCTCGTACATCGGCGCCCGGGTCAGGTCGAGCCCGTCGAGCCGCACATGCCCGGCGTCCGGCCGGATGAGTCCCGTTATAAGGTAGAAGGTCGTGGTCTTTCCCGCCCCGTTGGGGCCGAGCAGTCCCACGATCTCCCCCTGTGCCACGCGGACGCTCACCTCGTTCACGACCCGCCGGCCCTTGAAACTCTTGACGAGGCGCACGCCCTCCAGGACGCTGGTGGCGGCACGCGACGGCGTCGCCGGCCGGGAGCGCTGGGCCGCGCGCCGGGCCGCGGCGACCAGCGCGTCGTAGATCGCCCGCCGGTCCTCCGCGTCCGCGCCCCACCAGGCGACCCGCGGCCGTACCGGGTTCCACTCCGTCTCCGCGGTGTCGAGGATCCAGCCCTCGGTGGCCAGGCGCGGCAGGACGGAGCGGCCCAGGTGGGCGCGGGTCTCGTCGCCCGTGATCTCCTGCTCCTTGGCGGTGCCGATCGCCTGGTAGCAGGCGAGGTGCGCCTCGCGGTAGGTCATCACGAGGTCGGCGAAGGGGGCCGAGTCGCTCGGCCCCGCGGCCTTGGTGATCGCGGCGAGCCCGATGGCGACGGAGGGATCCCGGTCGCCGAGCGCGGCGATCCATTCGGGGGCGGTCACCGGGCCCTCCCGCGCTTCCGGGCGGTGTCGGCCGGGGTGGCGGTCGAATCGGTCGCGGCCTCGAGCTGGATCCCGTCCACCTTGCCGCGAATGTCCACCCGCTCCACGCCGCCGTCCGGCGCGGGGTCCATGGTGACCGTGATCGCGTCGCCCCGGGCGTAGTTGATGGACGGCCGCCGGGGCGCGCTGGCGTTGCGCTCCAGGTGGTAGGACTGCGCCCCCGTCCGCGCCTCGATGCGGCTCAGCACCGCGCGCTTCCGGCCGGCGGAATCGGCCACCGCGAACCGGGCGATGACGGTATCGCCCCGCATCCAGTCCCGGTCCTTCGCGGCCGAGTCCACGGTGCCGCCGAGCCATGCCTTGCCGAAGCCGCGCACCTCCTTGAGGAGCTGCCCGGGCGATTCGAGCACGAGCGAGTCGGCCCGCATCGCATAGCTCGGCGAGACCGCGTAGGGCCGCGTCGTCTTCCCCCAGGCCACCGTGCGCTCCAGCTTCCGGTCGGTAAGGTCGAGCGCGATGGTGTCAGCCACGAGATCCCACTCGCCGTTCACGGCGTGGCCCGCGCCCTTGGCCACGACCCGGTCGAGCTCACGCTGCTCGAGCCGCAGGTCGATCCGTTTCCCGGTGAGCCGGAAGCTGTCGGGGCCAAGGCCGTGCAGGACCGGCTCGCCGCCCAGAAGCGTGCCGTCGCTCCCCGCGCCGGTGTCGAGCCGCATCGAGTCGGAGCGGGCGGCGAAGTCGCTCCGGTCGATCGTGACCTTGCCGCCGGCAAAGATCCGGTCGTTGCCCTTGAACCGGACGCGATCGGCCACGATCAGGTACGGCTCGGGACGGCGTCCGGTGGCGGCGCTGTCGGCCTCGACGTACTGGATCTTCGGGCGGCCGACGGCGTACATCTCGAGCGTATCGCGCACGCCGGGCACCGCGCGGTAGTAGTCGAGCGATGGACCGGTCAAGGTCGAGCCGGTCTCGAGATTCTTCGTGCTCACGTCGCCACGCGCGGCCCAGCGTTCCCCGTTCTTGTAGTACGTCCCGCGGTCGGCGTCCATGGTGAGCGTCGAATCCCGGTACTTCACGTGCCCGATGAACTGCACCACGTTGCCGCCGTACGCGGCGACGCTGTCGCTCTGCATGGCGATCTCGGTGCCGCGGCAGCTCAACCGCACGTTGCCGCCGGCGAAATAGTTGGTCCCGGTCGGGGTCTCGTTGACGGCGCCCCGGCGATCCACATTATCGATCTGGAACACGCAGCGCTCGGAGGCGGGCGCGGGCGGCGCGGGAGCCGGAGGCTTGCGCCCGGCCGGCTGCTGCGCGGCGGCCCCCGTGACCAGCGCCAGGCACGCGATGACCGTCGTCCCGGGCGCTCTGGCGCCGAGCCCCGCGCGGCGTCCCGTCACTGTTCCTGGCCCGGCAGCAGCAGCCCGTCGCCGGCGACGCCGCGCGGGCGGTCGGTGACGACGTTCTTGAAGTCGGGGTCGGAGGTGAAGCTGTTCCCTTCCAGGTGCTCCGTGCCCTTGTCGAAGGTGAAGTGGGTGCTCGTCGAGATGGTGTTCTTCGCGTTGTCGTACCGGAGATTCGCGGTGCGCAGCGTCCGCCCGTCCGGCGACACGACGACCACCGTGCTCTCGGCATCCATCGACCCGTCCTGCCAGCGATATGTGCCCCGTTTGGCGGTGAGCGTGGAGCCTTCTTCGCCGCGCGCGTCGAAGAAGACGACCCGGATATTGCGCAGGTCCGTGATCTGGCTGGCCTCGTAGAAATATGCCGTGTCGGCATCCACCCGGCTCCGCCGGATGCCCTCCCGGGTGACATAGTGCGAGAACCCCTCGAGCACCTGGTCGGCACTGTCGGGCGCCTGAACGGTGGTCGTGGGCTTGGCCCCACTCTCTTCACAGCCGGCGAGCACGGCACAGGCCGAGAGGATGACCAGTGCGTCTCTTCCAAGGCTCCCGCTTCTCACACCGCCCCCGCCCGCATCAGATCGTGCAGGTGCACCGCACCGACCACGGCGCCGCCGCCATCCACCACCGGCAGAGCGATGACGCCGTGCCGCTCCATCGTGCCGACCGCCGCGGCGGCGAGCTCGTCGGCGGCCGCGGTGCGCGGTGCGCGCGTCATGACGGATGCCACGGGGCAATCGAGGAAATCGGAATCGCGCTCCGCCAGACGGGTGAGATCGCCGGTCGTGAGCACGCCGGCAAGCCGGCCATCGTCCACCACGAGCGCCAGTCCGCGATCGCGCGCCAGGCTCACCACCGCCTCCCGCATCGTGGCCGCGGGCCCGAGCAGGTGCACCGGGCGGACCATCACGTCCCTCACGCGGAGCAGCAGCCTGCGGCCGAGCGAGCCGCCGGGATGGAGTGCCGCGAAGTCCTCGCGGCGGAACCCCTTCACCTCCAGCAGGGCGATGGCCAGCGCGTCGCCCAGCGCGAGGGCGACCGTCGTACTCGTCGTCGGCGCGAGACCGTGGGGGCAGGCCTCGTCGGCGACCCCGCCGTCGAGTGCCACCGTGGCCACCCGCGCGAGCGTCGAGCCCATGGCACCGGTGATCGCGACGAGCGGCACGCCCGTCCGCTGCAGCGCGCCCACCAGCCCGAACAGCTCTTCCGACTCGCCACTCTTGCTCAGCACGATGGCCGCGTCGCTGGGCCGGACGAGCCCGAGGTCGCCGTGCAGCGAATCCACCGGATGGACGTAGCTGGCCGGCGTGCCGGTCGAGGTCAGCGTGGCCGCCAGCTTCCGCGCGATGAGCCCCGACTTGCCGACGCCCGACACGATGACCCGGCCCGAGGCGTCGGCCAGCAGCCGCACGGCGCGCGCGAACCGGTCATCGAGCCGTTCGGCGGCCGCGACGACGGCGGCGGCCTCCTGTTCCAGCACCTGGCGCCCGAGGGCGGTGAGGGCCGGAGTCTCAAAGGGCACGGGCCGCCGGCTCCGAGAAGTAGCGCTCGAGCATCTCCGGCCAGACGCCGCGCGCCCGGAGCAGCGCCTCGACCACTTCGCGCACCGCCCCGTGGCCGCCGGGCGCCCGGGTGACGAAGCTCGCCACCGCCTTCACCTCCGCCACGGCATTGGCGACCGCGATCGGAAGCCCCACGCGGCGGAGCACCTGCAGGTCCGCCAGGTCGTCGCCCACGAAGGCGACCTCCTCCCAGCCGAGGCTCCGGCGCTGGAGCAGGTCGCCGACGGCCTCGAGCTTCCGCGGACCAGGCACCTGCAGCAGCTCGTCGATCGCGAGCTCGCGCGCGCGGAGCGCCGTGGCTTCCGAGTGCCGCCCGCTGACCCAGACGACGGGCAGCCCCGCGGTCCTGAGGAGCACGTGCCCGAGGCCGTCCTGGATATCGAATCGCTTCAGCTCGACCGGCCGGCCGTCCACCGGGCCCAGAAAAATGCCGTTGTCGGTGAGCACGCCGTCCACGTCGAGTCCGAGAAGGCGGATGCGCCCCGCGAGCGCCGGATCAATCATGGGCGTCACGCGCGCGGGACCAGAGATCGAGCGTCCGGCCGAGCAGCGCGTCGAGCTGGTCGAGCGGCCACTGGGTGGCCGCGTCGCTCAGGGCACGCGCCGGATCGGGGTGGGTCTCCAGAAAGAATCCGTCGGCGCCGGCCACAGCCGCGGCGGCGAGCAGCGCCGGGATGTGCTCCCGCGCGCCGCCGCTGGCCCCATCGACGCCCCGCCCGGGCTGCTGCACGGCGTGCGTGGCGTCGAAGACTACCGGGGCGCCGGTGCTCTCCCGCAGACGGGCGAAGCTCCGCATGTCCACCACGAGATCGCCATAGCCGAAGAAGGTCCCGCGCTCGGTGACCGCCAGATCCGCCCCGCCCGCCGCACGCACCTTCTCCAGCGCGCCGGCCATCGCCTCGGGCTGCAGCCACTGGCCCTTCTTGACGTTGACGGGGCGGCCGGTGCGCCCCGCGGCGGTGAGCAGGTCGGTCTGCCGGCAGAGGAACGCCGGAATCTGCAGCGCGTCGGCCACTGCCGCCGTGGGGGCGGCCTGCGCCGCCTCGTGGATGTCGGTCAGCACCGGCAGGCCGCTCACGGCGCGGACCCGCTCGAGCGCCCGGAGGCCCTCGTCCAGCCCCGGGCCGCGGGCGGCGCCGAGCCGCGCGCGGTTGGCCTTGTCGAAACTCGCCTTGAAGCAGATGGGAATCCCGCGGGACGCGCCGAGCCGCGCGAGCGTCTCCGCTACGCGCGGGAGCACGTCACCCGGCTCGATGACGCAGGGCCCGGCGATCAGGAACGGCGCACGTCCGAACGACCATGCCATCAGCGTCCGATCTCGGCCAGCTCCTTCGCCGCCGCGTCCGGCGTACCGCCCTGGCGGTGCCGGAGCGCCGCGCCGACGAACCCGGCAAAGAGCGGATGCGGGCGGGTGGGCCGCGACTTGAGCTCCGGATGGAACTGGCAGCCGATGAACCACGCGTGGTCCGGAAGCTCGATCGTTTCCACCAGACCCCCGTCGGGCGACTGGCCCGACAGCCGGAGCCCGTATTCGGCAAGCACGTCGCGGTAGGCGTTGCTCACTTCCCAGCGGTGGCGGTGGCGCTCGCTGATCTCGGTCGTGCCATACGCCTGCGCCACGCGCGAGCCCGGGCGGAGCCGCGCGGTGTAGGCGCCCAGCCGCATGGTGCCGCCCATCGTGCTGACGTCGCGCTGCGACTGCATGAGCGCGATGACCGGTGAGGCGCACTCGGGGGCAAACTCGGTGCTGTTCGTGTCGGGCAGCCCGCAGACATCGCGCGCGAACTCGATGATCGCGACCTGCAGGCCCAGGCAGATGCCGAAGAACGGGAGATCGTTCTCGCGCGCCCAGCGGATCGCCTCGATCATGCCCTCGACGCCGCGCTCCCCGAAGCCCCCCGGAATGAGGAGCCCGTCCACGCCCGAGAGCAGCCGGCCCGCGGCCGCCTGATCGGTGAACCGGTCGCTGGGAATCCACTCGACCTCGGCCCGGGTGTCATGCGGGATCCCGCCATGGGTGAGCGCCTCGCCGACCGACTTGTAGGCGTCGTGCAGCGCGGTGTACTTCCCCACTACCGCGATCCGCACCCGGTGCGCCGGCTGCAGGATCCGGTCGGTCATCGCCTTCCAGCCGCGGAGGTCGGGGTCCTTCGTTTCGAGCCGGAGCCGCTGGCACACTTCGCGGTCGAGACCCTGCTCGAAGAAGCGGAGCGGGATCTCGTAGATGGAGCGCACGTCCGGGCTTTCGATCACACAGCCGAAGTCCACGTTGCAGAAGAGCGCGATCTTGCGCTTGATGTCGGCGGAGATCGGCTGCTCGCTCCGGCAGATCAGGAGATCGGGCTGGATCCCGATCTGCATGAGGTCGCGCACCGAGTGCTGCGTCGGCTTGGTCTTGAGCTCGCCCGCCGCGGCGATGTACGGTACGAGGGTCAGGTGGATGAAGAGCGCGTTGTCGCGACCCACCTCCTGGCGGAACTGGCGGATGGCCTCGAGGAACGGGAGCGACTCGATGTCGCCCACGGTGCCGCCGATCTCGGTAATGACCACGTCGTGGCCGGGCGCCGGCCGCCGGATGGCATTCTTGATCTCGTCCGTAATGTGGGGGATGACCTGCACCGTCGAGCCGAGATACTCGCCCCGCCGCTCCTTGTTGATGACCGACTGATAGATCCGCCCCGTGGTGACGTTGTTCTGCTGCGAGAGCGACCGGTCGATGAACCGCTCGTAGTGGCCGAGATCGAGGTCCGTCTCCGCGCCGTCGTCGGTCACGAACACCTCGCCGTGCTGGAACGGCGACATCGTGCCCGGGTCGACGTTGATGTAGGGATCGAATTTCTGCATCGTGACGCTGAGGCCGCGCTCGACGAGCAGGCGCCCAAGCGATGCGGCGGCGATGCCTTTCCCGAGGGAGGAGACGACGCCGCCGGTCACAAAGATGTACTTGGTCGCGCTGGGTGACGAAGTCATGTCGCTTACCCCTGTAGTGCGTGCCAGTGGGCTTCCGCCCGTCGGAGATCCTCCGGCGTGTCCACGCCGGGCGGGGCGGGCTCGGTCAACCGGGCCACGCCGATGGTGAGTCCGCAGTGGAGCGCCCGGAGCTGCTCGAGCCGCTCGGCCCGCTCGGCGGGGCTCGGCGGGCTTGCCACCCAGCGCTCCAGCGCCTTCCGGGTGTACACGTACAATCCCACGTGCTGCCAGTAGAGTCCGCCGGCGGGGTCGGTCGCCTCCCGGCGGTGCGGGATCACGGCCCGGGAGAAGTACAGCGCCCGGCCATCGGCGTTCGTGACCACCTTGACCCGCGCGGGATCCGCCACGTCCTCGAGCGCCAGCGGCGCGGCGGCCGTCCCAATGTCGTCGCCCCGGGTGATCCGGTCGAGCGCGCCGGCCAGCGCCTCGCGCGACAGGAAGGGCTCGTCGCCCTGCACGTTCGCCACCACGTCGTAGCCGGCGAACTCCCCCCGCCCCGCAGTCTCCGCCACCCGCTCGGTGCCCGAGAGATGCCCGTCCGCCGTGAGCACCGCCCGTACGCCGGCCCGTTCGACCACCTGCGCGATCATCGAGGAGTCGGTCGCGACGACCAGCTCCTGCAGCACGCCATGCTCCACGACACGCTGAATCACCCGGGTGATGAGCGGCTCACCGGCCAGCAGCTGAAGCGGTTTGTTGGGGAGACGGGTGGAGCCTAGACGAGCCGGAATGACACCCAGGACGCGCATCACGGAAGGTAATAACCTGGCGGAGGCCAGTCAAAAGTCGTGCCGGGGTGCCCGGCGCGGCCGGGTAGCCTTCTATGCGTAATGTTGCGAGAGGCTTACAGTCCGCGCCAGGAAGTTGGCCAGGAGCTGCTTCCCATGGCCGGTCCCGACCGACTCGGGATGGAACTGGACACCGCAGATCGGCAGCTCGCGGTGACACAGCGCCATGATCTCGCTGCCGGCGGCGCGATCGTCGGACCAGGCGGTCACCTCCAGCTCGGCGGGGACCCCCGCCGTCGACACGACGAGGGAGTGGTACCGCATCACCTCGAACGGCGAGGGGAGGCCTTGAAACAGCGCGTGACCCGTGTGGGCGACCATCGTCGTCTTCCCATGCATGAGGCGGTCCGCCCGGACCACGCGGCCGCCGAACGCTTCGCCGATGGCCTGGTGGCCCAGACAGACACCCAGCAGCGGCACGCCCGCCGACGCGGCCGCGCGGACCAGCGGCACGCTGATCCCTGCCTCCGCCGGCGTGCGCGGGCCCGGCGAGATGACGATCGCGTCGGGCTCGAGCGCGAGCGCAGCCTCGACGCCCAGGGCGTCGTTCCGGTACACCACCGGCTCGGCGCCGAGCTCACCGGCGTACTGGACGAGGTTGTACGTGAAGCTGTCGTAGTTGTCGAGGACGAGGAGCATGGTCCACGAAGCTAGTGGCGCGGCAGCGAGTCCGCCAATTCCCGGAGCAGCGAGTCGGCGCGGCGCTGGCCGACGCGGCGCAGGGAGTCACCCAGTCGCCTGCCCGCGGCGGCAAGCGATTCCGCCCGGATATCCTGACGGCGCGCCATGGAGTCGGCCGAGCGCTCCGCCCTGCCGGCCAGCGACTCCGCATGCTCCGCGATCGCATCGGCCGAGTCGGCGCCGCTCTCCCACCGGCCCGACCGGAGCTGATCCGCCAGGGCTTCCGGAATCAGCAGCGGGAGCGTGACGTCGCCGGGCGACAGGTGAACCGTCCCGAATTCGACCAGCGAGCTGTCATCGTCCACGCAGGAGAAGAAGGCGCCCCGGCCCTTCCGGCCGACGTGGACGTTCAGATCCCCTGTGCTGCTGCTATCGCTCTCGACGTTGGCGGCGAGCCGGCAGTCGGCGAGCCCCTGCGCCACGAGGGAATCGTCGAGCTTCACCTCGAGGTCCACCGAGGACACCTTCTTGGGAGCGTCGCGGTTGACCACCAGCCGCTCGACCTTGCCCAGCCGGCTGCCCTCGAGCTCGAACGGGACGAACGGCAGCGGAATGCTGAGCGGGCCAGCGCCGGCCACGACCTCGTGTACCTTTTCCGCGCTCCGCCGGTAGAAGGTGACGCCGATCATCCCGATGGCGAAGATGGCCATGGCGCCCAGCAGAATTCGCATCCAGTAACTTCGCATTGGGGGTCGGCCTCCGTGGCCGCTCACTGGGGTTCCACACCCGTAACGGGGGATCATGTTCCAACGAGAGACGATTCCGGACACCCGGAAGTTTCACCGGCGGGCCTCCTTCCGACAGTCCCGGATGGGAGGACACCGGTGATCGAGGTCGAGAGCCTGGAGAAGCTGTACGGGGACTTCCCGGCCGTCCGCGGCCTCTCGTTCCGGGTCCAGCCGGGCGAGGTGCTCGGGCTGGTCGGCCCGAACGGGGCCGGCAAGTCGACCACGATCAGGAGTATCGCGGGGATCATCATCCCGACCCGCGGCCGGATCTCCATCGGCGAGCACGACCTGGCGACAGATGCGGTGGCTGCCAAGTCGCTGCTTGCCTTCATTCCCGACGAGCCTCACCTGTTCGACTACCTCACCGTCGAGGAGCACCTCCGGTTCGTCGGCCGGCTCTACCAGGTGGCCGACGTGGACTCGCGGATCCCCGAGCTACTCGAGGAAATGGAGCTCGCGAGCAAGCGCTCGGCGCTCCCCGGGGAGCTGTCGCGCGGCATGAAGCAGAAGCTCGCCATCGCGTGCGGCCTGCTGCACCACCCGCGCGCCCTCCTCCTGGATGAGCCGCTCACCGGACTCGATCCCGTCGGCATCCGGCGAATGAAAGCGACGATCACGCGGCGCGCGGAGTCCGGCGCGGCCGTGATCCTGAGCTCGCATCTGTTGCACCTCGTCGAGGAGATCTGCACGCGCGTGCTGGTCATGCGAGGCGGGTGCGCGGTGGCGTTCGGGACCATCGCGGACATCGTGGCGAGCCGCCCGGCGCTGGCGGGACGCCGGCTCGAGGACGTTTTTCTGGCGCTGATCGACCCCACCGGCGCGGGGCCGGAATGATACGCGTGTTCGCCTACCTGGCGTGGCGCTCGACCGCCAACCGGGTGGCGCGCCAGATCCGGCAGCTCAGGAGCCCGCGTTACCTCGCGGCGCTCGCGCTCGGCATCGGGTACCTCTACATCGTCGCGGTGGAGCAACGGCCGCGCGAAGCGCCCGCCGTGGGAGCCCGGTGGATCGAGCTGCTCGGCTCCCTCGGCGTGGTTGGAGCCATCCTCTGGGGCTGGATCTTCGGGGTGGAGCGGCGCGTGCTCGCGTTCACGCCGGCGGAGGTCACGTTTCTCTTTTCCGGCCCGGTGACGCGCCGGGGGCTGGTGCAGTACAAGCTGCTGCGCAACCAGCTCCTGATCCTCTTCAATGCCCTGCTCTGGACCCTGATTCTCGCGCGCGAGCGCTTCGGCACCTCGCCCTGGCTGCGGGCCATCTCGATCTGGGTCCTGCTGACCACGATTTCGTTCCACCGGTTGGGCGCGTCGTTCGTGCGAACTAGTCTGCTGGAGCACGGCCGCATCGGGCTGCGGCACCGGGTGGTATCGCTGGTGCTGCTGGGCGCGGCGCTGATCGCACTCGCGTGGGGCCTCCGGGACGCGCTGCCCAGCATCGCCGCCGGGTGGTCGGCCGGCGTGGGCACATTCCTCGATGCGCTCACCGAGGCGGCCGCGGAACCGGTGCCCCACCTGCTGCTGACGCCGTTTCGCGCGATGGTCCGGCCGCTGACCGCCCATTCGCCGGCGGAGTGGGCGCGCGCCATGGGGCCGGCGCTGCTCCTGCTGCTGCTGCACTATGTCTGGGTGATCCGCGCGGACACCGCGTTCGAGGAAGCCGCCGCCGAGACGTCGCTCCGGCGGGCGGAGCAGCGGGCCCTGCGCGGCGCTGCGGCACCGCCGGCGCTGACCCACCGCAGCGTGCCGCGCTTCCTGCGGCTGGCGCCCGTCGGCTGGCCCGGCGGCGCCATCCTGTGGAAGAACCTCCTGGGCGTGGTGCGGCTCCGCCGGACCCGGGACGCTGTGGTGGCGTTCGTCGTCGCCTCGATCGCGGCCGGGCTGCTGTCATTCGATCCGAACGGCAGCCTCGCCCATGCCGCCGGCTGGTTCACGGCAACCTGGGCCGGACTTACCATCGTCATCGGGCCGCAGTGGGTCCGGAACGATCTCCGGAGCGACCTGCTCAAGCTGGACCTGCTCCGCAGCTACCCCCTGCGCGGACGATCGGTGGTCGCGGCCGAGGCGGCGGCCTCCACGCTGGTGGTCACCGCGCTGCAGCTCGGCCTCGTGCTGGTGGCGTACCTGGCCTTTCTGGGCAACACCCGGATGGAGCCGGACCTCCAAACCCGCTCGGTGGTGCTGCTGGCGGCGGTGGTTTGCCTTCCCGGAGTGAATTATCTGGGGATGCTGATCCAGAACGCGGCAGCGCTGCTCTTCCCCGCCTGGGTGCATCTCGGGGCGGGCCGGCCCAGCGGGGTCGAGGCGCTCGGACAGAACATGTTGATGATCGTGGCGTACCTGGCGCTCCTGGCGGCCGCGCTGGCCGTGCCGGCGGCACTCGCGGGGGGCCTGTACGTCACGCTCGAGCCCGGGATCGGCGGGTGGGCGGCGCTGCCGGCGCTCGTCGTGCTTCAGGTGGGAGTGGCGGCGGAGGCGGTGGTCATGATCCGTTGGCTCGGAGCGGTGTTCGAGCGGATCGATCCGGCGAACGCGGGCTTCGCGGTCTAAGATCGTGGTCAGGCGTCGGACGCGGGCCCGGCGCCGAACCGCCCGAAGCGGAGCGCGAGGGTAGGCAGCACGAACAGGCTGAGCAGGGTGGAGGTGACCAGCCCTCCGAGGATCACGATCGCCATGGGGCCCTCGATCTCGCGGCCGGGGTCGCCGCTGCCCAGCGCGAGCGGGAGCAGCCCCAGCGCGGTGACGAGCGCGGTCATGAGAATCGGGCCGAGCCGCTCGAGCGCGCCACGGCGGGCCGTGTCCCGGCCCCACTGCTCGCCTTCCACGGTCACCAGGTGGTCGTAGTGGGAAATGAGCATTACCGCGTTCCGCGTCGCGATGCCGAAGAGGGTCACGAAGCCGACGAGCGATCCCAGGCTCAGAAGCCCCCCGGTAGCGAACACGGCGAGCACGCCGCCCACCAGCGCGAACGGCAGGTTCGCCAGCACGAGCAGCAGCCGGCTCGATTCCCCAAACGCCACCCAGAGGAGCATCACGATCCCGGCGCCGGCGAGGAGGCTGTTCCGGAACAGCTCGCGCCGGGCCTCGCGCTGCGCCGTGCCGCTCCCTCCGACCTCGGCGTAGACCCCGGCCGGCAGACGGGCGGACGGTCCGAGCCGCGCCTCGACCCCGCGGGTGACCCCTTCGACGTCGCCGCCGCGCACGTTCGCGGTCACGGTCTGCACGCGGCGGGCCCCAACGTGGGAGATCATGAACCGGCCGGTGGTGCGCGCCACGACGGCCACCTGGCCCAGCTCCGCCTGCCGCCCGCCGGCGGAGGTGACCGGGAGGGCACGCAAATCTTCGGGCCGGTCGCGCCCTCCCGGCAGCAGCGTGACGACCACGTCGGTCGATCGGTTGCCCTCGAACACCTGTGCCACCCGGACGCCGCGGGTGGCCATCTCGATGGTCGACAGCACCTCGCCCGGCCGGAGACCATACATGGGTAGCGCCTCCGGCTTGAGCCGCAGGGTGACTTCGGGAGCCACGGGGGGCGCGTCGTATTGCACGTCGGCGGTGCCCGGCGTGCGGCCGAGCAGCTCGGCCACGCGCCGGGCGGCGACGTCGAGACTGTCGAGGTCGTCGCCGAAGACCCGCACCACGAGCTCCGCCGTAGAGCCGGTGAGCGTCTCCTCGATGCGCTCCGCCAGGAAGCCGCGGATCGCGAAGTTGACGCCGGGAAAGCCGGCCAGTATCCGGCGGAGGTCATCCTGCACCGTTTCCGCGGCCTCGCCGGTGAGCGGCACGAGGTCCACCTCGAACTCGGTGTAGTGCGTGCCCCAGGTGTCTTCCGAGAGCTCAGCGCGGCCGATGCGCTGTGCCACGGTGCGGACCCGCGGGTCGCGCCGGAGCGCTTCGGTGACCCTGGCGCCGAGGCGGAACGACTCGTCAAGCGAGGTGCCCGGCACGGCTGACATGTGCACCAGGTAGTGGCCCTCGCGGAACTCGGGCAGGAAGGTGGCGCCGAAGAACGGGAGCGTCGCCGCAGCGGCCAGGCAGAGCCCCGCCGCCGCGGCGCCGACGCCGAGCGGGTGATCGGCGAGCCCATCGAGTAACCGGGCATACCGGGCCTTGAGCCATCCCAGCGCGCGCGACTCGCGGGCGCGATGGCTGCGCCGCCCGAGGAGCAGCAGCGTCAGGGCCGGCGTCACCGTGAGCGCCACGACGAGTGAGGCGAGGATCGCGAGGATGTACGCGAGGCCCAGCGGGCGGAAGAGCGCACCCTGCACGCCGGTGAGCGTGAGCACCGGGAGGAACACCAGCGCCACCACGAACGTGGCGTAGACGACACTGCTTCGCACCTCGAGCGACGCCTCCACCACCACCGCGGCCGAGCTCCGGGGCGCCGCCGCGCGGGCGTTCTCGCGCAGCCGGCGGGCGATGTTCTCCACGTCGATGATCGCGTCGTCCACCACCTCGCCGAGGGCGATGGCCAGCCCACCGAGCGTGAGCGTATTGAGCCCGAAGCCGAGCTTGTCGAGCACGATCAGCGCCGCCATCAGCGAAAGGGGGATCGCGGTGAGCGAAATCGCCGCCGCGCCCACGTCCGAGAGGAACACGAGCAGGACCAGCGCCACCAGCACCGCCCCCAGCAGCAGCGACGTGATGATGTTCCGCAGCGCGAGATCGATGAACTCCGAGGGGCGGAAGATGTCGGCCCGGAGCGTCAGTCCCTGCGCGCGCATCGCCGGCTCCAGGCCCGCGAGCGCGGCCTCGACCCGCCGCGCCACGATCTTGGTGTTGGCGCCAAGCTGCGCCGAGATCACGATGACGAGGCCGCGCCGGCCGTCCACGCCACCCTCGCCGAACCGCGGCTCGGGCGCTTCGACCACCCGCCCGAGATCCGCGAGGCGGAGCACCGACCCGCCGCGCTCGCGAACCACGGTGCCTCCAAGGGCGGCAGGGGTCACCGCCTGCCCCTCCGCCCGCACGGTGATCCGCTGGTTGGGTCCGTCGATGACCCCGGCGCCGCGCACGCCCGTCGCCTGGGCCGCGGCATCGGCCACCTCCGCGGCGCCGATCCCGTAGAGCCGCAGGCGCGCCGGGTCGAGCTGGATCTGCAACTGGCGCACCTCGCCGCCGAAGACGGCGACCTTGGAGACGCCGGGCGTCGCGAGTAGGCGGGGACGCAGCACCCAGTCCGCGAAGGTGCGCTGCTCCATCAGCGTGCGCCTCGTCGAGGTGAGGCCGATGACGAGCACCGTGCTCGAGGAGGAGGTCAGCGGCGTGAGCACGGGGGGCGCGACCGTCTCGGGCAGGCGTCCCGTGACCTCGACCAGCCGCTCCGCCAGCGACTGGCGTGCGCGGTAGATGTTCTGGTTCTCGGCGAGCACCGCGGTGATGACGGAGAGGCCCTGGATGGACTGCGAGCGACCGGTGGCGATCCCCTCGACGCCGTTGATCGCGTCCTCGATCGGCTTGGTGACGAGCACCTCGACCTGCTCGGGCGAGAGGCCCGGCGCCTCGGTCTGGATGGAGACCTGCGGCGGGGCAAATTCGGGAAATACGTCGAGCCGCGAGCCGGCCACGACGCCGGCACCGTACACCACCAGCGCCAGCGCGAGTCCGACGACCACGCCGCGGTGGCGCACCGACTGGCGGACGAGCGTGGTCAGCATGCCGCTGCTCGCGTCCTCACTCGCCGGCCTCGTCGCCGACGGTGACGCTCGCGCGGAACTCTTCCGACAACAGCTCTTGCGCGCCGCGGACGACGACGGTGTCGTCCACGCCGAGCGGCGCCCCGGCGAGCCACCCGCCGGGCACGGGGTGATCGGTGGGCACACGCACACGGTGGAACCGCCCGGGGCGGCGCTGCACGTACGTCCAGGCGAGCCCTTCCCACTGCACCACCGCCGAATCGGGCACGAGCACTCCGTCGGCCCGGCGCCCGGTGCGCGGGCGCAGGAGGACGGCGGGCGTGCCGGGCATGGCACCGGGCCACGCGCGCCCGGCGCGATAGAGGTACACCGGCTGGCGCGTCGCCGGGTCCGCCTCGGGCGCGGGCCCCACCAGCGTGGCGTCTACCCGGACATCGGCCGTCGCGGGACCCACCCGCGCGCGCGCCGGCGGGCGGCCGCCTTCCTGTGCGGGCCACGGTACGCGGACGAGCGGCCGCCGATAATCCGCCACCTCGAGCAGGGACTGGCCGGCCTCGACCAGCGCTCCCGGCTGCGCGCCGACGCTCGTGACCACGCCGCCGATCGGCAGAGACAGCGGGCGGGCGTCGGACACCCTCGCGAGTGCCACCCCGGGGTCGACGCGCGCGCCGAGCGCAGGCCAGCGCGTGCCCGCCGGCAGGGTAAGCCGCCCCGCGACCGGCGCACGCAGCACCGCCGTGCGCCCGCGTTCGGCGACGACTTCACCCGGGAGGCGGTCTTCGGGCACGCGGGAGGTTGCACCCAGGGGGGAGAGGGCCAGCCCGATGCGACGGCGCTCGGCGGAATCGAGCGTCACGACCGCTTCGCCTTCCACCTCCCGCACGCGGCTGGGCGCGACGACCGGCGCATCACGGGCGGCTTCGCGCTCGACCTCCGACATGTGGTTCCGGTACAGGACGACCAGGCCGATCGCCACGACCAGCGCGACGACCGCCACGATGGTGCGTCGCGCGATGGTGTTCACCTCGGCGCTCCTTCCAGATCCTCGGTTGCCCGCACATCGGGCCAGCGCTGGCCGGCACCGCTGCCCCACGCGCCGAGCGCGGCCTCGAGCGCCTGCCCCGCGGTGAGGAGGCGCGCCTCGGCGGACTGGCGCGACCGCTCCGCGCGGACGAACGTGAGCGCGGCGAGCGCCGGCTCGAGCCGCGTGGTCTCGCCGCGCCCGTACGCCGCACGCGCCAACTCCGCCGCGTGTGCGGCCACCGCGACTTGGGAGTCCGCGGCGGCGCGCTCGAGTATCGCGCCGCGGCACCCCGCAGCGGCGGCGTCCACCTCCGCGAGCAGCGAGTCCTGCGATTCGGCTACGCGCGCGCCCGCCGCGGCACGCGCGGCCTCGGCTTCCACGATCGGGGCCCGGTTGCGGAAGCCGAGCAGGCCCGGGAGCGCCAGTCCCAGCGTCCAGCGTTTGATCCCCTGATCGAAGATGAACCCCGGCCCGAGCTCCAAGTCCGGGCGCTGGCGCGCGACCTCGAGCCGGACGTCGGCCTCGGCCACGGCGTACTCGGCGAGCGCGCGGGCGAGCTCGGGACGGCGCGTGAGCGAGAGGACCGCCATCGAGTCGACGCTCGCGAAATCCAGCAGGGTACAGCCGGCGCTGCGGACCGGCGTGACCGCGATCGTTTCGAGCGCCGCTGCCGGCAGCGCGAGCGCGCCGGCGAGCTCGGCGCGCGCCACGAGTGCCGCGGCGGCGGCGGCGGTCACCTGCGCACGGGCCGCCTCCACCTCCGCCCGGGTGCGGGCGAGCTCCGCAGTGCCGAGGGAGGCCTCCTGGTACCGGCCGCGCTCCAGCATCTGCACCTCCCGCACGGCCTCCGCTTCACGCCGTGCCTGCCCCAGCCCCGCCTCCGCCGAGACGAGCGCCGCTGCCGCGGCCCGGGTGCGCTGCACGATCCGCCAGGCAGTGAGCCGGAGCTCGCCCTCCGCCACGGTGGTCCAGGCGCGGGCGCGCTGCAGCCGGGCCCCGCGCTTCCCGCCGAGCTCCACCGTGGCGAGCGCGGCGAGCGAGACCACCCACGGTGATTCGTCCCTATTGCCGGCCACCGCGCGCTCCACCTCGGCCTGGGCGCCCGGCGCCGGCCGCGCGCCGGCCGTCCTCTCGGCTGCAACTGCGGTCCGCCACTGGGCGCGGGCCCGGACCAGCTCCGCGCGGAACCGGAGCGCCGCGAGCGCGAGCTGGCGGTCCGTCCACCGGCCCGCGGCGGGCGGCTCCGCGAAACGGCCGACCCACGCCACCAGCGCGGTATCGTCGAGGCGGCGGGCCCGGTATGCCGCCGGGTGCGCGGCGGGATCGACAGGCTGGGGCACGTAGCGCGCGCAGGCCGCGAGCGCGACGAAGAGCACTCCGGAGAACCGGTGGCGCGGGAGTCGATGGCGCATTGCTTCAGCCCCGCGGATGGTACTGCTTGTGAACCGAGCGGAGATACTCGCGGTCGACGTGGGTGTAGATCTGCGTCGTGGAGAGGTCCGCGTGGCCCAGCATCTCCTGCACGGCGCGCAAGTCGGCGCCGCCCTCGAGGAGATGCGTGGCGAAGCTGTGCCGCAGCGTGTGCGGCGTGACCCGCTTGGCGATGCCCGCCCGCGCGGCGGCGCGCTTCACGATGCCCCACGCGCCCACGCGGGAGAGCGGACGGCCGCGCGCGTTGAGCAGCACACGCCCGGCACTGGCACCGCGGTCGAGCTCCGGGCGGAGCTGGTGAATGTAGACCGAGACCGCGCCGATCACGGTGCGTCCGATCGGCACCAGCCGCTCCTTCCCGCCCTTCCCGAACACCCGCACCAGGTTCTCGGTGAGCAGGAGATCGGTAATGCCGAGGCCGCAGAGCTCGGAGACGCGGAGGCCGGCCCCGTAGCCCAGCTCGAGCAGCGCGCGGTCGCGCCAGGCCAAGGGCTGGTCCACGTGCGGCGCCGCGAGCAGCGCCGCCACCTCCGACACGCGCAGGGTATCCGGCAGGACACGGCCACGGCGGGGCGATTCGAGCCGGTCGCTCGGGTCGGCGGCCACACGGCCCTCGGCGACGAGGAAGCCGTAGTACGTCCGGACGGCGGAGACTTCGCGGCGGATGGTGGCAGCGCTCAGGCCGAGGTCCTTGAGC
>JAICLE010000051.1 GCA_025927545.1 Gemmatimonadales bacterium
GCGCAGCTTCTCGACCTCGTCCTCGATGGACGAGCGCACGGCCGAGTTGCCGATGTTGGCGTTGATCTTCACCTGGAACGCGCGGCCGATGACCATCGGCTCGAGCTCGGGGTGGTTGATGTTGGCGGGAATGATGGCGCGCCCGCGGGCCACCTCGCTCCGCACCAGCTCGGCCGGCATCCCCTCGCGCAGCGCGACGAACTCCATCTCCTCCGTGATCTCGCCCCGGCGGGCGGACTGGAGCTGGGTGACGGGGCCGCGTCCGCGGAGCACGCCGCGGCGGAGACCGTCGGGCACGAGCGCGGGATCTCCGCCCGTCCGGCGGCCCGTGTGTTCGATCTCGCGCGCGAGGATCCAGGGACGGCGGAGCGGCGGAAGCCCCTGGCGCACGTCGCAGCCCTGCGGGCCGGTTGCGTCGTACACCCGGAGCGGCGGCTCGCCGCCCGAAAGCGCGATCTCGCGCATGGGGACACGGATCCCACGGGTCCCTTCGATGTACACCTTGCTGGACCGGGGGAACGCTTCGGCGTAGCTCTCGGCTGCGGGCGGGGCTGCCGGCCCGGTAACACGGGACCGGCGTGGACGGGAAGTGCGCGTGGCCATCGCTGTCGCTCCATGGGTCGGGCGGCGGAAGCGCAGCGCTGGCGCGGGAGGCGCGGGCGCCGCTCTCCCTTCGCCGGTATGAACCGGATCAGGTTCCAAGGGTGACGTCTCAATCCGTCGGCGCGGGTGGCGCGGACGGATGCCCCTGGCGGCAGGTTAAGTGTAAGGGGAGGGGAGCGGGGAGTCACGCGTAAGGCGGGTAGGCGGGCAGGTGGCCGCGCGGGCAGGTGGTCAGGCGGTCAGGCAGTCAGGCGGTCAGACAGCCGCAGAACTGTCATCCCGAGCGAAGCGAGGGATCTGCTCACCCGGTGTTCGAACTCGGCCCGGCCAGATCCCTCGCTTCGCTCGGAATGACAGTTCATCTTGCCGCCGACCGCCCGGCCGCCCGACCGCCTGCCCGCGTCACGCCGCCCGACGCTGCCCGGCCCGCCGCTCCACCATCCTGGCCGGCAGTCCACGACCCATGCGTCGCCGCGCGAGCACGGCATCCAGGGAGAATTCGCCCGGACCCGCCAGTCCGAGCGCCACCGTGGCGCCGAGCATCGCCAGGGCGAACTCGACCCCCGCCGGCAGGAAGAAGCCGCCGGGAAGGTGCACCAGCAGGATCGCGCCCAGCATGTCGAGCGCCAGCGCCACCGAGGCGAGTCGGGTCACCAGCCCGAAGATGAGCGCCAGCCCGCCGATGAGCTCGACCCCTGCCACCAGCGGCGCCACCAGCCATGGGAACGGCATGCCCATCTGGCTGAACCCGCCGGTGACGGCCGGCAGTCCCAGCAGGAAGAGCTTCTGCGCGCCGTGCGCCACGAAGATCGAGCCGACCACGAGCCGGAGTACGGTCAGCGCGGCGTTCAGGCGCTTCGTGGAAGAGAGTTGAATGGACGACATTGAGCAGCTCCGTATCATGAGTCATGAGCTAAACACTCATGCAGAAAAATAGTTCACCGCCGGGCTGAGGCATGGCAGGATCGGCGCCCATTCGACGCGCCCTTCCGTCCTTCCGTTCCGTCGTTCCGCCCTTCCGTCCTTCCGCCCCCGTTGACAACCCCACTCCCGACCGCTACCGTATCCGTATGATTATGCGCTCCGCCGTATGTTCCCGGTCCGCCGCCGTGCCGCTCTTCTCGGGCGCCATGGCGTGTTGTTGCATGCGGAATCTCCTCCCCGACCGGACAACCTGACGGCTCGACGTTCACGCGCATCTCGTGTGAGGCCCGCAGGCAAAGTCCTGCGGGCCTTTTCGTTTCTGGTACCCTGGAGCGGAGAGGGTATGCCAAGCAATACGCCGGACACCGCGACGGTCGGCGAGGAATCCCCGCCCGAAGCGATCGTGGCCTGGGCCCTCCGCCGGTTCGCCGGCCGCGAGCTCGTGGTCACCACCTCGTTCGGAATGGAGGGATGCGCACTGATCGACATGGTCGCGCGACACCGAGTCTCGGTCCCTGTGGTCTGGCTGGACACGATGTTCCTCTTTCCGGAGACCTACGCGCTCCGCGACCGGCTGGCAGACCGCTACCCGCACCTCCGATTCGAGAACCGGGGCACGGCGCTCACGCCCGAGGCGCAAGCCGAGCAGTTCGGCCCCGAGCTCTGGCGGCAGGACCCCGATCTCTGCTGCGTCCTGCGCAAGGTCGAGCCGATGCGGCGCGCACTGCAGGGAGTGGATGTCTGGCTCACCGGCCTGACCCGGAGCCAGGGCGCCGACCGCGCGGCGCTCCGCGTGGTCGAATGGGACTGGCAATACCAGCTCGTCAAGGTGAACCCGCTGGCCGCATGGGACCGGGCACGTGTCTGGGAGTACGTGCGCGCGCACGATGTGCCCTACAACGAACTGCACGAGCGCGGTTACCCCACGCTGGGCTGCACCCACTGCACCGCACCGGTCCCGGGCGCCGGCCCCCGGGACTACTCGCGCACCGGCCGGTGGGCCGGGACGTCGAAGACGGAATGCGGACTTCACCGGGACCTCCCGCGACACTTCGCGAGAAAGGCGTGATTCACCCATGACTGGCGCACCCGAGTCCAAGGTCGAGCTGGCCAAGCGCCGAAGTCGGCACCTCCGCGGCACGATCGCGGAGACGCTGGCGTCGGACCACACCCACTTCGGCCACGACGACCTGCAGTTGCTCAAGTTCCACGGCACATACCAGCAGGACGATCGCGACGCTCGCCGGGCGCTCGAGGCGGCCGGGCTCGAGAAGGCATACGCGTTCATGGTTCGCGTCGCCATCCCGGCCGGCGCCGTGACCGCCGGACAGTACCTCGAGCTGGACCGGATCGCCGCGGAGCATGGGAACGGCACCCTGCGCGTGACCACACGCCAGGGCTTCCAGTTCCATGGCGTGCTGAAGGGGAATCTCAGAAGCACGATCGCCGCGATCAACGACGCTCTCCTCACCACCATCTCCGCCTGCGGCGACGTGCAGCGGAACGTCATGGGCTGCGCCGCGCCCCTGGGCGACGCCGACCACGCCCTGGTCCGCCAGGTGGCCGAAGCGCTGGCGGTCCAGCTCCGCCCCGGTTCGCGCGCATACCACGAGATCTGGCTCGACGGCGAGAAGCAGCTCTCGAGCGCGGAGGAGGAGCCCTTCTACGGCGACCACTACCTGCCGCGGAAGTTCAAGGCCGCCGTCGGCCTCTCGACCGACAACTGCGTGGATATCCGGGCCCACGACGTGGGACTCCTGGCCATCGTTCACGACGGACGGCTCGAGGGCTTCAACCTGCTCGTGGGCGGCGGGCTCGGCATGACCCACAACAAGGGCGATACCACCGCGCGCCTGGCCGAGCCGCTCGGCTTCGTGCCGGTGGAGCACGGGGTGGAGGCGGTGCGGCTCGTCGCCTCGATCTTCCGCGACCACGGCAACCGGAGCGACCGGCGCCACGCCCGGCTCAAGTACCTGCTCGGCGAATGGGGCACACCGCGCTTTCGCGAGGAGTTCGAGCGCCGCGCGTCGTTCACCTTGGGCCCCGCGGTCGAACTCGCCGCGCTGCCGTTCCACGATCACCTGGGCCGCCACCGCCAGAGCGACGGCCGCTGGTTCTACGGCGTGTTCATCCAGAGCGGCCGCATCGTCGATGCCGCAGGCCACGCGCTCCGGACGGCGTTGCGCGAGATCGTGGCGCGCCTCCGCCCCGGCATCCGCCTCACCGGCCAGCAGAACCTGCTGCTCACCGATCTCGAGTCGGGTGACCTGGACACGGTGGAGCGGATTCTCACGGCCCACGGCGTCACCCTCCCCGCGGCCCTCTCCGCCGCGCGGCGCTACTCGATGGCCTGCCCTGCCCTCCCGACCTGCGGGCTGGCCGTGGCCGAATCGGAGCGCGCGATCCCGGGCATCCTCGAGCGGTTCGAAGCCGAGCTCGAGGGCCTGGGCCTGCGCGACGCGCCGCTCACCATCCGCATGACCGGCTGCCCTAACGGCTGCGCGCGACCCTACACCGCCGACCTCGCGTTCGTCGGACGCTCGCTCGGACTCTACAACGTGTATGTGGGCGGCGGCCTGGCGGGGGACCGGCTGGCGGATCTCTACCGCGCGGACGTGCCGCTGGAGGAGCTGCTCGAGAGCGTGCGGCCGCTGCTCCAGCGCTGGGCCGCGGAGCGCGCCGCCGACGAAGGGTTGGGCGATTTCTATCAGCGGCTCATGGGCCTCCGCGCCAGGCGGACCGTGGTCACCGGCCGCGAGCTGCCGACCGTCGATCTGCTGCCCGAGGCGGTGGCGCCGTGAGCGGTCGCGCGCTGATCCTGGCGGCCCACGGCTCGCGACGCGACCCGGCGGCCAATGCCCTCGTGCGCCGGCTGGCGGAATCGCTTCGCCGGCAGCGGCTGTTCGACGCGGTCGCGGTAGCGTTCCACCATGGCGAGCCCGCGTTCGACGCCGTGCTGGACGAGCTCGCCGCGGACGAGGCGACCGTGGTGCCGTTCTTCACCAGCGCCGGTCACTACACGGAGGTCGTGCTTCCCGAGGCGCTCGCGCGGAACCACCGGTACGCCGACGTCCGGCTGCGGCAGACGCCGCCGGTGGGGACACATCCGGGCGTGGCGCCGCTCGTCGCCCGGCGAGTGACCGAGCTGCTGCGCGAGCGCGGCGCCGAGCGAAACGACGCGGCGCTCCTGCTGGTGGGACACGGCACCCCACGGCACCCGCGGAGCCGCGAGGCCACGGCGCAGTTGGCTGACATGTTGCGCCGTCGGCGGGTCGCGGGCCAGGTCGTCGCCGCGTTTCTCGACGACGAGCCGGCGGTGGACACGGTCATGCGGCAGCTCCGGCAGCAGACCGTGCTGGTGGTGCCGTTCCTGATCGGTGGCAGCGGCCATGCGCTGGAGGATGTGCCGCGGCTCGTGGGCCTGCATGAAGCGGAGGCGGGTCGGCGCGTGCTCGTGGATATGGCCGTGGGGAGCTACCCCGGGCTCGAGGAGATCGTGGTGGACCTGGCGCGGAAGCACACGCCGCCGCCGCCGCCGCGGTTCCGGCTCCGCATGACCACCATCGTCCCGAAGGAGCCCGGCCCCGTGCACCTGGTAGGTGGCGGCCCCGGCGATCCGGGGCTCATCACCTCGCGCGGGCTCGAGCTGCTGCGCTCGGCGGACGTGGTAGTCCACGACCGGCTGATCGGATCCGAGCTGCTCCGGGAAGCCCGGGCTGACGCCGAGCTGATCGATGCCGGCAAGGGCCCGGGCCACGCGCCCTACTCGCAGGCCGAGATCAACGCGCTGCTCGTCTCGCGCGCACGGCTCGGCCGGAGCGTCGTCCGCCTCAAGGGCGGCGATCCGTTCGTCTTCGGGCGGGGGAGCGAAGAGGCGGCCGCGTGCCGCGAGGCGGGCGTGCCGGTGTACGTGATCCCGGGGGTATCGAGTGCCCTGGCCGGGCCGGCGGCGGCGGGAATTCCGCTGACGGCGCGCGGGCTGGCGCGGTCGTTCGCGGTGGTCACCGGGCACACCGGGCAGCCCGACGGTGAGGTGCCGGACGTAGCCGGGCTCGCAGGCGTGGATACGCTGGTGGTGCTGATGGGCCTGGGAAACCTCGCCGCGCTCGCGTTGCAGCTGGTAGCGGCTGGACGCGACGCGGCGACGCCCGCGGCCTGCATCCAGAGCGCCACCACGCGTGAGCAGCGCGTCACCCGGGCCCCGCTCGGCACCATCGCCGAAGCGGCCGAGCGGGACGGGCTCCGGAGCCCGGTGGTGATCGTCGTCGGCGCAGTGGCGGCGCTGGGGGACGTGGGGCTCGGCGAGCTACCGGCGGTCGTGCTCGCGGCGAGCTGAGGGGTCGCGAGCTGCGCGCGACCCCTCGCTTCGCTCGGGATGGCAGTGTCGCGGAGCTCCTTAGAAATCCTTCCCCCGGAACCTCGCGCGCGCCAGGCCCAGCGGCCCGGCGCACCAGAGCGCCAGCGCCCCGGTGGCGACAGCGAGGCCGACGAGCGTCCCGAAGAACCGCTCGAACACGGCCCCGGTGTACCCCATCAGCGCCGCGGTGTCGAACTGCAGCAGCAGCAGCACCCGGCCGAGGTCCACCGGGTTGAGCACGATGAGACCGAGCATCGGCAGCTCGAGCGGATAGTCGGTGAACGCGGTGGCCACCAGCACGATCACCGCGTCGTACAGCACCGTGGCGGCGAGCCAGACCAGGATGGCGGCGCCGAGACCCTTGGCCCGATCCTCGAACAGCAGCGACACCAGAAACGCCAGCGCCGTGAAGACCAGCGTCAACAGGACGCCCGTGGCCAGCAGCATGGCGAGCGCACCAGCCAGCGAGCCGTCACCCTGCCCGCTCCAGAGGAACGGGAGCCCGACGCCGAGCAGAAACCCGATCGCGAGCGGCGCGGCGAGCCCGCCATAGAGGCCCGCGAACAGCGAGCCGCGCCCCACCGGCTGAGCCAGCAGCAACTCGATGAAGTCGCGCGCCCCATACAGGTACATCGTGCCGAACACGACGCTCACCAGGGGCACGAAGACGAGCACCACGTTCATCAGACTCAGCACCGCGCGCGGGCCGCCGCCGCCGAACCGGAGCAGGGCATCGGTCAGCGCCAGCAGCAGGAGCACGTAGCCCAGCAGCCAGCGGCTCCGCCGCAGGTCCCGCAGCTCGTAGCGCAACACCTTGACGGCGGTCATCTGGTCCCCCGCTGCATCAACCGGGCGATGGCCCGCTCGAGCCGGGTCTCGCCCGTCGTCTCCTTGAGCCGCCGAAGCGAGCCCTGGAACTCGACCTGTCCCTCCACCAGGAAAATCACGTCGTCCACCAGCTCCTCCAGCTCGCTCAGCACGTGCGAGCTGAGCAGCACCGACACGCCCTCGGCCCGAGCCCGGAGGATCCGGGCCTTGAGCACGCCGCTCGCAATCGGATCGAGCCCCGCCGTCGGCTCGTCCAGGATCAGGAGCGACGGGCGAAACATGAACGCCACGGCGGCGTTGAGCTTCTGCCGGGTACCGCCGGAAAGCGCCCGCACCGGCTTGTCGAGCTCGCGCGCCAGCCCGAACCCCTCGAACAGGTCGTCGTCCTCCGGCACGGCGTCGTCCCTCAGGTCGCGCAGGAGGCGGACGACCTCGCGGCCGGTGAGGTTCTCGGGAAAGCGCGCCTGCTGCGGCATGTAGCCGATCCGCGCCCGATACGCCGGGTCCTCGCCGACGTCCGTCCCGTGCATCGCGATCGAACCCCCGTCGGGCCTGACGAGGCCGAGCAGGATCTTGATCAGCGTGGACTTGCCCGCGCCATTGGGCCCGAGGATGGCCGTCACGCGGCCGGCCCGCACCGCGAAGTCCACTCCGCGGAGCACTTCGAGCCGGCCGAACCGCTTGGTGAGCCCGGCCGACGCGACCACCATGCGCGGCAGCGCGAGCGGCGCGGGCGCCGGAACGAGCGCGGGACTGGTCATGAGACCCTCCAGTGCATCAGCGGCCGGCTGTCCACCAGCGCCTCGGGGGTGAGGACGGGCATGACGCGCTCCGCCGCCTCGAGCAGGTCGAGGAAGAAGCTGCGCAGCAGGATCAGGGTGGGCTCGTTCTGCTCGACGATGACCGAGAAGAGCCGCACCGGCCGGAACGGCGTGTCGCCGAAGCCGTCGCGGTCGAGGTCGTAGCCGGCGTAGCCGTCCCAGTAGTTCTCCGCGAAGGTGCTGGGGCTGCTTCCCTGGCTGTTGGTCGCCACGTCGAAGGTGTTGCCCTCGAACCGGTTCCACCGGAAGCTGTTGTCCGTCGCGTTGGCCATGATGCGCACCGCCCAGCCGTTCCTGAGGAACTGATTGCGCTCGACGACCAGCCGGTCGGCCGATTCGGCGAACAACCCCACCGTGTTGCGCGCCAGCAGGTTTCCCTCGATCCGGCTGTCCTTGATCTCCTTGAGGAGGAGCCCGTACGCGGCCGGCCCCCAGTTGTCCTCGAACCGGTTTCCCACCATCGTCACGCTCCGGCTGTACATCACCGCCACGCCCGAGGCGTTGCTGCTGAAGACGTTCCGCCGGTACTCGCAACTGTCCGAGAACATGAAGTGGAGGCCGTAGCGTACGTTGCCGTGGCTCTCGTTGTCCCTGATCGAGACGCGGTGCGAGAACTCGAGATAAATCCCGTCGCGGTGCCCGCTGACCCGGTTCCCGGTCACCGTGAAGCCGGTCGAGTAGAACAGGTGGATGGCGTTCCCCGACGTCGTCTGCCGGCGGGCCCGCCCCTCGATCACGTTGCCTGACACGACGCAGTCGTCCGCGCGCTCGGCGTAGATGCCGAAGAAGGTATCGAGCAGCCGGTTGTCGGCGATCACGCAGCCGCGCGCCCCGTCGATCCGGATCCCCGCGCGGTCGTCGGTGAAGCTGGTGCCGACGTTCCGGATGGTGAGGCCGCGCACCGTGACGTCATCCGCACGGATGGTGAGCACCTCGTGCGCGCCGCCGCCGTCCAGCACGGCGTCACCCGCGCCGAGGAGGGTGACCGGCACGCGGACCTCGAGCCGCGGCTCCCGGTAGATGCCGGCCGTGACCACCACCGTGTCGCCCGGGCGCGCCAGCCTGAGCGCCGCGGTCACGGTGGGCACCGGCCCGCCGGGCGCCACCACGATCCGGCGGGGCGGTGCCGCCGCCAGGATCAGCGCGAACATCAGGACGGCGCTACCCACCGTGCCCCTCGGCCGGCAACCTGTCCCAGGCAAGCGGCTCGCCGCCCAGCCGGGCGTGAAGGCTGTCCGCCGCGCGGCCGGGCCGGAGCGCCGCCAGGTGGCTGCCCATCGGCGTTCCCAGCGTGTCGACCCGCAGGTAAACCGCCTGACGCGCGTCGAGCAGCGAGTCGGGCCGCAGATAGTCGTAGACCCAGAGCGAGTGCACCTGCTCCTCCGGAACCGTCCCCTCCCGCACGAAGGCGAGCAGGCAGCCGACGTCGTCGAACACGTAGACCACCCGCTTTGCCGTCACCAGCTCGGCCGCGAACCTCGGGTCGGCGATCGTCATGTGGCAGTGACGGCAGTTCTCTTTTCCGAGGGCGATCGGCCGGGGCCCCGGCGGCGCGCAGGCACCCGCGAGCGCCACCGCGACCAGGGTCGCCAGCGGGCGGAGGTGCCGCACCGTCACGCCGCCTCCATCGCCCGCATGCCCGCGCCCACGGCAGCCGCCGGGCGCGGTGCGCGCGCGCGGCGCCACTCGAACACGGCCACCGCAACCACGGTGGCGAGCGCCAGGATGGCGATCCAGCCGCCCGGTCCCGGCCACGACGTCGCATGGAAGTTGAGCAGTTGCTTGCTGCCGATGATCGGGGGCTGATAGCTCATTCCCGGCACGCTGATGGCCGCGTGCGGGTCGAGCTGG
The DNA here is from genome assembly GCA_025927545.1 of Gemmatimonadales bacterium. GTDB lineage: Bacteria > Gemmatimonadota > Gemmatimonadetes > Gemmatimonadales > GWC2-71-9 > CAVVWJ01. Next base: position 9,385 of record JAICLE010000051.1, read on the forward strand.
TGGCCGTAGTCGTAGCCCCACTTCCAGAAGTCCCCCAGCCCGGCCGCGGCGCCCAGGGCGAACAGGCCGGCCCAGACGTAGAGCAGCGGCCGCCGGCCCACCAGCGCCACGAGCAGCCCCGCGGCGATGGCGGCGGCCAGAAGCCGCGGCATGAGCCGGAGCTCGGGAATCATGTCGGGCTCGATCGCCCGCATTCCGATGTAGTGATTCAGCCCGTTGATGCTGTTCACGTCGTTCGGCTTGAGACCGGTGATCTGGTCCACCCAGATCCTGAGCCCCAGCCCTTCCGGATACTGGGGCGCGATCAGGTCGATGTGCCAGAGCGGCAGCACGTACACCGCCAGCAGCAGCAGCGAGGCGGCGGCGACCGCCAGGCGTGAGGAGCGTTTCATGTCAGCGGGTCCCGCGTTGGTCGTGATCGTCGCCCTTCTTGTGATCGTCGTCCTTCTTGTGGTCATCTTCCGCGTCGCCCGCCTTGTAGCTCGGGCTGTTCCACTTGAGCGCCACCGACGACCCCTTGGGCGACACCCGGATGTATCCCTGCATCTCCTGGTGCAGCGCCGAGCAGAAGTCGGTGCAGTAGAAGGGGAAGATCCCGACCCGGTCGGGCGTCCAGACCAGCGTGCGCGTCTGGCCCGGCATCAGCAGCAGCTCCGAGTTGGTCGCCCCCATCACCGCGAAGCCATGGGGCACGTCCCAGTCCTGCTCGAGGTTGGTCACGTGGAAGAACACCGAGTCACCCACCTGGATGCCCTCGATCTTGTCGGGCATGAAGTGGCTGCGGACGGACGTCATCATCACATGGACGGCGCGGCCCTTCCGCTCGACTCGCGTCGACTTCTCGTTCTTCGACGCATACGGGTCCGAATTGTCCTTCAGCGAATACATCTTGAGCTGGCGGTCCTTGATGAGCGCCGCCGGCAGCGCCTGCGCGTAGTGCGGCTCCCCGATCGTGGGGAAGTCGAGCAGCAGCTTCATCCGGTCGCCGCTGATGTCGTAGAGCTGCGCCGACTGCGCCAGCTCGGGGCCGGTGGGCAGGTAGCGGTCCTTGGTGATCTTGTTGAGCGCGACGGCGTACTTGCCCCAGGGTTTCCGGCTGTCGCCGCCCGGGATCATCAGGTGGCCCACCGAGTAGTACACCGGCGCGCGGTCGAGCACCTTGTAATCCTTGAGACTCCACTTCACGATCTCGGAGCTCAGGAACATCGAGGTGTAGGCGTTCCCCTTCCCGTCGAACTCCGTGTGGAGCGCTCCCAGGCCCGCGCCCTGCACCTCGCCGGCGAGGGTGGCCTCGGGATTGAGCACCGGAATGCCGTGGTCCTCACCCGCGAACGCCCGGTCGGCGATCGCCTTCTGCATCTTCGAGAAGCTGTGCACCGAGAGCACCGTGGCCAGCTTGCCGCTCCCCACGATGAACTCGCCCGTCGGATCCACGTCCACGCCGTGCGGGCTCTTCGGCGTCGGCAGCAGGTAGACCAGGCCGGGGCACGCGTCCGGCGTGAGCACCTTGACGCCGCTGCCCCATTCGGTCCGGGCGATCCCGTCCGCCCCCATGATGTTGTGGGCGTAGCGGGCGGGCTCCGTCTTCGCCTTGCCCTGGGCCACGCACTGCTCGGCCTGCTTCCAGTGGACCGCCGCGATGTAGTCCTTGTCCCGCTGGCTGGCGTTCACCTCGAGCTTGGTGTTGGCCTCCTCGGTATTGTAGGTCGTGAAGAACGACCAGCCGTGCGACGGACCCTTCCCCGCGTGCGACAGGTCGTAGTCGAAGGCGGGCAGACGGAGCTGGAACGCGATCGTCATGCGGCCCGTAGCGCTGTCCACCCGCGCGTAGGTGAGCATCCCGCTGAACGCGTCCTTGTACTCCTCGATGGAGATGTCGCGCTGCGGCGCCGGCACGCTGAACCGGGTGCCGGCCACCACGTACTCGGTATTCTCGGTAACGAAGGGCGACGAGTGGTTGCCGCCGGAGTTGGGGATCTCCAGGATCTCCTCGGTCTCGAACCGGGTGAGATCCAGCCGCGCGATGCGCGGCGTGTTGTTGCCGTTGATGAAGAGCCACCGGCCGTCGGGCACGCCCCCCGTCTGGGAGAGCTGCGGATGGTGCGCGTCGTCCCACGGGACGAAGCCGTAGCTGGTGGCCAGCATCGGCTTGGTCTGCTCGCTGTAGCCCCAGCCGTTCTCCGCGCTCTGGGAGAACACCGGCACGTGCTTGAGCAGTCGGCCGGAGGGGAGGCCGTACACCCCGATCTGGCCGTCGAAGCCGCCCGAGAAGAACGCGTAGAACTCGTCATACTTGCCGGGGGCGACGTAGACCCTGGCGGCCGCGTCGCCGACGTCGCCGACCCGCGCGGCGTCCGCCCGGCCGCAGCCGGCCGCGACGGCCGCCCCGCTCGCCAGCAGCGCGAACGACCTGAGGCGGCGTCGGATCGTGGTGCTGCGCGACATGGCATGTTCTCCTGGTATGGCTGGGTGCTCAGTGCCGGGCGCGGGATGCGCCCGAGGATCGGCAGTAAGTATCTCCATTTCACATGAGGATATGATTAAGGAGCGGTGAAACGTTGCTTCCCCTTGCCTCCGAGGTGCCATGCTGTCCCGGACCGCCGAGTACGCGCTCCGCGCGGTGCTCTTCCTCGCTGATCGTGGCGAGCCCACCAACGTGGAGCTGATCGCCGAACGGCTGGACGTGCCGAGGAACTACCTCTCCAAGATCCTCCATCGGCTGGCGCGCGAAGGGGTCCTGAGCTCGACCCGCGGCCAGGGCGGCGGCTTCCGGCTGGCCCTGGCCCCCGACCGCCTGCCGCTGCTGCGCGTGGTCGGGCCGTTCGACACGATGACGGGGGAGCGCCGCTGCCTGCTCGGCCGGCCGCAGTGCCGCGACGGCAACCCGTGCCCCGCTCACCGGCAGTGGAAGTCGGTGAGCGAGAAGGTGGCGGAGTTTTTCCGGGAACGGACGGTGGGGGATCTGCTGCGGGGGTGAAGCCTCGCGGCCGCCTACGAGCCAACCCCCGCCTCGACCTCGATCGGCGCCGACGGCCGGAGCGCCTCCTGCAATTCACCCGGCAGCGCGCTCGCCGGCAGCGGGCCGAGCTCCTCCTCAACGGCGCGGCACCAGCGCCCGAGAGTTGCCTCGAGCCGGCCCGTCAGCGCCGCGAACTCCCCAGCGCGATGGCACAGTCCGACCTGATGCCCGATGTACGCCGGCAACAGGTCGAGCAGCTCACCCAGTGGCCAGAGCCTGGCCCGCTGTGGTTCGGTCAGTCGCGGGGCCGCCTCCTCCACCATCTGCCGCTCGCGCGCGACCCGCTCGGCGAAGGTGGTCCCCAGGTAGCGCAGCGCGTTCCATCGTCCCCACGGACCGGCCTCGGCGCGCTGGGCGGGCCCCAGCGCCGCGGCGACCTCCTCGAGCCAGGACGCGTGCGCGCGCTGGAGTCGCGGACGGAGCAGCTCGCCTCTCATGGCGCCCCGCCCTTCCGGGCGGCCAGCACACAGACCGGGCAGCGGCCACTGAGTGCCACACCGAGCGGGATGAGGCCGACCAGCGTGAGGTAGCGCCAGGGCGACGGCACCGCGCCGAACAGTCCCAGCAACATCACGCCGGCCACCAGCAGGACGACCCGTCGGGCCACTCCGAAATTGCGCATCATCGTTCCTCCCGGTTCAGAGTGGCACCGTGAGCACGGCGCACGGCGCGGTGTGCGCCAGGCGTCGCGCCGTGCTGCCGGCCTCGATCACCCCGGCGGGCCCGCCGCGATGCGAGCCGATCACCAGCACGTCGGGCCCCAGTTGCTCCACGGCCTCGAGAATCTGCTCCGCCGGCTCGCCCCGCCGCACCTCGAGGTCGCGGCCCACGGCCCCCCGCACCTGCTCCTGAAGCCTGGTGCTCCGGGTCGCGGGGGTGGTGGAGGCCAGAAGCGCCGGCTCCTCCGGCCGCGCGGGTTCCACCGTCAGCACGCTCAGCTCGGCACCGATGCTTTGGGCGAAGCCGTCGGCGGCCCGGAGCACCGCCATCCCGCGCTCGGAGCCATCGACGGCCACCAGCACTCGCCGAGGCAGCCTGCCTCCGACGGGAACGAACAGGCAGGGCAGCCGGCTCCGCCGCGCCACCGCGTCGGCGGTATCGCCCAGCAGCAGCCGCGTCAGCCGGGAGCGGGGCTTGCGCCCGAGGACGATGAGGTCGGCGTGCTCCTGCTCGCCGAAGCGGGCGATCTCGACACCCGGGAGCCCGAACGCAACCGCGTAGTTGATTTCAGGAGAGTTGCGGAGCTCCGGCAGGTCCGCCTCGACCCAGCGCTGCAGCCGCTCGAGCGCCGGCGCGCCGGCCTCGTCATCGTCGGGCACGGCGCCGGGCACGCCCGCGAGCACCGTCCGCCCCACGTGCACCGCGCGGACGACGGTCACCTGCGCACCCGCGCTCGCGGCGAGCTCCAGTGCGGTCCACACCGCCTGACGACCGGCATCGGATTCGTCGGTGGCCGCTACGATATGTGTGAGTTGCATGACTGCCTCCTTGCGCATGGAGGCTAGCCCGGATGGCGTGAAGAAACGATGAAACAGGCGGGAATGTTACCTTTCCGGCATGACGGCCACGCCCACCGCCGACCCTAGAGACGAGACCGCGGCCCGCCTCGAGCGCCTGGTGCTCGCCACCTCGACGCTCATCAGGGAGCTATCGCTCGACGGCGTGCTGCAGCGCGTCGTCCAGATCGCGGCCGAGGTGATCGGCGCGCACTACGCCGCGATCGGCGTGCTCGGCCCCGACGGCCGCGTACTGGAGAGCTTCACCACCCACGGGATCACGGCCCAGGAGCGGGCGCTCATCGGCGAGCCGCCCCGCGGCCACGGCATCCTCGGCCTCGTCATCCGCGAGGCCCGCCCGGTCCGGCTGCCCGATCTGGCCAAGCACCCCGACTCCTACGGTTTCCCGCCTCACCACCCGCCGATGCACTCCTTCCTCGGCGTGCCCATCGTGGGCCGCCGGCTGGTTTTCGGCAACCTTTACCTGTGCGAGAAGATCGGCGCCGGCGCCTTCACCGACGAGGACGAGCACATCGCGGTGCTGCTCGCGGCCACCGCGGCGGCCGCGGTCGAGAACGCGCGCCTGCACGAGGAGAGTGCCCGGCTGCTGGAGGAGGTGCAGGAGCTGCAGCGCACGCGCGAGCGGTTCTTCGCCATGGTGAACCACGAGCTGCGCAACGCACTCGCGGCCGTCTACGGCTGGGCCGAGATGCTGGTGCGAAAGAAGGACCCGGCCACGGTGCCGCGTGCCGCATTCGAAGTGCTCGATTCCGCCCAGCAGGCCATCAGCCTCGTCAACGACCTGCTCGACCTGAGCCGGCTGGACGAGGACCGCCTCCGGCCCGTCATCCGCGCCGTGGCGCCGAAGTCCATGGCTCGCCGCGCGCTCGGCCGGGTCACGCCGGCCGCGGAGGCCAGGGGGGTCAGTCTCGATCTCCAGGTCGCCCCGGAGCTGCCGAGCTGCGAGACCGACGCGAGCCGGGTGGAGCAGATCCTGATCAACCTGCTGGGCAACGCCATCCACCACTCGCCCGACGCCGGCACGGTGCGGCTCGGCGTCACCGAGCGAGATGGGACGATCCAGTACACCGTGGACGACGAGGGACCGGGCGTGCCACCCACCGAGGCGGAGCGCGTCTTCGACATCTACGTCACCAAGGCGGCCGGCGAGAGCCGCGGTGCCGGGCTCGGTCTCCCCCTCTCACGCCGGCTGGCTCGCCTGCTCGGCGGCGAGCTCCGGGCCGTCCCGCTCGAGGGCGGCGGAGGCCGCTTCGTGCTCCAGCTCCCCGCCGCGAAGCCCGAATGAAGGCAACTTCACGAAGAGTTCCGGGACCGTTCAGACCCGTTCCGTAGATTGGAAGCCATGAAGATTCTCGTCGTGGAGGACGACCGGAAGGTCGCCGGGTTCATCGAGCAGGGATTGAAGGAGGAGGGCTACGTGGTGGACGTCGCGCCGGACGGCGACGAGGCCACCATGCTGGCTCACGTATACGACTACGACGTCATCCTGCTGGACGTCGTACTCCCCAAGAAGAACGGATTCCAGGTGGCCACGGAGCTGCGGCGGGAAGGGCGGCACACGCCGATCCTGATGCTCACCTCCCGGGATGCCGTCGAGGACGTGGTGCGCGGTCTCGATGCCGGCGCCGACGACTACCTGGCCAAGCCGTTCCGCTTCGACGAGCTGCTGGCCCGCATCCGGGCACTCCACCGGCGCGGCGGCGCGGAGCGGCTCGAGGTCCTGCGCTACGGGCCGGTCACGCTCGACCGGCTGCGCCATCTCGCCACCATCGACGACACGCGGCTCGACCTCACGCCCAAGGAGTTCCAGCTGCTCGAGTACTTCCTGCTGCATCCCGAAGAAGTCGTGCGCCGCACCACGCTCCTGGAGAAGGTATGGGACATGCACTTCGACCCGGAGAGCAACGTGGTGGACGTCCACGTGGGGAACCTCCGCCGGAAGCTCACCCAGGCGGCGGGCGAGCCGCTGCTCAGCACGGTCCGGGGAGTCGGCTTCAGCCTCCGCCGCGGCAAGGACGTCTCCGAGGTGTCGCAAGCGCACTGAGCCCCGGCGGCGCCGCGTTCCTGCCCGCCGCCGCCCTTCTCTTCATCATCGTCGGCCTCGGCCTCCGGCTGGGGGACAGCCCCGGCCCGGCCAGGCTGGTCTGGTCGGCCGGGCTGGCGCTTACCGGGCTGCCCGTGGTCTGGCGCACGATCCGGGGAGTCGCGGCGGGACGGTTCGCGGCCGACCTGGTGGCGATGCTGGCCATCGTCGGCGCGCTGGCGCTGGGCGAGCCGCTCGCCGGCCTCATCGTCGTGCTCATGCAGACGGGCGGCGAGGCGCTGGAGCGCTACGCCGAGGGGCGCGCGTCCGACGCGGTGCGCGAGCTGGAGTCTGCCGCCCCGACGCTGGCGCACCGCGTCGTGGCGGGCGGGGTCGAGGACATCGCCGCCGAAGCGGTGGAGGTGGGCGACGAGCTGTACGTCCGCCCCGGCGAGCTCGTTCCGACCGACGCCCTGGTGCTCAAAGGGCGCTCGCAGGTGGATGCCGCGCGCCTCACCGGCGAGCCGGTTCCGGTCACCGCCAGTGCCGGGGTGCGGCTCCTCAGCGGCAGCGCCAATCTGGACGGCCCGCTCACCATCCGGGCCACCGCCCGCGCGGCGGAGAGCCAGTACGCCCGGATCGTCGAGCTGGTGCGCACCGCGCAGGAGAGCAAGTCGCCGCTGCAGCGGCTGGCCGACCGCTACGCCATCTGGTTCACGCCCATCACGCTGCTCGTCTGCCTCGTCGCGTGGCTCGCCACCCACGACGCCGTCCGCGTGCTCGCGGTGCTGGTCGTCGCCACGCCGTGCCCGCTCATTCTGGCGACCCCAATCGCGGTGGTGGGCGGGATCAATCGCGCGGCGAAACACGGCATCATCTTCCGCCACGGCTCCGCCCTCGAGCAGATGGCCCGCATCACGGTGGCGGTGTTCGACAAGACCGGCACGCTCACCATCGGGCGGCCGGCCGTAGCGGAAGTGCGGGCGGTGCCGCCGTTCACGGCGAACGAGGTGCTGCGGCTCGCGGGCGCCGTGGAGCACGGCTCGAGCCATCTCCTCGCCCGCACGCTGGTCGACGAGGCCCTCGCCCGCGGCGTCGATCTTCCCGAGGGCCGGGAGATCACCGACTGGCCGGGCGAGGGAGTCGCCGGCGCGGTCGAGGGTCGTGCCGTAGCCGTTGGAGCCTGGTCGTTCGTCGTGCCCCGCCACCCGGAGGCAGAACAGGAGCTCCGCGCCGTGCTGGGCGAGGCGGGCGCGGACGGGCTCCGGGCGTACGTCACCGTCGACGGACGCGGCGCCGGCGTGGTCGAGTACGCGGATCGGCTTCGGCCCGGGCTGCCCGACTTCATGGCCACGCTTCGCGGGCTGGGCGTGCGCCGCACGCTCCTCCTTTCCGGCGACGACCAGGCCAACGCCGCGGCAGTGGGACGCGCCGTCGGAATCGGAGAGGTGCACGGCGGGCTGCTGCCGGCCGACAAGGTCGCCTTCGTTCAGCGGCTGATGGAGGAGGGCGGGCACGTGCTGATGGTGGGCGACGGCACCAACGACGCCCCGGCGCTGAGCACCGCGACCGTCGGCGTCGCGCTCGCGAACGGCGGCGGTGGCATCACCGCCGAGGCGGCCGACGCCGTGATCCTCACCGACGACCCGACCCGGCTCGCGGAAGCCGTTGCCATCAGCCGCCGCACCCTGCGGCTGGCGCGGCAGAGCATCTGGGCCGGGCTGGGGATGAGCGGCGTGGCGATGGTCGTGGCCGCCTTCGGCTACATCCCGCCGATCGCGGGCGCCCTGCTGCAGGAGCTGATCGACGTGGCCGTCATCCTCAACGCGCTGCGGGCGACCTTCGCGCCGCGCCGCGGCATCGGGACCGGTGGGAGGCTGGCATGAACCGAGACGCGGAGCGCGACGTCATCATCCCACCGGCCGCATCACCGATTCGAGCAGCGCCAAAGTCCTGGCCCCGTCCTCCGGCAGGTGCTCGGCATCGACGTGCCGCACGGCCGACTCGATCTCGGCGCACCACCCCTCGAGCGCGGCGAGCAGCTCGTCAGCCATGAGGGCAAACTCAGCGGCCGTGCCGCGCCGCCGCCCGATCCGGTCGAGGCCCAGGCGGAGCCGCGCCACGCGCTCCGCACCCGCATCGAGGCCGTCCAGATGGTGCGCTCCGATCAGCGGCCGCAGCTCGATCAGCAGCGTGCGCTGCATCGCGAAGTGCGCCAGGAACTGGTCGTTCAGATAACGCACGGCGCTCCAGCGGTCCCAGAATGGCGCGTCGGAGGTCGTGGCCGGAACCAGGAAGCGCCGTACCTGGTCGACCCAGCCGTTGTGCACCTGGCTCAGCACGGCGTCGAGCGTGGCGGCACCCTCGAGCGGCACTGGGGATTCAGGGGATGGACCCATGGCCCGGCTCCGGAAAGGTTACGACCCAACAGTAGCTACTAGGCGATGAAGAAGCGATGAAGGGTCGGCGAAAGCGCGACTCCGGATAAAGCGAATTTCATGACGCCTCCAGCCCTCCTTCACACGGCAGGTCCTAGACTCCCGTCAACTCGGCGCGCGCCACGGCGCGCCATGCCAAGTCAACAGGAGCGCTCCCGTGTCCGACCGCATCTCCCGAATCGATCCGACCTCACGCCGCGACTTTCTCCGGAAGGGTGCGGCCGCCGCCGTTGCGCTCCCGGCCATCGCAAGCCTCGGCGCCTGCACTGAGACCGAGCCCGCTGCCGCGCGGACCACGCCGAGCACCCCCACGCAACCCCCGCCTCCCGCGCCAGTCCCCTCGGTCCGCGACAAGGCCGACGAGATGGACGCGATGCACGAGAAGGGGATCAAGGCCTTCCCCGCGAAAACCGAGGGCAAGGGCAATCAGATCATGGAGCCCCGCCTCGACAAGGGCGTCAAGGTCTTCGAGCTCACCGCCGAGGAGATCCAGTGGGAGACGGAGCCCGGCCGGAAGGTCAAGGCGTGGGCCTACAACGGCCAGGTCCCCGGCCCGCAGCTCCGCGTCCGCGAGGGCGACCGGGTACGCATCCGGCTGGTCAACAAGCTCGCCCAGTCCACCTCGATCCACTTCCACGGGCTCGAGCTGCCGAACGACCAGGACGGCGTCCCGTTCATCACCCAGCCGCCGGTGAAGCCGGGCGACAGCTACACCTACGAGTTCACCGTGCCGAACGCGGGCTCTCACATGTACCACTCGCACCACAACGCCGCCATCCAGGTCGGCAACGGCCTGCTCGGCGCGTTCATCGTCGAGCCGCGGCGGCCGCTCCCGGCGCACCGGGCCGACGTGGACTACGTGATGGTTCTGAACGACGGCGCCCACGGCTATACTCTCAACGGCAAGAGCTTCCCGGCCACGGAGCCGATCGCGTGTTCCCAGGGGCAGACGGTGCGCATCCGGTTCATGAACGAAGGGATGATGATCCACCCGATGCATCTCCACGGCATGCACATGACCGTCATCGCCAAGGATGGATGGGACCAGCCGATGCCGTGGCGGTGCGACACGCTGAACATCGCGCCGGGCGAGCGGTGGGACGTGCTGGTGAAGGCCACCAATCCCGGCGTCTGGGCGTTCCATTGCCATATCCTGCCGCACGCGGAGTCCGAGCACGGCATGTTCGGGATGGTCACGGTGCTGAATGTGAAGAAGGCCGGTGTGGCCTGAGCCCAACTGAGCGGCGCGTGTGCCGCCGCTGACCCGCTGGCTGGTGAAGGCGGCGCTGCTCTATCTCATCGCCGCGCTCGTGCTCGGTGTGGCGATGCAGTTGCCGATGGCGGGCCGGTACCCCGTGCTCGCGGTGCTGTGGCCCACCTACCTGCACGTGCTGGTGGTGGGCTGGCTGACACAGCTCATCTTCGGCGTGGCCTACTGGCTCTTCCCCCGCTACTCGGCCGAGCGGCCGCGCGGGAGCGAGCGGCTGGGATGGGCCACGTTCGTTCTGCTCAACGCGGGGCTGCTGCTCCGGATCGTGGGTGAGCCGTGGCGCGCGCTGGGCCGCGGCGGGCACGCGGTGCTCCTGGTCTCGGCCGTCACCCAGCTTCTCGCCGTCTGGTGCTTCGTGCTGAACACCTGGCCCAGAGTGAAGGAGCGCTAGCGTGCCTCGGCTCAGCATCTGGCTGGTGCGGGCGGCGCTGCTGGCCCTCGCCGCGGGCGCGACGCTGGGCGCCGTACTCCTAGCCGACCCCGCGCTCGCCGGGGGCGTGGCCCGGTGGCGCCCGCTCCACGCCGAGCTGCTGACGGTCGGGTGGACGGTTCAGCTCGCCTTTGGCGTCGCCTACTGGATCCTGCCCCGGTTCCGCACCGGGCGCGAACGCGGCCGCGAGGAGCTCGGCTGGGCGGCATTCGTCCTGGTCAACCTCGGCGTGGTGCTGGTGGGTATCGGCCGCTCGGCGCCGGGCGCGGAAAGCTGGGCGCTGGCCGGCCGGAGCGCGGAGGGGCTGGCGGTGGCGGCGTTCGCCGCCCAGGCGTGGCCCAGGGTGAAGCCGTTCCGCTGATGGGCCGCCCGGCGTTATACTATGCTCCCCCTTCACCAACCCATTCGACGAGTCAGCGTGCTTCCGCGCGGCGCCCCTGGCGCACACGCGTCCGGCCTTCCCCCGCTCCGAGGAACATCCGTATGCGCCGAAATTCGTCCGGCATGATCGGTAGACTCGCCTCGCTCTGCGGTTCGCTCGCGCTGCTCTTTGCCCTGGCGGACGCCGCCGCCGCCCAGGAGACCGGCACCGTCGCCGGCACGGTCACGCGCGCCGGGGAAGGATCGGCCCTGAGCAGCGTGTCGGTCACGGTGGAGTCCACCGGCCAGAGCACCGCCACCGGCACCGATGGCAAGTACACCCTGCGCCGGGTGCCGGCCGGGCCGCAGCGGATCGTCTTCCGCTGGCTGGGCTACCGGCCCACCCAGGTGGACGTGACGGTAGAGCCCGGGGCGACCGTCACGGCCGATGCCGGGCTCGAGGCGGTCACCATCTCGCTGGGCGAGATCGTGGTCGAAGGCGCCTCCCGCGCGCCGGAGCGGATCGTCGAGGCGCCGGCGGCGATCTCGGTGGTGCCGCCCGAGGTGCTCGAGCGGGTGTCGATCACCGGCCAGGCGCCGATGGCGCTCCAGTCGGTGCCCGGCGTGGACGTGGTGCAGAGCGGCGTCAACGACTTCAACATCAACGCCCGGGGCTTCAACTCCTCGCTCAACCGGCGGGTGCTCGTGCTGCAGGACGGCCGCGACCTCTCC
>JAICLE010000166.1 GCA_025927545.1 Gemmatimonadales bacterium
CCGTACGGAGCGGCGGCGCTCCTCCGGAGCGCCGCGGTGGACCCTGAAGTCCGCGGCAGCGGACTCGGCCACGCGCTCGTGCGGGCGCTGCTGGTGCATGCGACGGCCCGGGGCATCCGCGAGCTGTACCTGCTCACCACGACGGCGGAGGAGTTCTTCCCCCGGTTCGGCTTCGAGCGGATTGCCCGGGAGGAGGTGCCGGAGCCCGTGCGCGAGTCCGTCCAGTTCCGGGAGAGCTGCCCCGCCTCCGCGACGGTGATGCGGGCGCGGCTCGGGCGAGCGTGATGCGGGCAGCGGCCGGTCCGCTCAGCAGCCCGGCGTCGGGGAATGCTTCAATCCGGCGGCGCGCGCCTCGCGTTCGGTCCGGAAGAACTTGAGGTCCTCGAGGCTGAGCGCCTCGGGGCAGCTACTCCGGTAGTAGTACCGGCCGCCGGACGGCGCCGCCCAAGGGTGGGACCGGCGGAACGGACTGATCTTGAGCGCCGCCCGGGGCGGCTGTGCGTCGGGTCGCGCATCGGGCCGTGCGTCGGGCGGCTCGGCACGCCCGGTCTCCGGCGCGACGGCCACCTCCGTCGGCTCGCGACCGCCGGTCCCCGGCTGGGCCAGGTAGCGCAGCAGCAGGATACCGGCCACCGCCGCCACCAGCAGCAAAAGGAGTCCGACGAGCGCCGGGTGCCGTGGCTCGGCTCTCCGCCGCCACCGGATGCCATCCTGGAAGTCGCTCTCGGGCCTCATGGTACCTGCGACAATAGCCCGGGATCGAGAGCCCCGCCAGTCGACAGGAGGGGTGCGGCCGTCAGACTGACGGCAGCCGGTCACAGAGGGTTGGCGCAAGCCCGGCCGTCAGGATGAGCATGTGGGTGACGGTCTGACACAACATGCCGAGGCTCAACGGCTTTTCGAACAGCAGGCCGGGCAGCACCGTGTCGGGTTCGTGCCCGAAGGCGGAGACGAAAAGGACCGGCAGCCGTGGGTGCCGCCTGGCTAGCTCCGCCGCCAGCTCCTCTCCGGAAGTACCCGGCATGTAGAGATCGATCACCGCGAGGTGCGGCCGCACCTGGAGCTGGTCGAGCAGACCCAGGGCCTCGGTAGCGCTCGACGCGGTGATCACATGATACCCAGCCCTGGCGAGCGCCCGGGCGAGAATTGAGCGAACACTCTCGATGTCGTCGACCACCAGGATGAGCGGCCGTGAAGCAAGGACGTCGGTAACTGCCATGAGGAGCGGCGCTCGCACCCACGCGGGGGACCTGGGGAGACAGGAACCCGAAAGCCGTAAGATACGCGCAATCTGGAACACGCGCGCCCTCCAGCAATAGGCCGTTCCCCCCTACTCGAGGCCGGGGTTGCGCCGGCGGCCCGTCCTCGGGAAGTTTTCGATGTCCAGGCGTGGTGGCCGAGCGGTTTAAGGCAGCGGTCTTGAAAACCGCCAAGGGCGCAAGTCCTTCGTGAGTTCGAATCTCACCCACGCCGCTGAGACACGCTCGAGAACCAGCTCCGGGAGGGACCTACGATGACCACCATTCCTCCCGAGACTGCGTGGACCGGCCGATCGGCCGTTGTCTCCCGGCTCGGTCCGGTCACGCACGCGCTGCTTCGCATCGGCGTCGCCCTTCTCTACATGCAGCACGGGGTGCAGAAGCTGTTCGGCATGTTCGGCGGAGTCGGGCCAACGCCCGGCGGCACCGTCGCTCTCTGGTCCCAGATGGGACTCGCCGGGGTCCTGGAGACATTCGGCGGACTGCTGCTCATGCTCGGACTCTTTACGCGGCCGGTCGCGTTCCTGGTGGCGGGGGAGATGCTGGTGGCCTTCTTCCAGGTCCACCTTCCGAAGGGTGGCGTACCGCTGGAGAACGGCGGCGAGGTGCCGCTCCTCTACATGCTGGTGTTCCTCTTTCTGCTGGGCAACGGCGCGGGGCCGGCGAGCCTCGACGGCCGACGGTGGAGTTCCTGATCCCGTGGGAGTGCCGTTTTCCTAGCGCCGAACCCCGAACCCCTCCCACTCCCGGCGGAGTGCCCGGGCCATCGGCGGCGGAACCGGAGTCTCCGCGTAGAGCGCCGCCGCCGGCCCGCCCGCGGGCATGCCCAACCGCCGCCGGGCCTCGGCCACGCTCACGTCCCTCAGCTCTTGCACCGGAATGGTGAACAGGTTGGTCAACCCCGTACGTGTGGCATGTTCGTACGCCCGGTTGAACAACCCCAGCCGGATGCCGCGGAACACCTGGCGAAATGAGGCAATGCGCCTCGCACACTCGACGAAGGCCCCACCATAGAACAAGACCCAGCCCACGAGCTTCGGCGTGCCCCGCGACGCGAAGTAGAATCCCTGCTCCACCGCCTCCCCCGCCAGCAGCACCAGCGGCGGTTCATCATGCGTGAACGTGGTGCCGGTCAGCACGTGTGACGCATCGTGGACCAGATAGATCTGCTCCGGCGGTCGCCGCCCGTTGATCAGCCGCCGGAACACCTTGAGGAACGCCGGCTTGGCCGGCACCGGCAGCCCCACGTAGCCGTTCACGTCGCGGAACCGCTGAATGGCCTCACCCAGCGTGATGGACTCGCGCGCACTCTCCCAGTCATAGGCCGAGCGCAGGAGCTGCTCGGCCGTGGCACCGCCCCTCGCCGCGTCCGCGGGCCTGCTCAGCAGGGTCTGACTCACGGCGCGCTCCGCGCGAGTGCCGGTGCCGAGCGGGGCCGCGCCTCCTCGAGCTCGGCCTCGAGGTCCGCGGTGCTTCGCCCGCCGATGTAGCGCCGGTACCAGACCTCCGCGCTCAGCAGCAGCCAGATCCGGTTGCCATGGTCGCGCCGGCGCGCGAGATGCTCATCCACCAGCCCGCGCACCGCCGCGCCCTCGAGGTAGCCGTCCCGCACCAGTTCGCTCCCGAGCAGCAGCGCGGGGGCGAGCGTCCGCACCTCGTCATCCATGATGTACATGAGCGGCGAGGCGAATCCCTGCTTCTTCCGCTGCAGCACTTCGGCCGGCAGGTGCCGCTCGCCCAGCCGGCGCTCCAGATACCGCAGCCGGCGTCCCCGGACCTTGAGTCTCACCGGCACCCGCGCCATGAACTCGGCGAAGCGCGGGTCGAGGAACGGTGAACGGGACTCGAGGCTGTACGCCATCGTCGCGCGGTCGAGAATCATGAGCGACTGCCCCGGCAGCCGAGACATCACGTCAACGTACATCATGCG
>JAICLE010000054.1 GCA_025927545.1 Gemmatimonadales bacterium
GGGCGCGGACACGGTGATGGACCTCTCGACCGGCGCCGACCTCCACGAAACGCGGGAGTGGATCGTCCGAAACTCCGCCGTGCCGATCGGCACGGTGCCGATCTACCAGGCGCTGGAGCAGGTGGGCGGCGTGGCGGAGGAGCTGACCTGGGAGGTGTACCGCGACACCCTGATCGAACAGGCGGAGCAGGGGGTGGACTACTTCACCGTGCACGCCGGGGTGCTGCTGCGCTACGTGCCGCTCACGGCCAACCGGGTCACCGGCATCGTCTCCCGGGGCGGCTCGATCATGGCCAAGTGGTGCCTGGCGCATCACCAGGAGAGCTTCCTCTATACCCGGTTCCGCGAGATCTGCGAGATCATGGCGGCGTACGACGTCTCGTTCTCGCTGGGCGACGGGCTCCGGCCCGGCAGCATCGCCGACGCGAACGACGAGGCCCAGTTCGCCGAATTGAAGACGCAGGGCGAGCTGAACGAGATCGCGTGGGAGCACGGCGTGCAGGTGATGAACGAGGGCCCCGGCCACATTCCCATGCATCTCATCAGGGAGAACATGGAGAAGCAGCTCGAGTGGTGTAAGGAAGCGCCGTTCTACACGCTGGGCCCGCTCACTACCGACATCGCGCCGGGCTACGACCACATCACCAGCGCCATCGGCGCCGCGATGATCGGCTGGTTCGGCACGGCGATGCTGTGCTACGTGACGCCCAAGGAGCACCTGGGCCTGCCCGACCGCGACGACGTGAAGGCGGGCGTGATCGCCTACAAGATCGCGGCCCACGCGGCGGACCTGGCCAAGGGACACCCGCGCGCGCGCGAATGGGACGACGCGCTCAGCCGGGCGCGGTTCGACTTCCGCTGGGAGGACCAGTTCAACCTGGCCCTCGACCCGGTCACCGCGCGCGCCTTCCACGACGAGACGCTTCCCGCCGAGGGGGCCAAGGTGGCGCACTTCTGCTCGATGTGCGGCCCGAAGTTCTGCTCGATGAAGATCACGCAGGACGTGCGGGACTACGCGGCGGAGATGGCGGCCAAGGCGGAGGAGTTCCGGGAGCGAGGCGGGGAGATCTACGTGGCGCCTTAGGACCGCGCGGCGCCCGGTCGCCGGCGCGGGCTTGCCTGCATTGTAACCGCGGTTACGCCTGAGTCATGGCCCGCGCGTCCTGGGTCCTCCTCTCCTCCCGCCTGCCCCGAGAGCCGAGCCGGCTCAGGCTGGCGGTCTGGCGCCGGTTGAGGCGTCTGGGGGCGGTCCTGCTCCACGACGCGGTCTGGGTGCTGCCCGCGGATGCCGCGACCCGTGAGGCCTTCGAGTGGCTCGCCGAGGAGATCGAGGAGCAGGGCGGCACCGCCTTCATCTGGGAGGCGGCAGGTCTGTCGCCGGAGCAGGATCGCGCGGTCATCGAGCGGTTCCGCCGCGAGGCCGACGCGCGCTATGCCGAGATCGGCGGCTCGGCGCGGGCGATCCGGGATGCAGCGCTGCGAAACCGCCGCCGCGGCTCGGCGCCGGCACCCGCGCTGCGCCAGCTCCGCGGGCTCGAGCGGGCCCTCAGGCTCGAGCGGCGGCGGGACCACTTCAAGGCGCCGGGCCGGGCGGCGGCCACCGTGGCGGTGAGCGCAGCCAGCGCCGACCTCGAGCAGCAATCGGCGGCCTTCCCCGATCCGCGGAGGGCCCGTGCTCTGGGTGACTAGGCCGCGCCCGCACCTCGACCGCACCGCCTCCGCCTGGCTGATCCGGCGGTTCGTCGACCGGGATGCCACCTTCGCCTTCGCGCCCGATCCCGAGGGGGCCGGCGCCCTCGACGGCATTCCGTTCGACCTGCGCGGCGTGGAGCTCGGGCACCACAAGGGGCGCTGCTCGTTCGAGACGATCCTCCACTCGCACGGCCTCACCGATCCGGCGCTGCACGAGATCGCGGCCATGGTGCACGACGCCGATCTGGACGACGAGAAGTTCGGCTCACCCGAGGCCCCGGGGCTGGACGCAATGATCCGCGGGCTTGGCCTCGTGATCGAGGACGACCACGAGCTGCTCGCGCTGGCCGACCGACTCTACGATGGGCTCTACCTCTGGGTACAACGGACGCTCCCATGAGCTCGGCCGCGTCTCCACGCCGGCGGCGTGGCGTGGCCTGGGTGGCCGAGGCGCTGGCACTGGAGCGGAACACGGCCTCGGTGGTGGCGGCGATGTTCCTGATGGCGCTGGGCGAGAATCTCTGGCGCCGGTTCATCCCGAAGTACCTCGAGGCGCTCGGCGCGCCCGTGCTCGCCATCGGCGCGTACGGCAGCACCGAGGATTTTCTCGACGGGCTCTACCAGTATCCCGGCGGCTGGGTCGGCGATCGCCACGGCCGGCGCCGGGCGCTGATGCTCTTCGTGAGCCTGGCCGCGGTCGGGTACCTGATCGTGGCGGCGGCGCCGGCCTGGCCGGTGGTGCTGGTGGGGCTCGTGTTCGTGATGTGCTGGACCAGCATGGCGAGCCCGACCCTGTTCGCGGTGGTGGGAGACGCCCTGCCGCGCGAGCGGCGCGCGGTCGGGTTCTCGGTCCAGGCCATCCTCCGCCGGGTCCCCATCCTGATCGCGCCGACGCTCGGCGGGCTGCTGATCGTGACGCTCGGCGTCCGCGCCGGCGTGCGGGGCGGCCTCTCGGTCTCCGTCGTGCTCGCCGCGGTCACGCTGCTGGTCGTGCGACGGATGCGGCTGGAGCGCCGAGTCGAGCCCGCTGCCAGCGGGATCGCGGATGTCTGGCACTCGCTCCCCACGCCGCTCAGGCGGCTCCTGCTGTCCGACGTTTTCATCCGCACATGCGACGGGATGGTGGACGTCTTCCTGGTGCTCTATGCCGTGAACGTGGTGGGGATCGGCGCTCCGGCGTTCGGGCTCCTGATCGGAGTACAGGCGGCCACGGTGCTCGCCTGCTCGCTGCCCGCCGCGCGGTTGGCCGACCGCCTGGGCCGGAAGCCGTTCGTCGTCGCCACCTTCGTGGCATTCAGCTGCTTTCCCCTGACCGTGGCGGCGGCCCACTCGTTCGCGGCGCTGGTGCCGGCATTCGTCGTGGGCGGTCTGCGCGAGATCGGCGAGCCGGCGCGGAAGGCGCTGATTCTCGAATTCGTCCAGCCCGAGCTCCGGGCCCGCGGCGTCGGCCTCTACTACCTGATCCGGAGCCTCGCCATCGCACCGGCGGCGACCCTCGGCGGCGTGCTGTGGAAGGTCGCACCCACGGTGCCGTTCCTCCTGGCCGGCGCGATCGGGCTGATCGGGACGGTTCTCTTCATGCTCACCGTCGAGGAGCGGCACGCGGGCTGAGTCGGCCCACCGCTCCTCGATATCCAGGAGGTTCACGTGCGTATCCGAACTCTCGCCGCCTGTTTCGCCGTGCTGGCCGCCGTGGAGCCCTACGTCACCGAGCTCTGCCCTTTTCCAACCCGCTTCACTCGGGCTGACTCGCCGCTGTACCTTTGATCCACCGATGTCCATCGAGCGCATCCCCACCATCCTCGTCGAGAGCCACGACGACCTCGGCGGCCGCGTCGCGCGCCGGATGGCCGAGCTGATCCGCGCCCGGGCTGTCGCGGGCCAGCGCGCCGTCCTCGGCCTCGCCACCGGCTCGACGCCCATCGGCATCTACCGCGAGCTCATCCGGATGCACCGGGACGAGGGGCTCAGCTTCGCCAACGTGGTCAGCTTCAATCTCGACGAGTACTACCCGATGGATCCCGGGAGCATCCACTCCTACCATCGGTTCATGTGGGAGAATCTGTTCTCCCGGATCGACATCCCCCACGCCAACGTTCACCTCCTCCGTGGCGACGTGCCCCGCGAGCAGGTGGAGTCGGAATGCCGCCAGTTCGAGGAAGCGATCCGCGCGGCCGGCGGCATCGATCTCCAGCTCCTCGGCATCGGCCGCACCGGGCACATCGGCTTCAACGAGCCCGGCTCGGGCGCGGAGAGCGGGACGCGGGTGGTGACGCTCGATCTGGTGACCCGGCAGGACGCCGCCGCCGACTTCTTCGGCGAGGAGAACGTGCCGCGGGAAGCGCTCACGATGGGTGTGGCCACCATTCTCGAGGCACGTGAGATCCTGATCCTCGCCACCGGCGAGCACAAGGCCGCGATCGTGCGCCGGGCGGTCGAGGGCGAGGTGGATCACGAGATCGCGGCCACGTTCCTCCAGCGCCATCCGAACACGACCTTCTATCTCGACCGCGCCGCCGCCGCGTCGCTCACCCGGATCGCCACGCCGTGGCTGCAGGGCCCGGTCGAGTGGACTCCCGACCTCACGGTGCGCGCCGTCGTCTGGCTCTCGCACGAAACCGGCAAGGCCGTCCTCAAGCTCACCCAGCGCGACTACGCCGAGCACCGGCTGTCGTCGCTGGTGGCGCCGCACGGCTCGCCGGGCGCGCTCAACGGCCTCGTTTTCAACGCGCTCGGCGCGCGGATCCGGGGTCGCTCCAAGCTCCCGCGCGACCAGCGGGTGATCTGCTTCTCGCCCCATCCCGACGACGACGTGATCTCGATGGGCGGCATCCTCCGCAAGCTGGTGGAGAACGACAACGAGATCACCGTGGCCTACATGACCAGCGGCAGCCTGGCCGTGTTCGACCACGACGTGCGCCGCCACCTCGACTTCATGCGGCGGCTGGCGTCCGAGCGGCACATGTCGGAGCCCACCGTGGGCGACTTGGCGCGCCGGGTGGAGGAATTCCTCGCGCGGAAGCGGCCGGGCGAGGTGGACCTGTCCGAGGTGCAGGACATCAAGCGGGTGATTCGCGAGACCGAAGCGGTGGCGGGCATCCGGACGCTCGGCCTGGACGACCGCGCCGCCAGGTTCCTTAACCTGCCGTTCTACCAGACCGGCACCGTGGAGAAGGCGCCGATCGGCCCGGCCGACGTGGCGGTCGTGCGCGCGCTGCTGGAGGACGTAGCGCCCGACCTCATCTTCGTGGCCGGCGACCTCTCCGACCCGCATGGCACCCACCGGATGTGCAAGGAAGCGATCGAGCGCGCCCTGTGCGAGCATGTCGCGGCCGGCGGGCGGCGGCCGGAGATGTGGCTCTACCGCGGTGCCTGGCAGGAGTGGCCGGTAACCGAGGCCACCTGGCTGGTGCCACTCTCCCAGGAGGAGCTCCGGCTCAAGATCCAGGCGATCTTCAAGCACCAGACCCAGAAGGACACGGCGCCGTTTCCCGGACCGGACGAGCGGGAGTTCTGGCAGCGGGTGGAGGCGCGGAACAAGGGGACCGCGGCGGAGCTGGACCGGCTGGGGCTGGCGGAGTATTTCGCGATGGAGGCGTATGTGGTGGAACAGTCGTGAGTCGTGAGTCATGGAACTGGCGAATCACGACTCACGACTTCCCTCAATCACTTCTGAACAACAAATGCCCCACCCCCCCGTGCACCACCTCCCGCTCCCGCACCAGTGCCGCCTTCCGCAGGACGCGTTGCGAGGCGAGGTTGGCCGGCAGGGTGAGCGCCACGACCGAGGGGAATCCCAGCCAGTCCCGGCCGATCGTCACGCAAGCCCGGACGGCGTCGGTCGCGAGCCCCTGGCCCCAGAACTCGGGGAAGAGCGCGCAGGCGATCTCGACTTCGGGGACGCCTTCCACGTCGAGGTGGCGCAGTCCCGCCCGCCCCACGACCCGGCCGCTCGGGTCCCGGAGGATCCAGATGCCGAAGCCGTGCTCGGCCCAGTGAGACAGGTTGCGGGCGAGGTACTCGTCGGTTTCCGCGTCCGAGCGCACGCCGCCGAGCGACGCCATGAGCTGCTCGTTGTGGTGCATGGTGCGGAGCACCGGGAGGTGCATTTCGCCGAGGCGCTCGGCCCGGAGCCGGCGCAGCGAGAAGAAACTCGGGGCCGGGGCTTCCTCGGCGGGGTCGTACCTGGGCGGCCGCCAGGTGGTCGGGGCTTCCATGAGGGTATCCATGTCGCTCTCAGGTGTGACGTAAGTCTGTATCATGACTTACCTTATCATCTCGGTGACCGGCCAGGGTCAAAGCCGAGCAGGTGAGGTCGAAGAGTCTCGGCTGGTGGGCTGGTGACATGCTGCCTCCACGTTCGATTGGTCCGTCCACGCGACCATCCTGCGCAGGCGGCGTCAAGCCGATCTCAAGCGGCCCGCGAGTGTGACCGCCATCACGTTGCGCGACCGCCTTCCGGGCTCCAATATTGGGCGGGTATCGAGCGTGAAAATCCTGGGCGGGGCCATGAATTCGACTCTCACCTGTCTGCACTGTGGTGGCGATCTCGGGTCCGACGATCGCTTCTGCGCCCTGTGCGGGGCCGAGTCGCTCGCGTGTGCCTCGTGCGGGCAGTTGCTCCTCGCCACCGACCACTCCTGCCCGCATTGCGGCACGCCGGCCGAGCGCGTCGTCCCTCCGGATCCTCCCGCCACCCAAACCGATTCGCCCTCACCCTGGGCCGAGATGGTCGAACGGCTCCGGCGCGCGACGCTGGGGGAGTTCGAGATCGGGCGCGAGCTCGGTCGCGGCGGGATGGCGGCCGTGTTCCTGGCGCACGACATCGCGCTCGACCGGAAAGTCGCCATCAAGGTCATGTCGCCCGCGCTCATGCTGGGCGACGGGATGATCGATCGCTTCCGGCACGAGGCGGTCACGGTGGCGAGCCTCCACCATCCGAACATCGTGCCGGTCTACTCGGTGCGGCAGGCGGAGGGGCTGCACTTCTTCGTGATGCGGTATGTGGAGGGTCCCTCGCTGGAAGAGGTCATCCAGCGGGCCGGCCGGCTGCCGCTCCCGATCGTGCGCTCCATCCTGTATCAGGTGGGCGCGGCGCTCACCCACGCGCATCGCTCGCAGGTCATCCACCGGGACATCAAGCCAGCCAACATCCTCATCGACGCCGACGGGACCGCGATCGTCACGGACTTCGGCATCGCCAAGGCGGCTGAGCGGCCGACCCGCACGCTCTCGGGGACGCTGGTAGGCACGCCGGCCTACATGAGTCCGGAGCAGTGCCGCGGCGTGGAGATCTCGGGCGCGTCAGATCAGTACGCGCTTGGAGTCGTGGCCTACGAGATGCTGACGGGCCGCCCGCCGTTCGGCGGATCCACGCTCACCATCATGCAGGCGCACGTCGAGGAGTCGCCGGCGCCCATCGCGGGACGGTGCGAGGGCTGCCCGGCCGAAGTCGAGGCCGCGATCCTCCGGATGCTGGCCAAGGATCCCGCCGCGCGCTGGCCCCGCCTGGTGGATGCGACGGCGGCGCTCGGCGCGGCGCCGCTCTCGGAGGACGATCCGCACCGGGCGGAGCTGAGCCGGCTGGCGGCGTGGAGCGGCGGCCCCTCCCTCACCGATGCGCCGACGCCGACCAGCCCCGCGCCCCGGACACGGGCATCATCGCCGGGTGATCAGGCCGGCCGGCCGGTGGGCGGCATCTCGATCGTGCCGGCGCCGGCCGGATTCGAGGTGGGCGACAGCTTCCTGCTCGCGGCCGTCATCCGCGGGCCGCACGGCACCCGGCTGCCGCCGCAGTCGGTCACCTGGGGGACGGACACCCCGACGGTGCTGCGGGTGGATGGCGCCGGCGGCATGGCCACCGGGCTTGCCCCGGGCTCGGCGCTGCTCACGGCGAGCTGCAAGGGGATCAAGGCGCTGCTCCGCGTCGAGGTCGCCGAGCCCAGGGCGGACGAGATCGTGATCGGGCCGATGGGCGAGCCGCTCCACGTGGGGGACGAGATCCGGCTCGAGGCCACGCCCCGCGACAAGCGCGGGTGGCCGATCTCGCGGCCGGTCACCTGGGAATCGGCCGAGCCCGTGGTGGCGGCGGTCACGCCTCATGGCGCCATCGTCGGCCTCGCGACGGGCACGGTCCGGATCGCCGCCACGCTGGACGATGCCCACGCGAGCATCGTGATCCCGGTGCTCCCCCCCCGCGTGGCGGTGGTGGACATCGCCGCCGGGCCCAGCGCCGTGTCGGTAGGGGAGAGCTTCGTTCTGGCCGCGACGCCGCTCGACCGGATGAACGCGCCGCTCACTGGCCGGACGACGATCTGGAGCACCAGCGACGTGGGCGTGGCGGTGGTGACGGGCGAGGGGTGGGTGGCGGCCCTCCGCCCGGGCTCGGTGGTGCTCACGGCCACCTGCGAAGGCGTGAGCGCGTCGGTGAAGGTGTCGGTGCTGGCCAGGCGCGTGCCGCTGCCCGCGCCTCCGCCCCACCGCTCGCGGCGGGCGCGCCGGACGCGGGCGCTGAGCGCGGCCGCGGTGCTGGCGGCTGCGGTGCTGGCGGGTGGCGCGCTCTGGCCCCGGCTCCGACCCGCCCCGGCCGCCGACGAGCTGGCGAGCGTGCCGGCCGCCACGGAAGCGCCCGCCGCGCCGGCCGATTTCCCGGTGTCCGACAGCACGGCACCCGCCGCCGTCGCGATCACCCGGCGGCCCACCCGCGCGCTCCGCCCGAACGCCACGACCAGGCTCGCGGCGGAGGTGCGGGACCTCGCGGGCCGTGCGGTCGCGGGCGCGGACGTGGTCTGGTCCTCCAGCGATTCGACGGTCGTGTGGGTGAATCGGGTCACCGGAAAGGCGCGGGGGCTCCGGCCCGGCCTGGCCAGGGTCACGGCGGCGAGCGGCGAGCGGCGGGACAGCGCCACCATCGCGGTGCGACCGCCGGGCGAGGCGGTGCCCTCGGCCGCATCGATCGGCATCGCTCCGCGTCCGCCGCTGCAGGTGGGCGACTCCACCCTGCTCGACGCGGTCATCACCGGCCCGAAGGGCGACACGCTTGCCGGCGCGGAGATCGCCTGGAGCTCGAGTGACAGCGGCGTTGCCGCGATCGAGCCGGGGACGGGACTGATGCGGGCCGTGTCCCCGGGCACGGCACTGATCGTGGCGCGGAGCGGCGGCGAGAGCGCGATGGCGGACGTGACCGTGGTACCGGCGGCGGCGGCCGGTATCCGCATCCTGGGCGGACGGCCGGTGGGCGTCGGAGAGACGGTCGCGCTGAGCGCGGAGGTCATCGGCGCGAAGGGGGCGGTGCTGAGCGGCCGCCCGGTCGGGTGGACGAGCAGCGACTCCGGTGTGGCTGCCATCGACCCGGCGACGGGACTGGTTGCCGCCCGCTCGCCGGGGACGGCCGAGATCACGGCCACCTCCGAGGGCAAATCCGCGTTCGTGCGGCTCACTGTCGTTCCGCGGCCCGAGCCGATCGCACAGCGGGGGAGCTGGGCCGCGGAACGCGGGCGGGCCGAGGATCGGGTGCGGACGGGAGTGGATGAGTGCTACGGCGCGCTGCAGGCCCGGGACGTCGCGCGGCTGACGGCGATCTACCGTCCGGCCACGCGCTCGGATGAGGAGAAGCTCAAGCGCCTGAGCCGCATTCTCCGCACGCGGGAGTGGGAGGTCGCGGTGGGCGAGCGGGTGGACGGCGTCCGCCGGATCGGCCTGGACGCGGCGATGATGGAGTTCAGCGTTCCGCTCACCTGGAAGGATTCGTTCGGCGGGCGGCTCACGAGCGAGCCGGTGTTCCGGGCCGAGTTCGTGCGCGGGCCGGGTGGGTGGGCGATGTCGAGCTGCCGGATCGTGGGCTCGCCGACGCTCTGAGCCGCCCGGTCGCTCGTCAGCCGCCGATGCCGACGGCCAGCCCCAGCCGCGCCATCGCGTTCGCGCCGGAGCTCGATCCGACCGGCAGCGAGGCGCCGCTCGACGCGCTGCGGAACTCGCCGGCGCTCAGCCGGTCGTAGCCGAAGGTCGCTCCCAGGTCCAGATTGATTCGCGGACTCAAGCGGACGAGCAGCCCGCCTCCGCCGTTGAGCTGGATGAAGCTGGAGGTGAGCGAGAGGTCACCGCCGGTAATCCCGACCTTGAGCAGGGAAAGACGGACCGACACATACGGGGCCGCCACGTTGCTGCCGGCGTGAATCCTGTAGCGGGGCTCGACGAACACGCCATACAGGTTGGCCCGCTCGGTCCGGCCTTCGAATGCGTGGCTGGTGTACTGGAAGCCCGCGCCGAACGAGAGCGCCCCCGGCGTGTAGCGGATCTGCGCCTCCCCGCCGAACCCGTTCTGAAGGTGCTCGAACAGGTTCCCGAAGACTCCATTGAACAGCGCGGACGCCTGGAGCGAGACCGGCTGCGCCGACTGCGCGTCCGCGTCCCGGGCGAGCATTCCCGCGAGCGCCACGACCAGCAGTGGGCGAACGACGCGCATGAGGGCTCCGATGGGCGCGGGACACGCGGAGGCTGGATGACGCTGAGTAGTATTCCCCGGCGGACCGGCTGTCAAGCAGATCCGTCGCACGCGAGGAGACGGCAGTGATCGTCTGCCGCACACTGGGGCCGGTCGAAGTCATCGTGGACGGCGCGCCCGCGCCGCCGGAGCTGCTGTGGCGGAAGCACCTCGCCCTCCTCATCTACCTGGCGCGTTCGCCCCGGCGGACGCGCAGCCGCGAGCATCTCATCGGGCTGCTCTGGGCCGACCGGACCGAAGCCGCCGCACGGCACTCGCTGAGCGAGGCGCTCCGGGTCATCCGCCGGTACGCGGGCCAGGCCGCGGTGGAGGTGACGGTCGGGCAGGTCGGTCTTACGGGGGACGCCGTGGAGCTGGACGTGGACCGGCTGGAGGAGCTCGCTGCCGCGGGCGACTGGGAAGCCGCCTCCGCCCTGGTCGCGGGCGAATTCCTCGAGGGGTTCGCCGTGCCGGACGCGTCGGAGTTCGAGGACTGGCTCGGCGGTGAACGGGAACGCTGGCGGCGGCAGGGCGTCGAGGTGCTGGTGCGCTACGCCGACCGGCTGGCGCGGGCGGGGAAGGCGCAGGAGGCGTGCGCGCTGGCAACGCGCGCGCTCGCCATCGAGCCGGGCTCCGAGGCGGCCGTCCGCGCCGCGCTCCGCTGCCTGGTGCTGGCGGGCGACCGCGCCGGCGCGCTGGAGCTGTTCGATCGGTTCCGCGGGCGGCTGGCGGAAGACGGCCTGGAGCCAGGCGCGGAGACTCGCGCGCTGGTCGAGCGGGTCCGCCGCGAGCGCGGCGTGTCCCGCGGCGTCCAGCCGGAAATGGCGGACGAACCCGTGGCGACCCGGCCGCCGCTCGGCGGGCGCGAGGAAGAGCTGGGACGGCTGCTCGACGGCGCCGCGCGCTCGGCTCGGTCGCACCGCGCGGTGCTGCTCATGCTCGAGGGCGAGCCGGGAATCGGGAAGAGCCGGCTGCTGGACGAGATGCTCGCGGTGCAGCGGCTCGACGGCACGTCGGTGGCGACGGCGCGGGCGGTCGAGGGTGATCGCGCCGATGCCTGGAGCGGCGTGCTCGCGCTCGCGCGAGGCGGCCTCATCGACATGCCCGGCATCGGCGCGGCGCCGCCACCGGTGCTGGCCGCGTTCGCCGCGGCGCTCCCGGAGTGGGCTGAGCGGTTCCCCGGGGTGATCTCCGCCGAGGCGGTCCCGCTCGGGCGGGCGCTGGTCGAGGCGGTGCGCACGGCGGCGGCGGAGCAGCCGGTGGTGCTGGCGGTGGATGATGCCCAGTGGCTCGACCCGGATTCGGCCCTGACGCTCGGTGTGGCGCTCCGCGACCTGGCCACGGTGCCGCTCACGCTGGTGCTGGCGATGGTGCCGTTTCCACCCCGGCCGGAGCTGGACGAGCTCCGCAGCCGGATCGGACGCGACGTCGAGGGCGGCGCGGTGCGGCTCCGCCGGCTCGACCGGGGCGCCATCCGCAGTCTGGCCGAGCGGATGCTGCCGGGGTATGACGCGATCGCCATCGACAGGGTGGTGCGACGGGTCGCGACCGACTCGGCCGGGCTGCCGCTCCTTGCGGCCGAGCTGCTGCGGGCCGTGGTGCTCGGGCTCGACCTGGGCACGATCTCCGGGACCTGGCCGGAGCCGCTGCACACGCTGGACCAGAGCCTGCCCGGCGACCTTCCCGACGCGGTGGTGGCGGCGATCCGGATCGCCTACCGGCGGTTGAGCGCGGCCGCACAGCGGGTGCTGGTGGCGGCCGCGGTGCTGGGCGATCTGGCCGCTCCGCCGGTGCTCGAGCGCGCGCTGGGCATGGACCCGGGCGAGATGAGCCGCGCGCTGGACGAGCTGGAGTGGCACCGGTGGCTGGTGGCGGAGCCGCGCGGCTATTCCTTCGCCGCGCGGATCGTACGTCAGGTGGTGGAGCGCGACATGCTCACGCCGGGACAGCGGCGGCGGGTGCTGGAGGCAGTGCAGCGGTAAAGCGGTAAGCGGGGAGCGGGACTGTCATCCCTTGCTGTGCTCGGGATAACAGTCCCGCTCCCCGAGGTCCCCGCTCACCGCTCACTTGCAGGTGACGTCCTGGTCGAACAACGTCACGCCGCCCGGCCCCACCTTGAGCCGCACGACCTTCTTCCCGCGGCCAGCCACGTCCTGCGGCAGCTCCATCTGCATCGCCTGGCCGTCCACCTGCCCGCCGTCGTCGTCGAAGCGGGTGATCTGATGATCCTTCACCTCGGCCTCGTACGGCTCGCCGACGGGTGCACCGGTGGCCGGGTTCACGGGCGTGAGCTGCAGCCGGCCGGAAGCGTTGAACTCGCTCGTCAGGCCGCCGGCAGGATTGACCCGCACCTGCTTGCTCAGCTCCACCGGGCCGCGCACGAGCAGGTAGTCCGCCGGTCCGCTCGAGCAGAACGGTCGCGGGATGACCTGATCGAAGTCGATCACGAAGTGCTGGTCGGTCCCGCCCGCCGCCGGCGCCGTACCGCCGAGGTCGAACCGGGTCGCCATGCCGTCGGTGGCGATGTCCACCGGCGCGGCGACGGTGCCGGCCGGCCCGCCGATGGCGGCCTTCAGCTCATCCGGCAGGAGGTTGTAGATGACGTCGGGGATCTGCCGGAACCCGGGTGCCGCGTTGATGGCGCCGGTCGAGGCCGGTGCCGCGGCGAGGAGCCCGCTCCGGACCATGTCGGCCGTCACCAGCCGCTCGGCCAGCTCCCAGCTCAGCACCTGATGGTCGGTCGTGCCCGGGATGAGCAGCTCGAAGTGCGCGCCGCCGACCGTCGCCGATCCCCCCTCGAACAGGCGCAGGTGGAACCGCACGGGGCCGAACTCGCCGCAGGCGAGCTGGATGGCGCTCCCGGCCCAGCCGCCGGCGCCGGTGTACGCGGTCTGCAGGTCGCCGATGGCGTCGCGCCAGGTGCAGTTGAACGGCGGCACGTTCGGCAGCCCGACGGCGGTGCGGTCGCCCGACAGGGAGAAGAGCGCGGACCGGATGGCGCGCGGGTCGGCCCGCCCGGTGAAGACCAGGTTGATCGGGTCTTGCGGCGTGCCGGAGAAGTCCGTGCCGGTGTACGGCCAGAGGGCGAGCGAGCCCGCCCCGGCGCCGATGGTCACGAGGCCGTCCGGCGGGGTGGCACTGCTGGACAATGAGGGACCGCCGGGCCAGGACGGCGACAGCGGCCCGTCCTCGCTGCAGGCGGTCATCAGGAGAGAAAGCAGCAGGAGAGCCGCAGGTGAGCGCCGCATGGGTATGCCTCCGGAACAGGTGATCGCCAGAGTGAGGGCGGCAACCTGCTCTCGCGGCGTCAAGCCCGGATCAAGTCACCGCACCAGGATGAACCAGTCGAGGCTCACGCCCACGACCCAGTGGATCACGGCCACGTACCAGACCGAGCCCACGCGGAGGTCCACCCACCCGAAGAGCAGCCCGGCGGGAAGTGCCGCCAGCGTCTCGTCGAACGCCCGCCCGAAGTGGGCGACCACCGACAGCGCGGTCTGGAGCACATTGGCCGGACCGGCGCCGAGCCGGTCCCGGAGTCCGAATAGGAGCACTCCGCGAAAGAGCACTTCCCAGGCGCCGAAGTAGAGAAACTGCCGGAGCGCGTGGGGCACGAACGCCTGCGGTGCCGCGGTGAGGGCGGGGTCGAGCGGGTAGACCGTTCGCACCTCCGGCGAGCCGGCGCCGATCCATCCCGCGAGCACGGCCAGAGGGATGCCGACGGCGAGCCATGCCAACCCCGCCCGCCTGCGTCCGAGCCCCAGGCCGAGCGAGCGCAGCGGAAGCCGCCAGACGACTCGCGCCAGCAGCACGGGGAGCGCGCCGAGGAGCAGCGCGGACGCGGCGAAGTGCCCAGCCGGCGAGAGCGGCGGCCGGGTGAGGATCGACCACCGGCCGCCGTGGCCGAGCACGCCGATCGCATCCGCGCGCGCGGTGTAGTGGAACACCACCAGCGCGGCCGTCGCGCCGAGGAGCAGCCACTCGGGTTGCGGGATCAGGACGCCGCGGGGAGCCGGTGCCGCAGCCATGTGATGGTCTCCCCGAGGCCTTCGTCCAGATTGCGATAGCGGTAGCCCAGCGCCAGGCAGGACGCACGCACGTCCACGCGCTGGTCGTCGAAATAGCTCCGTATCCAGTCGGGAGTGATGAACGCCGTGCCGCCGAGCCGGCCCCAGAACAGCGCGGCGTGGGCCGCGGCGAGCGCCGCCGGGCGGGACACGACCACGACGCGCCGGCGCACGCCGCTGAGCTGCGCCACCAGCTCGAGCAGCGCGCGCAGCGAGCGGTTCTCGCCGCCGAGCACGTAATGCGCGCCCGGGCGGCCGCGGTCGGCGGCGAGCAGGATCCCCGCCGCCACGTCGGCGGCGTGAACGTAGTTGGCCAGCACGTCGCCGTCCTCCAGCCGGAACACCACGGGCGAGTCGAGGTACAGTGCGACGAGGCGGGTGACGCCGTTCGCGTCATTGAGCGGGCCGGGGCCGTAGACGCGGGTGGGATGCACCACCACGGCGTCTCCACCCGAGGCGGCGTACGCATCCACCAGCCGCTCGCCGAGGAGCTTGGTCGCTTCGTACGGCGTGGCCGCACGAGCGGCGCCGTCGGGCCGGAACTGCGGCAGCGTCAGCACGGTCGAGACGTGGACTACCCGGCGGACGCGGGCCGCCGCGGCGGCATCGAGCAACCGCTCGACGGCGCGGATGTTGACGGCGGCGAACTCGTCGGGGTCGCGGCTCCAGGCGCGGGCGCAGGCGGCCAGGTGGAGCACGGTGTCCACGCCGGCGAGCGCGGGCGCGAGGATCGGGGCGTTGGTCAGGTCGCCCTTGACGATGCTGATCCGGCCGATCAAGCCGGGCGCGAGCCGCTCGGGCGCGCGCGCCAGAACCCGCACGGGGCGGCCCGCGGCGAGGAGCTGCTCGACCACATAGCGGCCGATCAGCCCGGTCGCGCCGGTGACGAGGACGGGCGCGTTCACCGTCCACCTCCGGTGACCGGCTCCGGCAGCGAGGGAGCGCGCGCGGGAAGCACGGGAACCCGCGGCGCGGCGTAGTTGGCGCGCACCGCCGGCACGATCACCAGCTGCAGGCCCAGCGCCCAGATGAGCCCGGCGAGGGAATCGACGGGATAGTGGTTCTGCGTATACACGGTGGCCAGGAAGACGCCGGCCGCCTGCACGGTGATCAGCACGGCGAGCGGCCGGGGCAGCCACCGCCAGGCGAGCACGGCCACGGTCGCGGAGCCCGCGACGTGCGAGCTGGGGAAGGCGGTACCCAGGGAGTCGCCGGCCGCGCGGGCCGCGTGGGTGAGCCCGTAGAAGAGGCCGTCCGTGAGCGGGCCCTGGTAGTGCGGCAACAGCTCGGCGGGCCCGACCACCGGGAACGCCAGATACAGCAGGTAGCAGCCGAGGTAGGTCACCATCAACCGCAGCGTCATGTCGCGCAGCGCGTCGGCCCGGCCCGCCAGGCACATGGCCAGCGGCGGGAGGAAGATCAGCGGGTAGTAGAAGAAGTAGAAGAAGTGCATCAGCTCGCTCAGCGTCGGGTACGGCATCGCGGGCATCCACACCAGGTTGAGATGCCGGCCGAACAGCGCGAGGTCCAGGCTGGTGATGGCCGCGTCGTAGGTGGCCCCCGGCGCGAGCGCCTGCAGCAGGCCGAGCTCGCTCCAGAAGGCGGCGAGGCAGAGCAGCGGGTAGAGCTCGCGCAGAACACCCGCGAGCCCGGTCCACCGGTGCTCGCTCACACGGCCGAGGGCCAGCGGAAGCGCGGCGCCCGCTGCGTGCGCAGCCGCGATCGAGGGCGCGAACCACGCGGCGTCCGCGAGGCGCAACCACACGGCCAGGAGCACCACGTTGTACCCGGCGACGAGGAGGTCGGCCGGCCGGATGCGGTGGCTCACAGCCAGCCCTCCTTCCGGTACCACGCCACCGCCTCCGCGGCGCCGCGCTCGACGGCGAACCGGGGGCGGAAGTCGAGCTCGGCGACCGCACGCGACGGGTCGCACACCCAGCGGGCCTGGATCAGCTCGCGCACCCGCTCGCGGTTGAGGATCGCTGCCTGGTGCCGGAGGCGGCTTACGCCCTCCGCCGCGACGGCCACCGCGCGGGCCACCGGCACGGGCACCGAGAGCCGCAGCGGCATCCGGCCCATCGCCTGGCCTGCCGCGTCGGCGAAGCGCGCCCAGGTGACCGGATCGGGATGCGCAACGCAATAGGTCCGGCCCGCGGCACGGGGGGAGCTCGCCGCGCCGAGCAGCGCCTGCACGGCGTCCTGCACATAGAGCATGCTGACCTCGCGGTCCCACCGGCCGATGGACACGGCGAACCCGCGGTGCACCATCTGGAAGAACTTGAGCACGCCGCGCTCCCGCGGGCCGTAGACCGACGGGAAGCGCAGGACCGTGGCCGGCACCCGGTCGCCGAACGCGTGGACCATCGTCTCGGCCAGCAGCTTCGACTGGCCGTAGTGGGACAGCGGACACGGCACGCTGTCCGGCGAGAGGGGCTCGCCGTTGCGGCACGGCCCGAGCGCGGCCAGCGAGGACAGCAGGATCACCCGGGGCGCGTGCTCCCCGAGGCGCGCGGCCGCCTGGAGCACCCGGTAGGTCCCCTCGGTGTTGACGGCGTAGAACGCCTCCGGCGTCCGCGCCTCGGTGAGCGCCGCGAGGTGGAACACCACCTGCGCACCGTCGAGCGCGCGCTGGAGCGCGTCCACGCTCTCGATGCCGATGGGCGCGAACTCGATGGGCTGCTCCCCGAGCCAGCCCTGGGTGGCGCCCGGCCGCTCGATGCAGAGGACGTCATCGCCCCGCACCACGAGTGCTTCGATGAGATGGCTGCCGATGAACCCCGCGCCGCCCGTGACCACTGCCCGCATACGGCCTCCCGATGAGATTCAGGTGACTCGGTGAACACCCTCGACCGATTCGCACCAACCGATTCCCATTCCGTGGTTTTCCGTGCTTCCGTGGTGAATCCACGCTTCCGGAAGGCAACCTGGCGTATCCGCCTCAAGCCGCGGTCAAGCCGCCGCGCCGGTCAGGCGCAGTGCTCCTCGCGCAGGTGCGCCGGCAGCAGCCGGACGTCGGGCACGACCCCGGACCAGGTGGTCCGCAGGAAGTCCCACAGAAACGATCCGTATCCATCGTAGACCGACGATCCGGCGGCGCGGCAGGCCGGCTCCAGGAGCTGGTGCACGCGCGGCAGATTGTACCACGGCACCGCCGGGAAGAGGTGGTGCTCGAGGTGGAGGTTCAGATTGCACAGGAAGAACGCGACCACCCGCGTGGTGCGGACCGAGCGCGTGGCGGTGAACGCGTTCCCGCCGGTGGTGAGGCCGTGCTCGGCCAGGCTGCGCAGGTTGGTGAGCTGCCCCGCCACCAGCATCGGCAGCAGCCAGAGCCGCACCATCGCGGCGGGCGCGAGCCACCAGGCCGCGGCGAGCGCGGCACCGATGGCGGCATATTCGAGCGCGATCGCGCGGCGCTCCCCGGCCGACCGGGCCGCGCGCAGTCCGCCCAGCGCGACATGCGGGAAGTAGAGGTAGGTGCCCGCGATGAGCAGGACGTAGTACACCAGCACCAGCGGAATGCCCTTCCGCGCGAGCGTCTCGATGTCGTCCGGATCCCGCTCGCTGTGCTCGAACGCGTGGTGGCGGAGGTGAAGGGTGCGGTACGCAGTCGCCGAGATGAGCACCGGAACGCCACAGCAGAAGGCGACGGCGCGATCGAGCCGCCGCGAGCGGAACAGCAGGTGGTGGCCGCCCTCGTGCATGACGACGCTCAGCGACACCAGGACGGCCCCGATCCCCAGCGTACCGGCGGCTTGGAGCAGGAGGCCGGGTCCATGCAGCGCCGCGGCGCCCGCCAGCGCGGCAATGGGGATGAGCAGGAGGAGCCGCAGGTTGCGCCGGGGCTCGAGCCGCTGGAGCGCGCGGATCTCCGCCCGGACCTCGGCAGACAGATCGTTCCGGGTGAGCGCAGGCGTGGCGGCGGGGCCGGGGCAGCCGTAGATCCCGGACGGGTACGCGCGCGAGCCGCTCACGGCACGGCTCCCACCACGGCCGCCGCGGACGAGAGCTGCTCGACGATGGCGGCTACCGCCGCCGGCTGCTCCTCGTGCAGGTGATGGCCCGCGCCAGCGAGCGTATCCACCGCGAGCCGCGGCAGCCGACTCCGGAGAAGCGCCAGGTCGCGCGCCGGCATCGCCTCGGGATGGGGGGCACCGCCGAGCACGAGGCGCACGGGGCAGCGGATCTCCTGCAGGTGGGGCGCGAGCTTCTCCCGCTCGCGCGACTCGCCCATGCGCAGGTATGCCTTGAGCGTGCCGTCGAGGTCGCGCGCGGCACCTTCGGTGTAGCCCGCGACCACCTCGTCGGTTACCCAGGTGGTGTCGCCCGAGGCCTTGATGAGCGCGCCGCGGATTTTCCCGCGCACCAGCTTGACGCCGCCCAAGAGCTTGACCCACGGCGCCCACTGCGCCGCGCGGCGGAGTCCCGGCGTGGCCGCGGACTCGGCAGGGCCGCCGTCGAGCGACACGAGCCCGCGGACCAGGTCGGGACGCCGGTACGCGATTCGAAAGGCGATCGCGGCGCCGACCGAATGCGCGACGATGAGCGATTGCCGGATCCCGAGGCTGTCGAGCACGGTGGCGACGCGGAGCGCCTGCGCATCGAGCGAGTAGTCCGCCCGCTCGGGGCGGCCCGAGGTGCCCACGCCGAGCGGCTCGACCACGATGACGCGATGGCCCTGGGCAACCAGAAGAGGAACCAGCTTGCGGAAGCCGAACGCGCCGCCGAAGAGCCCGGGGACGAGCACCACCGGCGTGCCCGCGCCGGCGGCCGTGACCTGGATGTCCTCGCCGGGGGCGACGGACACCGTTCGGGCCTGAACGCTGTCGGAGAGGAAGACGAATGCCGCCAGCCACCACATACGTGCCTCCGGTGAGAATCCGGAGCGCACGGTGGCCCGAGCGGCTCAAGGGAGAGTCAAGCCCCGGGGTCGGCCTCGAGAATGCGCCGCCGCTGCCCGGCGGTGAGCATGTCGCGCTCGACGACCTGGCGCACGATGCGGGCGACGAAGCCGTACCCTCGCGGCTCCGACTCCAGCCAGTGCTGCCACTCCAGCTCGTCGAGGGCGGGGAGCACCCGGTCGAGCGGGAGGCCGAGCGCGGCGGCCACGCGCTCGGCGGCCACCCGGTCGCCGAGGACGGAGGCGCCGGCGAGCACGCGCTGCGCGTCGGGCGACAGACGCCGGAAGCCGATCCGGATCGCCGCCACGAGGGCGTCGGGGAGATCGCCCGGCAGCGTCTGGTCCAGGGTCTTGAGCGGCTCGGGCCACGCGACCGGTGTGGCGCGGAGGTCGAGGCCCGTCGCCACCGCGCGCAGCAGCTCGACGGCGATGAGCGGGAGTCCGGCGGAATCGGTGCCCACCCGCCGCACCACGCGGTCGAGCTCGACCTCGTCGTAGCCCGGCAGCAGGCGCTCGGCGAGCGTGCGCAGGGCGGCGGCGGAGAGTGTGCCGACCCGGACGACGGCGCCCGCGAGATCCCGGCCGATGCGGCTTCTCAGATCGTCGAGATCGGGGCGAGGCGGATAGGGAGCGAGGGCGAGGACGAGAGCGACAGGTGCCTCGGCGAGGTCGCGCAGCAGTGCGATGAGCGCGGCGGTGGATTCCTGGTCGAGCCATTGCGCGTCGTCGATCGCGAGCACCACCGGCTGCTCCTCGGCCGCGGCATGCACGAGCTCGCTGAGCGCGCGCCCCGGCGGGAGCGGGGTCGCGCCGCCGACCGCCCCCGGAAACCGCTCCGCCCACTCGGGCGCCGACCCCGCGAAGGCGGCGAGCGCCCCCGCCGGCGCGCCGCCGATCCCCGGCGCCTCCACCAGGCCGCCTCGCGCGAGCACCAGCGCGCCGCTCCAGGGCTCGGTCCGGTCGCCCTCCACCGCGCGCGCCTCCGCCACGGTGGCGCCGTCCAGCCGGAGCCGTGCGAGCACCTCCTCCGCCAGCCGCGTCTTGCCGGTGCCGCTCTCGCCCTCCACGATCAGCAGCGCCGACCGGCGGGCCGCGAACGCCGCCGCCGCGGCATCCAGCAGCCGATGCAGCTCGTCCTCGCGGCCGGCGAGCGGCAGCCGCGGGGCCAGGGCTCCGTCGGCGCCGCCGGCCGCGGCCGCCGGCCGCGCCAGCCGCTGGCGCCGGACCCGCTCCACCAGCGCGTCCGTCTCGGCCTCCGGCACCGCGCCGATCTCCTCGGCGAGCCGCGCGGCGAATCGCTCGTACCGCTCGAGCGCGGCCCCGCGGTCGCCGGCGCGCGCGAGGCCGCGGATCGCGACGCGCAGCGCGCGCTCGGAGCGCGGCTCGCGCGCCCGCGCACGCCGGGCGACCGCGGATGCGTCCTGCGCGTTCCCGGCGCGGAGCAGCTCCTCGACCC
>JAICLE010000127.1 GCA_025927545.1 Gemmatimonadales bacterium
CATGTAGTGCGGCGTGCCGAGCGACATGCCGGTCTCGGTCATGCGCGAGCCGCCCGCCT
Organism: Gemmatimonadales bacterium; assembly: GCA_025927545.1. Lineage (GTDB taxonomy): Bacteria > Gemmatimonadota > Gemmatimonadetes > Gemmatimonadales > GWC2-71-9 > CAVVWJ01. The sequence continues at coordinate 60 of JAICLE010000127.1, forward strand.
TGCTCGCGGCCAGCGCGATCCCGAAGTCGGCCACCAGCGCCTGGCCGTCGTGCAGCAGGATGTTCTCCGGCTTGATGTCGCGATGCACCACGCCGTGCCGGTGCGCGTAGTCGAGCGCGCTGGCCACTTCGGTCGTGATCCGGACCGCGTCGGCCACCGGGAGCTGCTTCTCGCGGGTGAGCCGGTCGCGCAGCGTCTCGCCCTCGATGAAGGGCATGACGTAGAACAGATAGGTCGCGGGTCGCGAGTCGCGGGTCGCGAGATCCTCCCCTCGCGACTCGAGACCCGCGACGGCTTCGCCGGAGTCGAACAGCGGCAGGATGTGCGGGTGCTGCAGGTTGGCGGTGAGCTTGATCTCGGCCAGGAAGCGCTCGGCCCCGATTACGGCGGCGAGCTCGGGGCGGAGGACCTTGAGCGCCACGCGGCGGTCGTGGCGGATATCGTCGGCCAGGTAGACGGTGGCCATGCCGCCGGCGCCGACTTCGCGGTCGAGACGGTAGCGGTCCGCGAGGGCGGATTGGAGCCGGCCGAGCAGTTCGGGCATGGGGCGGCTTGGTTGGGGAGTGCATCAAGATGGCAGGCCGGGCGGGGGCGGGCTAGGGGTGGCGCCCTCGCCAGGCGATCGACTCCGCGAGGCAAGAGGCCGGCAGCAGTTTGACAGTCCCGAATTGCCCCGCAAGCTTGGTCCCATGAGCCTGCCCGTCACTCCACCGCCCCGTGCCGACGCCCGGTACCGGATCCTCATCGGCACCGCCGCCCTCGTCATCATCGCGGCCGGCATCCACGAAGCGGCCCAGGTCCTCAACAGCATCCTCCTCGCGATGCTGCTCACCCTCACGGTGGTCCCGGCCTTCGAGGCGCTGCGCCGCCGGGGAGTGCCGCCGGGGGTGGCGGTCGTCCTCACCACCCTGCTCCTCGTGGGCGGGCTGCTGCTGCTGCTCGGGATGCTGGGTTTCTCCGGCACCCGGCTGCTCCAGGTGCTGCCCCACTACCAGGACCGCGCCCAGTCCCTGCGCCAGCAGCTCGAGACCCTGCTGGCGGCCCGGGGCATCGAGCCCGGGCGGGTGCTCTCGCTCGATCTGGTGGACCCGAACCGCCTGCTGGGCCTCGCGGCCGGGATCCTGTCGGGTCTGGGCGCGGTCCTGAGCCAGGCGCTGCTGCTGATCCTGATCGTGGCGTTCTTTCTCGCCGAACGGAGCGTCCGGGACCGCATGGTCCAGCCGAGGGGGACGGCCGAGCGGGTCGCACGGGACATCCGGCAATACCTCGGCATCACCGCGCTCACCGGACTCGCCTTCTCGGTCCTGGTCTACGTCCTGATGCTGATCATCGGGACCGATCTCGCGCTGGTCTGGGCGGTGCTCGCCTTCATCATGAACTTCGTGCCCAATGTCGGCATCATCCTGTCGGTCGTCCCGCCGGTCCTCCTGACGCTGCTCGAGCATGGCTGGCAGCGGGCCCTGCTCGTGCTCGCGACGTTCCTCGTGCTCAACTTCGTGGTGGACAACCTGGTAAAGCCGCGCTTCATGCTGAGCGGCCTCGACCTGCCTCCCATCGTCGGCCTGCTCTCGCTGCTGGTGTGGGCCTATCTGCTGGGGCCGGTCGGCGCCCTGCTGGCGATTCCGCTGACCATCGCGATCCGGCGGGTTTTGGGGGAGGCCGACGTGGAGATGCCGGACCTCGGCGTCGGGCACTCGTGACACCCCCGCATCATTGCCCCGCAAGCGCACGCGCTCAAGTAATCGCGAGATCCGCATGCCTGGCTACTGCCGGTAACGCCACGTGCGCCGGCGGGAGGCAGACGTGGTGACCGCGGTCACCTCGGGATCTTCGCCTGCGGTCGTACGCTCCTCACCATGCCCGGTCGTGCCGCAACCTCGTTCGCCCGCCTGTTGGCGGCGCTCTGTCTGACCCCTGCCCTGGCAGGCGCTCAGAACGCCGCGCTCCGCCCGCGCGTGCAGCTCTCGGCGGGCGGCGGCCTCCTGACCTCAGGTGCCTACTTCACCGGCCCCGCCGATCTCGCGCTCGACAACAACGACGCGTTCGCCGGCGTGCTACAGGTGATCGTGCCGGTGCATCGCTCCGTGAGCCTGGTGGCCGGAGGCGCCTACGCGCAGCCCACGTGGCGGCTGAGTGGCGTGCCACTGCTGGGCTCGATCGGCGTGGACGGCGCGAGCCTGTGGTTCGCCGATGCCGGCGTGCGCGGGCACGTGCCGCTCGGCCGCGAGGGGGGCCGGGGGACGATCGCCTTCGCACAATTGGGCGTGGGGCTCGCGCACTACTCGGTCTCGACCGCCCTGCTGGGCCGGCCGGTGCGCGGGAATGCCACCAACCTCGCTCTCGACCTCGGCGCCGGGCTCGAGGTACCGCTCACCCCGCGGCTCGGGCTCGAGGTGATGGCGAAGGACTACATCGTGTCATTCCGGAGCGTGCACGATCTGGAGTCGCTGGGAGTCGAGGGGCGGCGGGCACACACGCTGGTGCTGGCGTTGAGCGCGCAGATAGGGCTCTGACGCTGAGCCGACTGGGCCGGGCGCCCGCTGCCCCGCGAGTCTCCGCCTAGAGAGCCAGGCGAATCCCGGCCGTGAACGGCCACACCCAGGCATTGCTGGTGCCCAGCTCGGCATCCTTGGTAAAGGCGATGTCGCCCTGCGGGCTCAGCAGCAGCGACACCCGCGGACTCACCCGGTAGCCGATCTTGGCGCCCACGTTGATCGCGGGATAGGTATTGGAGCCGGCTCCGTCCACGTCGAAGGTCATCGCGCCGGCGCCGGCGTTCACGATCAGCGACCAGGGCGAGCTGCCCTCCGCCAGGAGCGCATAGCCTACCTTGGCCATGTAGTGATAGACCTTGACGTCGGGCGCACTCGCCCCTCCGGGCAGATCGGCGCCCGAATGAAAGCCCAGGTCGACATCGCCCAGCAGGTAGACCCGCGGGCGTATCTGCACCGCGGCGCCAATGCCGACACTGGGCCCCGCGTCCACGGCATCGGAGATGTCGAACGTGGGCACGTTGAGGCCGCCGCGGGCCTCGAGCGTCACCCTCCCCGGCTCGGCCTGGGCCCGGGCGGCGGACGGAATGGTCAGCAGCGCGGCACTCGCCGCGACAAGAGTGATGGATGGCAGTACTCTCACCGGAACGATCCTCGATCAGAAGGTGGAACAGCGGGTCGGCCGCGAGAACGAAGGCGACCCGCTGGTGGACTCGTGTCGTCTTACCGGCCGGCGAACGCGGGCTGCCAACGCCGCTGAATCGCCTTCCACTGCACCGCCTGATAGACCCCGGCGAGTCCCACGACCAGATAGACCGCCCGGCTCAGCGGACTCAGTTCCCCGAACAGAGCGCCTACCAGATCACCACCAGTGAGACCCACGACGCCCCAGTTGATCCCGCCGATGACCAGGAGCACCGCGGCGGCAACGTCCAGCTTCTTCATATATCCCTCAGCTTGAAATGGAGTATTGTCTAACAACTGTCACACATTATAAAGCCTACGTAGCTCGATGTCAAGCTCTTGTACGAGATATTCATTGACAATAGCTGTACAATGAGATACGGTTGGTCATGAGTTCAACTGCCGACGCCGCAGTCGCCCGCTACCCCGTTCGCCTGGTTGCGCTTCGCACCGGGCTCTCCCCTCACCTCCTGAGAGCCTGGGAACGGAGATACGGGGTCGTGACGCCGAGCCGGAGTGAAGGGGGCCAGCGGCTCTACTCCGACCTCGACATCGAGCGTCTGGCCCGGCTGAGGCTGCTGGTCGAAGCCGGCCATGCGATCAGCCGCATCGCCTCGCTCCCACTCGAGGCGCTGGTTCGACTGGAGGAAGAGACGGGCTCAGCGCCGGCTCAGGACATGGGCACCATCGGCCATCCTGAGGAGGGCGCCCGGGCCAGGAGCATCCAGGAATTCAACGATCGGGCGATGCGGGCGATCCGAGCGCTCGATGCTGCGGGGCTCGAAAAGGTGCTGGAGCGCGCAGCGATGACGCTGGGCATCCCGGATTTTCTGGAAAGGGTGGCGGCTACGACGCTGGAAGACGTCGGGCAGGGCTGGTCAGAACGGTCGGTCTCGGTGGCGCAGGAGCACATGGCGACCGCCGTGTTCCGCCGGGTGCTCGGCTGGCTCTTCGGACTGTATCAGACCACGAGCGCCGCTCACCGGCTGGTCGTCGCGACCCCGCCGGGGGAAAGACACGAGCTGGGTGCGCTCATGGCCGCGATCAGCGCAGCGGCCGAGGGATGGAACGTGACGTTTCTGGGACCGGACATGCCGGTGGAGGAGCTCCTGGGTGCGATCGCGCAGGCACGCGCCGAGGCGGTCGCGCTCAGCGTCGTCCAGCTCGGCGACGAGCGCGCGGTGCTGAGCGTGCTGCGGGAAATCCGCGCCGGACTACCCCCGCGAGTCGCCCTGCTCCTGGGTGGCGCGGGCGCTCAGAGAATCAAGGCCGGGATCGAATCCGCCGGCGTGTACCCGATCGATTCGCTCGCCGACCTGCGACCGGCGCTCCAGCGGCTTGCGGCAGAGGAGCAGACATGACCGGCGCCGGGGAGCTGGTGCTGCTCACCGGCGCCAGCGGATACGTGGGCGGCCGTCTCTGCCGTGCTCTCGAAGCCGCGGACCTGCGGCTCCGGTGTATGGCCCGGCGGCCGGAGTATCTCCGTGGCAGGGTGGCATCCAGCACCGAGGTGGTGGCCGGTGACGTGCTGGACCCCAGCTCTCTCGCCGGCGCCCTCCGTGGGGTGCACACCGCGTACTATCTGATCCACTCGATGGCCGCGGCTCGCGACTACGCGGAGCAGGATCACCTGGGCGCCGTTCATTTCGTGCAGGCAGCCAGGGATGCGGGAGTGCGCCGCATCATCTATCTCGGCGGACTCGGCGCGGGCGGGCGGCTTTCGCGCCACCTGGCCAGCCGCCAGGATGTAGGGCGGGTGCTTCGCGACTCAGGTATCCCGACGATCGAGTTCCGCGCTTCCATCGTCATCGGCTCGGGCAGTCTGTCCTTCGAGCTGGTACGCGCGCTGGTGGAGAAGCTGCCGGCGATGGTGACGCCGACCTGGGTGGATACGCTCACTCAGCCGATCGGTGTCGAGGACCTGATCGCCTATCTGGTCGCGGCGCGCGAGTCCCCGCTTCGCGAGAGCGTGATCTACGAGATCGGCGGGCCGGACCAGGTCTCCTATGGCGACCTCATGCGCGAGTACGGCCGCCTCCGCGGCCTCACCCGGCTGATGGTGCGGGTGCCGTTGCTGACGCCGCGACTCTCGGGCCTGTGGCTGGCGCTGGTGTCGCCGGTGTATGCGCGGGTCGGACGCGAGCTGATCGATGGATTGCGAAACCCCACCGTGGTACGCGATACTCGCGCGCTCGAGGACTTCGGCCTCCGGCCTCGCGGCGTCCGCGAGATGCTGGCCCGGGCGCTGGCGAACGAGGACTCGAGCTTCGCCGCGACGCGCTGGTCCGATGCGCTCAGCGCTCAACCTGCGCCGCGGCGCTGGGGCGGCGTCACGTACGGCTCCCGCCGGGTGGATTCCCGCACGGTGTGGGTGCCGAGCCGTCCGGAAACCGCGTTCCGGCCCATCGCGCGAATCGGCGGCGGGACCGGCTGGTACTACGGCGACTATCTGTGGCGCCTGCGTGGTCTGATCGACCTCGTCGTGGGCGGCCCCGGCATGCGCCGCGGCCGGCCGGACCCGGAGAGGGTCAGGGTCGGCGACGCGCTGGACTTCTGGCGAGTGGAAGCGATCGAGCCCGGCCGCCTCCTCCGACTCGCCGCAGAGATGCGGCTTCCGGGGCGAGCGTGGCTCCAGTTCGAGGTCACCCCGGAGAATGGCGGCAGCCTCATTCGGCAGACGGCACTGTTCGACCCCAGCGGATTGGGCGGCCTGCTCTATTGGTACGGGCTGTGGGGAATCCACCAACTCGTCTTCGCCGGGATGCTGCGCGGTATCGCGCGCGCGGCACTCAGTGCGCCGCGGTGCCCACGGCCACGCGCTTCCCCGGTTCCCCGGCACGAAGCACGCCCACACCCCCCTTGGTAGCGTCGGCGAAGGCGTGGGTGACGAACGGGTAGTCGCCCGGCTGGCGCAGCCGCAGCTCGAAGATGCTCCCGCCGCCGACCGGCACGTTCACGGTCTGCACCCCCTCGAGAGGATTCGCCTGCGAGCCGTCCTCGAACACCCGATTGAAGATGCCGCCGACCACGTGGAACGAGCTGATCCGATTGGGGCCCGCGTTCACGAGGTAGAGCCGGAGCAGCTCGTTCGGCCGGACATCGATGGGGTGGGTGGCATACTGGCTCGCCCGCCCGTTGAACACGATGTGGTCCGGGGCCTGGCCGAGCAGCTTCTGCCAGTCGAGGCTCACGGTGCCGTCGGCGGCCGGCTTCGCGGTCTCGTAGAACTCGCTCTGCACGAAAACCAATTCGCGGGCCTTGGGACGCGGCGTGGCGGGATCCACGATCAGCGCGCCGTACATCCCGTTGGCGATGTGCATCGCGACCGGAGCGGTGCCGCAGTGATACATGAAGGCGCCCGGCACCCGGGCCACGAAGCGGTAGTGCAGCGAGTCGCCGGGCATCACGTTCACGTAGTACTTGCTCGGCGCAATCTCCGCCGCGTGAAAGTCCATGCTGTGGGGGATGTTGGCCTCGTTGACCAGGGTGAAGTCCACCGTGTCGCCCTGGCGCACGTGCTGCACGGGCCCGGGCACGGTGCCACCGAAAGTCCAGGCGGCGTATTTCACGCCGGGTGCGATGGACACGGTCTCGTGCACGATCTCGAGCCGGACCCGGTGGAGGCGCGTCCGCTCCGCGGGCTCGAGCTGCGCGAGGCGCGGAGCGGGCTCGGCCTCGGGGCCGCCGATCGGGGCCTCGCCGTGGGATACGTCGGCCGGCGGGGTGGTGTCGGGCTGCTCCTGGGGCGAGGTGACGGCGGCCGCACGAGGCGGCTCGGCCTGGCGGGCGGGCGGGGCCGGAGAGCGGCAGCCGGCGAGCAGCAGGGCTGCCGCGATCGCGCCGATGCGAAGGGTTTCCATGATCTCTCCAGAAAGAGTTTGACCGCCACCGTCACAGACCGCGGGGGCGATGAGCCGGCATCGATGATGATCACCGGTGCGGCGGCGCAGTCGACGCTGGTCGGGGTGCGGAACCGCCGGCGGTGAGCGGCTCTCCCCGCGCCCGCCGCTCCTGCGGCAGCAGCGCCGCGTAGATCGTCCGGTGCACCGGCACCTCCACCCCCAGCCGCTCGCCGAGACGCACGACCGTCCCCACCTGCGTCTCCAACTCCGACGGCCGGCCCGCCAGCACGTCGCGCTGCATGGACGCCGTCCCGTCCGGCGGCAGGCCGTCGATGAACGCGAGGGTCCGCTCGACCGCATCCGCCGACAGCGCGATCCCGGAACGGACGGCCAACGTATGGATCTCCTCGAGCGCCTCCCGCAAGAGCCCGCGTGACTCGGGCAGGCTCCGGATCGCCCCCACCGGCGCACGGGTAACCGCCCCCACGCCGCTCAGCGCCGTGATGAACAGGAACTTGTTCCACATCGCGGCCCGGATGTCCGGCGGCACCTCCACCGTGACGCCGCGCGCCCGGGCAAAGGCGGCGCGGAGCGCCTCGGCCCGCGCGCCCGCCGAGCCGTCCAGCTCGCCGAAGGCGATGTAGGGCACTACGCCCATGTGCCGGATGCGGCCGGGGCCCTCGAGCGAAGCCAGGATGCTGCAGAACCCGCCGAGCACCCGGTCGGCTCCGAGCACCGCGGCGAGCTGGTCGGGGGCATCGATGCCGTTCTGGAGCGGCACGACGAAGGTCCGCTCGCCCATGAGCGGACGCAATGATTCCGCGGCCTCGGGCACCTGCCAGGCCTTCACGGCGACGAGGACCACGTCTACCGGGCCCACATCGGCGGGCGTGTCGCTGACCCGAACGGGATCGAGCCGGAAATCACCCGCCACGCTGGTGACGGTCAGGCCGTGCTCC
>JAICLE010000043.1 GCA_025927545.1 Gemmatimonadales bacterium
CGCAATTACAAGTGGGAGCCCAGCATCATCCAGCCCGAGCAGCGGGCGGAGAAGTACAATCAGAAGGCCGCGCTGATCCTGGTGACGGGCGAGCACGAGAGCGACCGGAAGGGCGTCGCCAAGGCGCTCGAGGAGAAGCTGTTCGAGGACGGCAAGGTGGTGTACTTCCTGGGCATCGGCAGCGTGCTCTACGGCGTGGACGCCGATATCGAGCGCAAGCCGGAGAACCGGCAGGAGCACATGCGTCGGCTCGCCGAGGTCGCGAACCTCATGCTGGACGCGGGCATCATCCTCGTCGTCGCGGCGGCGGAGCTCACCCAGGACGACCTCGCGGTCATCAAGACCGCCGTCCCGCCCGACTGGATCGAGACGATCTGGGCCGGCGATACGGTCACCACCGATCTTGCCTGCGACCTGCAGCTCCCGGGGGGCGCCGTGCCGGAGGCGGTGGACCGCCTCAAGGCACACCTGCAGGACGAGGGGATCATCTTCCGCCCATGGTGAGCACCGAGATCCGGACGGCCGTCTGTCGCCTTGCCCGCGAGGCCGGCCGCGCCACCATGACCTACTACGACGGCGAGCAGCCGGCCGATGTGCGGGAGAAGGCGGACCATAGCCCCGTCACCCTGGCCGACGAGGCAGCGCACGCGATCCTGCTCGACGGGCTTCAGCGGCTCGACCCGGGCACGCCGGTGGTCTCCGAAGAGGCCGAGGCCGCGCCGTTCGAGACGCGCCGCGGCTGGCGGCGCTTCTGGCTCGTGGATCCGCTTGACGGCACCAAGGAGTTCATCAAGCGCCGGGCCGAGTTTACGGTCAATGTCGCGCTGGTGGAGGACGGCGAGCCGGTTTTCGGCGTGGTCCTCGCGCCGGCCCTCGACGTGCTCTACTGGGCGGTGAAGGGCGAGGGCGCCTGGCGCGAGGACAAGGGCGCGCCGGCCGAGCGGGTCTACTCGACCGCCCCCGCGCCCGGGGCAGCGCTCACGGTGGTGGAAAGCCTGTCCCATCCCTCCGAGGCGCTGGAGGAGTATCTCCGGACGATTCCGGTGGCCCGGCGAGTCAAGGCCGGCAGCTCGCTCAAGTTCTGCTGGGTGGCCGATGGACGCGCCGATGTCTATCCGCGGCTCGGCCCCACCATGGAGTGGGACGTGGCGGCCGGCGACTGTGTTTTCCGCCAGTCCGGCCGGGCCGGCGAGCGACCCTCGCCGCTCACCTACAACAAGCCGGATCTCCGGAACGCCAGCTTCATCATCGGGCTGTGACTCCCGCACCGGTGTTATGGTTCACCGGGCTCTCGGGCTCCGGCAAGAGCACCATCGCGGTCCGGGTGCACGAGGAGCTCGTCCGGCGCGGGGTGGAGGTGGAGTACATCGACGGCGATGCGCTGCGCGAGGTGTTTCCCGGCACCGGCTTCACCCGGGCGGAGCGTGAGGAGCACCTCCGGCGGACGGGATACATGGCGGCGCGGCTGGCGGCGCACGGGGTGACCGTCGTGGCGTCGTTCGTCTCACCCTACCGCGACTCCCGCGACTTCATCCGGCGGTTGTGCGGCGACTTCGTCGAGATCTACGTCTCGACCCCGCTGGACGAGTGCGAGCGCCGCGACGTCAAGGGTCTCTACGCCCGCGCGCGGCGCGGCGAAATTCGAAACTTCACGGGAATCGACGACCCGTACGAGGCTCCGGAGCATCCGGAGCTCATTCTCGACACCCGCGCCCTGAGCGTCGACCAGTGCGTCGCCCGGGTGCTCGCGCGATCTGGAGGTCAAGGCTGATGTCAGGCGGCATGGAACACCTCGATGAGCTGGAGAACCGGAGCGTCCACATCCTCCGGGAGGCCTACGCCAACTTCAAGAACCTGGGGATGCTCTGGTCGATCGGCAAGGACAGCACCGTCATGCTGTGGCTGGCCCGGAAGGCGTTCTTCGGCCATGTGCCTATCCCGCTGATCCACATCGACACCTCGTTCAAGATCCCGGAGATGATCGAGTATCGGGACCGGCTGGCGCTCGAGTGGAACCTGACCATGATCTATGGCCAGAACCGCCAGGCTCTCGAGGAGAAGAAGACCTATCCCGACGGCGCCATCGACCGGATCGCGTGCTGCAAGGCGCTCAAGACCGACGCGCTCAAGTACACGCTGAGCGGCGAGTGGCCGCGCTTCCGTCTCAACCATGCGAAGAAGGCGTACGAGGTGGACCGCAACACCCAGCCGTACACCGGCATCATCGTGGGCGCGCGCGCCGACGAGGAAGGGAGCCGCTCGAAGGAGCGCTACTTCTCGCCCCGGAACGCCCAGTCGCACTGGGATGTGGGCGACCAGCCGCCCGAGTTCTGGAACCAGTTCAAGACCGAGTTCGCGCCCGGCACCCATCTCCGGATCCACCCGCTACTCGATTGGACCGAGCTCAACATCTGGGAGTACATCAAGCGCGAGAACATCCCGACCGTCTCGCTCTATTACAACAAGGGTGATGGCCGGCGCTACCGTTCCCTCGGCTGCTATCCCTGCACTCTGCCGGTGGAGTCCGATGCCCGCAACGTGGACGAGATCATCGAGGAGCTGCGGTCGGGCAAGTTCGCCAACGTCGCCGAGCGCTCGGGGCGGGCGCAGGACAAGGCGGGCGGCGGCGGCCTCGAGGTGCTCCGGCGCGACGGGTATATGTAGGCTGCGCCCGGACGGCCGGGCGGCCACCGGGCCGGACCGATGAAGAACGTGATGTCAGTGGACGTGGAGGACTGGTTCTGCGTCTACAATCTCAGCCGGCTGATTCCGTTCGCGGACTGGGACCGGTGCGAATCGCGGGTGGAGCGGAGCACCCTCCGGCTGCTGGACCTGTTCCGCCGCCACCGGGTGGAGGCGACGTTCTTCGTCCTGGGCTGGGTGGCCGAGCGGTTCGCCGACTTGGTCCGGGAGATCGAGCGGCAGGGGCACGAGATCGCGACGCACGGGTACTCGCACCGGCTGCTCACGTTCATGCAGCCGGAAGAGTTCCGCGAGGACCTGGACCGGTCTCTGGCGGTGCTGGCCAGGGCGACCACCCAGGAAGTGCGTGGCTTCCGCGCGCCATCGTTCTCGCTGACCCGCCGGACGTTGTGGGCCGTGGACATTCTCCGGGCCAGCGGCATCCGGTACGATTCCTCCATTTTCCCCGTGGGTTTCCATCCCGACTACGGGATCGCCGACGTGGAGCTGGCGCCGTATCCGCTGGCCGAGGGATTGATCGAGCTGCCCATGGGAGTCGCCGAGGTGCTCGGGCAGAAGGTCCCGTGCGCCGGCGGCGGCTATTTCCGGTTGTACCCGTATGCGCTGACGCGATGGCTGATGCGCCGGTGTAACGACCAGGGACGGCCGGTGATGTTCTACCTGCACCCGTGGGAGCTGGATCCGGGCCAGCCGCGGGTGCCGGGTATGTCGCCGGCCCGGCGGTTCCGCCACTACAACAACCTGGCCCGGACCGAGGAACGGCTGGAGCGCCTGGTGAGCGAGTTCTCCTTCACCTCTGCCCGGAACCTGCTCGCGGGCCAATGACACCGCCGGCAGGACTTCCTGAGCAGACGCCCACCTGCCGTTCCGTTCGCTCGCCGGTCCGCGCCGCGCGCCCGCGAGGCCCTTTTTGCATCTTAGGTTGGAGACCCCGCATGAACGACGAGAAGCTACGTGAGTGCTTCAGCCGATCCCTTGGCATCCCCGCCGGGCGCGTCAGCGACGACCTGGCGTACAACTCGATCAAGGAGTGGGACTCGGTCGGGCACATGGCCCTGGTCGCCGAGCTGGAAGGAGCATTCGACGTCATGTTCGATACCGATGACATCCTGGGGATGAGCACGGTGGCCCGGGCGCGCGAGATCCTTGGCCGGTATGGAGTGAGCTTCGATGCTGCTTGAGGGTCGCGTCGCGCTGATCACCGGCGCGAGCCGCGGCATCGGCGCCGCGATCGCGCGCGCCTTCGCGGCCGAAGGCGCGACGCTGCTGCTGTGCGCCCGGAGTGAGGGGGTGGAGACTCTGGCCGGGGAGCTGGAAGCCGCGAACCGCCCGGTCCGCGCGATGCGGGGCGACGTCGGCGACCCGACCTTCGCCCGCGAGCTGATCACCTCCGCCCGGCGGCAGCATGGCCGACTGGACGTGCTGGTCAACAATGCCGGGATCCTCCGGCAGGGACTGATTGGGATGACCACCACCGATCAGATGCGGGAGCTGCTGAACGTCAACGTGCTCGCGGTCATGATGCTCACCCAGTACGCCTCGCGTGTGATGGATTCCCGGTGCTCTCCCAGCATTGTGAACCTCGCGTCGATCGCCGGGACGCAGGGCATGGAAGGCGTGAGCGCGTACGCGGCCTCCAAGGCGGCGGTGGTCGGGTACACCCTCGCGACCGCCAAGGAGCTGGCGCCCAAGGGCATCCGTGTGAACGCCATCGCACCCGGCTTCATCGATACCGACATGGTGCGCGGCGTGGCGCCGGACTGGTACGAGCGCCGGTTGCAGAGCATCCGCATGGGTCGCATCGGGACGCCCGACGACGTTGCCGGGGTGGCCGTGTTCCTGGCCTCGGATCTGGCGCGCTACGTGACAGCCCAGGTCATCGGCGTCGACGGGGGCATGATGGCGTGATCGAACTCGTGCTGCGGCACCGGGAGGGGGGCGTGGCGCTGATCGCGCCGTCGGAGGGCGCCCGGCTGAGTTATGCGGAGCTGGGAACGCGGGTGGAAGCGGTGGCGGAGTGGCTGTCCCGGACCGTCGGAGAGCACCGCCTGGTCATGCTGGCCCCGGGGCCGGACCTCGGAGCCGTGCTGCTCTACCTGGGCTGCCTGCGCGCCCGCCTGCCCCTCTGCCTGGCCGAGCCGCAGCCGGAGCCGCTCGCCCGATTGTGCCAGGCGTACAGACCCGCGCTGGTGCTGGCCCCCGACTCCCTGGCCCTGCCCGATGGCTGTGCGCCGGCCGCGGCTCCCGTCCCGCGCTACGCCGCCAGGCTCGCGGGGCAGGCGCCGGCGCCGGTGCTTCACCCGGATCTCGCCCTGCTGCTCACCACGTCGGGCTCGACCGGCAGCCCCAAGCTGGTTCGCCTGAGCGCACGCAACCTCGCATCGAACGCCGCCGCGATCTCGGAGTTCCTGAGTCTCGGCGCCGAAGAGCGAGCCGTGCAGAGCCTTCCGATGCACTACAGCTACGGGCTCTCGGTGCTCAACTCCCACCTGGTGGCCGGCGGGAGCGTCGTGCTGACGCCGCACTCGTTCATCCGGCCGGAGTTCTGGCGCGATGCGGACGAGGAGCGCGCCACCTCCTTTGCCGGTGTGCCGTACATGTACGAGACGCTCCGCCGACTGCGATTCGAGCCGGGCCGGCACCCGGCGCTCCGAACCTTTACCCAGGCCGGTGGAGCGCTCCGCCCGGACCTGGTGTCGCACTTCCATGACGCGGCCTCTCAGGCCGGCGCGCGGCTCGTCGTCATGTACGGCCAGACCGAGGCGACGGCCCGCATCAGTTACGTGCCGCCCGAACGCCTCGCCGAGAAGCTCGGCACGATCGGCGTGGCCATCCCCGGCGGCCGCCTCCGGCTCGAGCCGCTGGAGGGGAGCGACGGCCCCGCCGCGCAGCTCGTGTACGAGGGCGAAAACGTGATGATGGGCTACGCCGAGGGCCCGGCGGATCTGGCGCTGGGCGACGTGCAGCACGGAGTGCTCCGCACCGGCGACCTCGGCACGGTCGACGCGGATGGCTACTTCGCCGTCGTCGGCCGGCTCAAGCGGTTCGCCAAGCTGTTCGGCCGCCGCGTGAGCCTGGAGGACGTCGAGCGCGAGCTGGAGACGGTGTTCCCCGTCCGCGCCATGGCGGCCGACGCCGGGGATCGGCTCAGTCTCCACATCGCGGCGGACGGCGCGGTCGCCGACGACGCCCTGGTTGCTCACCTCGCGCGGTTTCTGGGGGTGCCGCCGTCGGCGATCGTGCTCCGGCGCGTCTCGGAGCTGCCGCTCACCGCCAGCGGCAAGAAGGACTACAAGGCCGCAGAGGCCGCGAGATGACGAGTCCGGCCCGCGAGCTGCTGGATCTGCCGCCGTTCGGCCTGAGCCAAGCCGAGAAGCGCGCGCGTCTGCTTCCGATGCTGCGGACGCTCACGACACATCACGCCGAGCGCTGCGCGCCGTATCGCCACGTGCTCGATGGTGTGTTCGGGGGCGCCGACCGGCTGCGCATCGAGCGGATCGAGGATGTTCCCTTCCTGCCAGTCACCCTGTTCAAGACCCACACCCTCGCGAGCGTGCCGGACGCGGAGGTGGTGAAGGTGCTCACCTCGAGCGGCACCACGGGCCAGCAGCCAAGCCGGATCGTGCTGGACGCCGAGACGGCTTCGGTGCAAGCGGCGGTGCTGGTCAAGGTGGCGCAGCATTTCCTGGGCAGGGAGCGGCTGCCGATGGTCATCCTGGACCACGCCGGCGTGGTCCGGGACCGCCGCAGTTACTCGGCACGTGGCGCGGGCATCCTGGGCATGGCGCAGTTCGGCCACCGGCCCTTTTATGCGCTGCGCGACGACATGAGCTTGGACGAGGAGGGCCTGCGGGCGTACCTGACGTGGGCGGCGGGACGCCCCGTGCTGATCTTCGGATTTACGTTCATGATCTGGCAGTATCTGGTCCAGGCGCTCGAGCGGGGCGGCCGGCGGCTCGACCTTGCGGGCGGGGTCCTCGTGCACTCGGGCGGCTGGAAGAAACTGCAGGAAGCCGCCGTGGACCCGGGCACCTTCCGCGATCGGGTCGCGGCCGTGACCGGCATCGAGCGGGTGATCAACTTCTATGGCATGGTCGAGCAGGTGGGCGGGGTCTACTTCGAGAATCCGAAGCACCACCTGCAGGCGCCGATCTACTCGGAGATCATCGTGCGCGACCCGGTGACGCTGGCGCCGCTTCCGGATGGCGAAGCCGGTCTGGTGCAGGTACTGAGCTGCCTGCCAACGAGCTATCCGGGACATTCGCTCCTGACGGAGGACCTCGGCGTGATCCGCGGGGTGGATCCTGAGGGCACGGGCATGGGCGGCCGGTCCTTCGAGATCCTCGGGCGGGTCCCGAAGGCCGAGCTGCGTGGGTGCAGCGACACCTTCGTGGCGCACGCATGAGCGGCACCCCGCCACCGGCCCCCCACGAGCTCAGGCCCTGGCACACCGTCGCTGACCGGATTCGTGTGCTCGCGCCGGCGGACGATGCCGCCGGCCTCCGGGCCTTCCTCGATGCCACCCTCGAACTCCGTGCCGAGCCGTTTGCCCGCGTGCGGCTCGACACGCTGGGGCGCCTGTCGGCGGCGGTGCTCGCCGATCCACTGCTTCGCCGCGATCCGGCGAGCGTCGCGCTGGCCTACTGGCTGCGACCCGCGCAGCTCGCCCGGCTGGCCGAGGAGCACGCTCGCCGTGCCGCTACGGAGCCGGACGTGCTGCGGGTGCCGGCCGGGCGGGTGCTGCACCTGGCGCCCTCCAACGTGGATACGCTGTTCGTCTACTCGTGGGCGCTGGCGTTCCTGTGCGGCAATGCCAGCGTCGTGCGCCTGTCCCAGGAATCCGGGGCCGTCGTCGAGGCGCTGCTCCGCGTCCTCGACGCGGTGGCATCGCGAGACGAGGAGCTTCGAGCCACGAACCGGTTCGTGACCTACGGACACGACGATGCGATCACCGCCGCGCTCTCGGCCTGGTGTGCGCATCGGGTAATCTGGGGCGGCGATGAAACCGTGGCCGCCATCCGGCCCCTGCCGCTGCCGTCCCATGCCAGCGAGCGGGTGTTCGGCAGCAAGTACTCGTTCGCGGTGATCGATGCCGAACGCTACGCCGGCGCCCCCGGCGACGAGCGCACCCGCGTGGCCTCCGCGTTCTTCAACGACCTATTCTGGTTCGACCAGATGGCGTGCTCGTCCCCGCAGGTGGTGTTCTGGATCGGCCCGCCGGACGTCTCGGGCGGGGCCGCCGCTGATTTCGAGGCCACGCTTCAGCGTGAGGTCGAACGCCGCGGGTTCGAGCCCACGGTCTCCAGCGCGGTGCACCGGCGCAGCTATGCGTTCGGGTTGGCGGCTACCACAGATGTGCGGGTCGTGCTGGAGCACCCGGGCTTCGTGGGGGTGCACGTGCGAGATCGGATGGCGCTCGACAAGGAGGTCTGCGGGGGAGGCCTGGTGCGACATGTCGCCGCCGCCAGACTGTCCGAAGTGCTCCCATTCGTCGACGAGGGCGACCAGACCGTCACCCACTGGGGAATCGATGCCGAGTCGCTGCGAGGGTTTGCCGCCCTGGCCGGTGGTCGCGGGCTGGACCGCATCGTACCGATCGGCGAGGCGCTGGCCTTCGACGTGGTCTGGGACGGCTTTCACCTGATGGATGACATGCTTCGCCGGGTGCGGGTGCGCGGCGGAGACAGGGGCCGGGCAGCGGCGCGCCCGTGAGCATCCGGCTCTCCCCGCCCGCGTATGCGACCGCCGAGGCGCTGCCGGAAATCGCGGCGCTGCTCCAACGCGTGTTTCCGAGGGAGCGGCCGTGGGCGCCGGATCTCGAGTGGCAGTATCTCCGGAGTCCGGCGGGTCCTGCCCGCTTCGTCAACGCCTACTCGGAGTCCGGTGCGCTGGTGGCTCATTATGCACTGGTGCCCACTCCGCCGCTGGCGGAGCCGCCGGCTGAGTTCGCCGGCACGTACTTTTCCGCGAATACCGCGGTGGATCCGGCGGCCGGCGTGCCTGGGCTGATGGTGGCCACCGGCCGCGCTTTGTTCCGGCAGCTCCAGGCGGAGGGGCCGACCCTCGTGTTGGGCGTGGCGAACGAGAACTCCTTCCAGGGGTTCGTGCGGATGCTGGGGTTCCGCTCACTCGGCCAGCTGTCGCTCACGATGCACCTGCCGGGCTGCCTGCCCAAGGTGAATACCCCGCGAGCGCTGGCGGACAACCCGGGGCATCTGGCCTGGCGCACCGGCCGTCCGGGTCTGCGGGTGGCCGCGGATCCGGCCGGCGGGGCTCTCACCGTCCGGCTGAGGCATCACGGACTGCCGCTGGATGCCGTGCTGACGACGGCGCTGCCACGCGACCTGGCGGGCGGGCTGCAGTTGTCCCGGGCGGCCGGGTGGGTCCCC
The DNA here is from genome assembly GCA_025927545.1 of Gemmatimonadales bacterium. Taxonomy (GTDB): domain Bacteria; phylum Gemmatimonadota; class Gemmatimonadetes; order Gemmatimonadales; family GWC2-71-9; genus CAVVWJ01. The sequence continues at coordinate 9,093 of JAICLE010000043.1, forward strand.
AGGCTGTACGCGGCCTTCGGCACGCGCGTGGGGGGCGGCATCCCGGTTCCCGATCGGCTGCGACCGAGCCCGCTCGAGTACATCGTCCGCGTGCTGGGCGATGCCGCGCTGACCGAGCCCGTCGCCCGCCATCTGGCGGCGCGGCGGTTCGAGTTTCTGGACTTCGATGTCGTGTGAACCCGTCCCGTCCGAGGAGTCGGCTCTGGTGACACTTCCCAATTTCATCATCATCGGCGCCGCCAAGGCTGGCACCACCGCGCTCTATTGGTACCTGGCCGAGCATCCGGATGTGTTCATGAGCCCGGTCAAGGAAGCCAACTACTTCGCGTATGGCCGAGATGCCGGGGGGCGCCTGGTCTATGGCGATCCGGAGGTGCACCAGTTTCCGGTGACGACGCTGGCCGACTACGAGCAGTTGTTCGCCGGCGCCGGCGGGGCGATGGCCATCGGGGAGGCCTCACCGATCTATCTCGAGTGTCCGCAATCGGCCGCGCGCATTCGGGCGATGATCCCGGGGGCCCGGATTCTCTGCAGCATTCGCCACCCGGTGGATCGCGCGTATTCCAACTACCTCATGTATCTCCGGCGCCGCGGCCGCCGCCTCGACCCCGAGCGCGACCTGGACGCCGGCGCGGCCTGGGCGCACCCGGACTCCCGCTGGATGCGGATCGGCAGGTATCACGAGCAGCTCCGCCGCTACTTCGAGGCGTTTCCCCGATCACAGATCCACGTCTCCCTGTTCGAGGATCTCACGCGGAACCCGCCTGCGCTCATGCGCGACGTCTACCGATTCGTGAACGTCGACCCGGCGTTCACGCCCGACTTCGCCACGCCCCACGCGCCCGGCGGCATGCCGGCGAGCAGATGGCTGGAGGGATTGTTCGGTAGCTCCGCCCTCAGGGCGGCGGTCGAGCCGTGGGTGCCCACGCGGGCGGCGAACTGGGTCAGGCGGCTCCGCACCCGCAACATGCGGAAGGCTCCGCCGCTTCCGCCGGCGTTGAAGCAGGAGTTGACCGGGCACTTCCGCGAGGACATCGGCGCCACTTCGGAGCTCATCGGTCGCAGCCTGCAGCACTGGCTGTAACCGATGCCGACTGCGACGGCGGTCCTTACGCCCAGTGACTGAGGTCGCGGTTCAACAGTCGCGACAGCCGCGCGACCTCCTCGCGGAACGCCTCGACCAACTCGGCCCGGAACGCGGGCGGCAGCGGCGGGCGGCGCTCGTTGACGGTGTTGCGCGCCACGACACCCGCCGTGATGGAGGCGAGACGTGCGCCCCCCGCCGTGCGCTTGAGGCTGCGCACCGTGGTGCGCAGGAGGGGCGGGGGTTTCCGCAGAAGGTTCCTCAGCCAGGCCACCCTGGCCCGCTTGTTGTCGTTGATGCGGGGGAAGTCGCGGCGGTTGTCATGCGGGATTTCGAGGAACTGTACAACGTCATCGTAGACGGCCTGGGGCGATGCCGCGAAGTCATCGTACAGGATCAGCTTTACCTGCTCGCGCGGAAACGTCGACAGCAGGCGCTCGGTCTGGGTGCCGAACTGTCCCACCTGCGCATACTGCAGCAGGAACGAGCCCCGGGAGCGGCGCGGCAGGTCCAGCCCCCGGGCACGCCGCTCCTGGAGCCGCCACGCGGTTTCGAAGTCGCTGACGGTCTCCTCGGCCACATAGAGCAGTTGTGAGTGCAGCGAGTACACCATGTCCACGGGATTGCGGAACATGGCGATGATCCTGGCCTCCGGATTGAATTCGCGGATGTTGCCGAGCGCCACCGAGGAGCGCAGGTAGTAGACGGAGGCCTCACCCACGCGAAGGTGGCGCGCGGTGCTGTCCGCGAACAGCGCCGAGTACGCGTCGGGCGTCTTGATGGCGGGATAGCTCCCCAGATCCGTCGCGAAGAAGTGCGGTTCCTTGACCTTCGACAGGAAGATGTTGGGGTGGGGCCGGAGGTATTCGTACAGCGCAGTGGTGCCGCACTTTGGCGCCCCCACGAGGAAGAAATTCGGTTTGACGGCCAAGATGGTACTCCCGTCGGGGACGAAGCCTGGACCCGGGTACCGGACCCACCGTTATGGCGAAGGTGCTACAGATCTGCGGGGCCGTCCCGGGGCTGCCTTTCCCGGTTCGCCTCTTGGTAGATTGTCCGTGGCAAGTTGCAAGGTCAAGCGCCCCACCTCGGCGGCGGCGGCAGTCACCTGCTTCGGTGGGGGGACCCCGTCTCCGGCCGGCAGGGGCATGGATCGTGCGCACGAGTCGCGGGATTGTCCCCCTATCGGGAGCCTTGGATCCGCAGATGAAGCTCATCAAGCCGATCGTTATCGTGGGAACCGGCCGCTGCGGCTCGACGGTCTTTCACCGTCTCCTGGCCAGGCACAGGCGGCTGATGTGGCTGTCGGGGTTTGCCGAGCGCTATCCGGCCAGGACGGCGTGGAACCGGCGAACGGTCACCGCGATGGGCAACCCGCTGGTTCGCCGGCTGTTCGGAGAAAAAGTCCGGCCGGCGGAGGCATACAGCTTCTGGGACCACTACGCCTACGGGTTCTCGGAGCCATGCCGGGATCTGGTGCGCGCGGACGTGACGCCCCGGGTCAGGAAGAACGTCCGCGCGGCCCTCGAGGCGATGCTCACTCCCGCGCGCGACCGCATGCTCATCAAGATCACCGGCTGGCCGCGCATCGGCTACCTGAACGGGATCTTCGAGGATGCCAAGTTCGTCCACATCCTCCGCGACGGGCGCTCCGTGGCCAACTCCCTGCTGCACGTCAATTTCTGGCGCGGCTGGTATGGACCCCAGGGGTGGCGCGCCGGCCTGCTCTCGGCCGAGGATGAGGCCGCCTGGGAAAGCTACGACCGCTCGTTCGTCGCCCTGGCGGGCATCGAGTGGCGCATCCAGATGAGAGCCATGGAAGCGGCGCGCCGTGCCATCGACCCGAAGCTGTTCCTCGAGATCCGCTACGAGGAGCTCTGCAAGCATCCGCTGGAGACCTACCGCCGGGTGCTGGACTTCGTGGAGCTGCCGAGCTCCGCGGAGTTTGAGCGCCATATCGAGGCCGCGTCCCTCAGGGACATGGGCGACCGGTGGCGCGGCGATCTCACCCCGGAGCAACAGGCCGTGCTGGACGAACTGCTGCGGGAGGACCTGCAGCGCTACGGCTACGACGTAGCGAATCGAGCCGAGAAGGCCCCGGTAGCAGCCGCCGCTAGATGAACCTGCCGGACTGGGTCCAGCCCGCCAGACGGACGCAAGCTCTCCAATCCGCTGCGGTGGCCGTGCCGTGACGCCGCCACCTGGTGCCGACGGCCCGCCGTCGGCCGAGGCCCCGGTCGCGCCCAAGGGGCTGACGCAGCGGGCACTCGGAGGCATGCTCTGGACGTTCAGCGGGACCGGCGTCCAGGCGGTCGTGCAGGTGCTCGTCCTGATGGCGCTGGGGCGGTTGCTCACGCCGGCGGACTTCGGTTTGATGGGGGCCGCGGCCGTGGTCGTCGCGCTGTCGCAGATCGTGTCGCAGGTCGGCGTCGGACCAGCGGTGGTTCAGCGGAAGGACCTGAATCGCACGCACGTGCGGGTCGCGTTCACCATCTCGGGCGTACTCGGCTTCGTGCTCGGCGCGGCGGTGTGGCTCAGCGCACCGGCGCTCGCCGAGTTCTACCGCATCCCGGCGGTCGAGCCGGTGCTCCGCGGCGTGGCGTTCCTGTTTCCCATCGACGGGCTCAACACGGTGGGTGAGTCCCTCCTCACCCGCCAGTTGCGCTTCCGGCTGTTCGTCGCGCTGGATGTCAGCAGCTACGTCCTGGGATATGCCTGCGTCGGCGTAGTCATGGCCTGGTACGGGTACGGGGTCTGGGCGCTGGTCGGAGCCAACCTGGCCCAGGTCACGCTGCGCACCATCACGATGTACCTCGCGACCCGGCACGCGGTGCGGCCCAGTCTCGATCTTCGCGCCAGCCGCGACTTGCTCAGTTACGGCTTCGGCCACTCGCTGGCGCAGGTCGGGACGGTGCTGTCGCAGCAGGGCGACAACCTCGTGGTCGGGCGCTGGCTCGGACCCGCCGCGCTCGGTGTGTACGGGCGGGCCTACGGGTTGATGGTAATGCCGGCGAACATCTTCGGCCGGATCGTTGGTCGGGTTCTGTTCCCGGTCATGTCGCAGGTGCAGGACGAGCGTCATCGTCTTGCCAGCGGGTACGAGCGCGCACTGGCCGTCGTCGCGCTGCTCTCGCTGCCGGTCAGCGCCTTCGCCTGGGTGGTCGCCCCGGAGTTCATTCCCGTACTGCTCGGGCCGGCCTGGACGGGGGCCGTGTTGCCGTTCCGGCTGTTCACCATCGGCCTGCTGTTCCGGATGAGCAGCAAGCTGAGTGATGCCTGCACCAAGGCCGCCGGCGCGGTGTACTCCCGGGCGATGCTCCAGGGCGTCTACGCGGCGCTCGTTCTGCTGGGCGCCATCGTGGGCCAGCGCTGGGGAGTGGCTGGTGTCGCGGTGGCGGTCTCACTGGCACTGGGCGTCAACTGGCTCACCATGGCGGAGCTGAGCCGGCGGGTAACGGGCCTCTCCTGGCCGCGCTTCGTGCGCGCGCAAATCCCCGGAGCCATGTTCGCCGTCCTCATCGGGGTGACGGTTGCGGTGGCGGTCGAGGCGGTTCGCGCGGTTCATCTGGGCAAGCTGCCGGTGCTCATCGTGGCGGGACTCACCGCGGTGGCCGTCACGCTGGCGGCATCGAAGGTACGGCCGGACTTCTTCTTCGGGCCGCACGGTGTCTGGGCCTCGACGCGGGCGCTGGAATTCTTCCAGCCGGCCGCCCGCCGTGCGGCCCGCCGCCGGGCCGATGCCGAGGGGCTTGCCCGGGCCGGCTCGAAGTGAGCGTGACGGGGAATCGGGGCGTCGCGGAGATCGTCAAGCGGCCGCTCCGCCGGCTCCGGGCCGACTACCGTGAGCTCACGGGCCCGCTCAGGGGACTGCCGTCGCTCCTCATCCTCGGCGCCCAGCGCAGCGGCTCCACGTCCCTCTTCAACTACCTGGTCCAGCATCCCGACGTGCTGCCGCCACTGGGCAAGGAGATCCACTACTTCGATCTCCACTACCAGCGGGGCCTCAACTGGTATCGCGGGCGCTTCCCGTATGCGCACCGGCTCCGCGGCGGCACGCTGACGCTCGACGCCTCCCCCTACTATCTACTCCACCCGCTCGCACCGGAGCGGGCTGCGCGACTGTTGCCGGGGGCCAGGCTCGTGGCACTGCTTCGGAATCCTGTGGAGCGGGCGCTCTCGCATTACCAGCACGAGGTTCGGGGCGGTCGGGAGTCGCTCCCGTTCGAGCGCGCGATCGAGCAGGAGGTCGAGCGGTTGTCCGGCGAAGAAGAGCGCCTTCGGAGCGATCCCACCTACTACAGCTTCAATCACCACCGCTATTCGTACGTGCGGCGCGGGCGCTATCTCGAACAGCTCCGCCGCTGGGTCGAGCACTTTCCCCGGTCGCAGCTCCTGGTGCTGCAGAGCGAGCGGCTGTTCGCCGATCCCGTTGCCGCGACGGCCGCGGTCCACGAGTTTCTGGGAGTCCGTCCCCACCGCCTGGAGCACTACAAGCCGTTCCTGCACGGCGCCTACGACCGCGCAATGCCGGCCGGGGTGCGGACCAGGCTGGTCGAGTATTTCGAGCCGCACAACCGCGAGCTCTACGAGTGGCTGGGCGAGGAGTTCGACTGGGCATGACCCCACGCGCGACCGGCCCCATCGCGCTCTTTCTGCCCTCCGTTCGCGGCGGCGGCGCCCAACGGGTAGTCGTCAATCTGGCGCAGGGAATGAGCGAGCGAGGCCTGTCCGTCGACCTCGTGCTGACGGCCGCCGTCGGGGTGTTCCTGGACCAGTTGCCGCCGGCGGTGCGGCTGATCGATCTCGGCGCGGGACGCCTGGTGCGGAGCGTGGGGCCGCTGGTCGGCTATCTCCGGCGCGAGCGGCCGCGAATCCTGGTGTCGTCGATGAGTCACGCCAACCTGGTCGCTCTGTGGGCGGCGCGACTGGCGGGGCAGGGAACGCCGGTGATGGTGACGGAGCACAACACCATGTCACGGGCGGCGGGAGAAGGTCCGCTGGCGCGCCGGCTCTGGCCGCCGCTCCTGCGCGCATTCTATCCCTGGGCGGCCTCGGTAGTCGCGGTGTCGCGCGGCGCGGCCGAGGACTTCGCGCTCACGTCAGGCTTTCCGCGGGAACGGGTCGAAGTGGTCTATAACCCGGTGATCACGCCGGAGATCATGGCGCTCGCCCGACACGCGCCGGACCATCCCTGGTTCGCGGGGGGTGGACCGCCGGTGATCCTGGCCGTCGGGCGCCTGACGCCGCAGAAGGACTTCCCCACGCTGCTCCGGGCGTTTGCCCAGGTCCGCCGCCGCCGTCCCGCGCGGCTGCTTATCCTTGGGGAGGGCGAGGAGCGGGCCGCGCTCGAAGCGCTGGCCGCCGAGCTCGGCGTGGCCGCCGACGTGGCGCTCCCCGGCTTCCGGGAGAACGCCATGGCCTACATGGCGGGCTCCGCGCTCTTCGTGCTCTCCTCGGCATGGGAGGGGCTGCCCACCGTCCTGATCGAGGCGCTGGCCGCGGGCACGCGGGTGGTCTCCACCGACTGCCCCAGCGGCCCCCGCGAGATACTGCAGGATGGCCGGCTGGGCTCGCTGGTGCCGGTCGGCGACGTGATCGCCCTGGCGGACGCCATGACCGACGCGCTCGCACGGCCCGCCGTCTCGGCGCCGGCCGATGCGCTCAAACCGTTCACCCGGGACGCGGCGGTCGACCACTATCTCCGCCTCATCGAGAGCGTCTGAATGACAGCAGTCGCGTACGCCGCCCTGTGGGTGTTCGTCTTCACGCTGCCCTGGCAAGCGGTTCTGGTCATCATGCCCGGCGTGGGCATCGTGAGCAAGGCCACGGGGATGCTGGCCCTGGGCTCGGCGCTGATCGTGGCCGTGCTCACCGGCCGGTTTCGGCGCTGGCACGCGTTCCACGTGGCCGCCCTGCTGTTTGTCACCTGGCTCGTGTGTCTGCTGTTCATCTTCCAGGGCACCGGCGACCTTCCCAATACATTCTGGACCTTCGTCCAGCTCTTCCTCGTGCTGTGGATGACCTGGGAGCTCGCCCCCTCGTGGGACCGGCTGGTCAACCTGCTCGTGGCCTACGTGCTGGGTGCGCATGTCGCGGCGCTGGATACGGTCTGGGTGTATCGGCGCGCGGCCGGGACACTGGCCCGCTACGCTGCCGGCGGCGGCGATGCCAACGATCTCGCGATGACACTGGCGCTGGCGCTCCCGATGGCCTGGTACGTGGGAATGACCCACCGGCGTTCTCTCATGCGCTGGGTGTGCCGCGCCTACCTGCCCGTCGGCCTGCTGGCAATCGGCCTGACCGGCTCGCGGGGCGGGATGATCACGACGGTGGTGGCCCTGATGATCGTGCCGCTCACCATGCTCAGGCTGTCGCCGGGCAGGCGGACGATGGCTATCGGCCTGTTGTTCCTCGGCGGCACGCTCGCCGCGGTGTACGTCCCCGAGCGAATCGTGGAGCGGCTGGCCACGGTGAGCACGGAGGTCGAGGGTGGGAGCCTCAGCGGGCGCGCCAAGATATGGCGGGCGGGATTGCTGGCGTTCGTGGAGAAGCCGGTCACCGGCTACGGCCCGGGCGGCTTCCGGGGCGCGGTGCGGCCCTATCTGGGATCGGAGACGCAGGTTGCGCACAACTCGTACATCTCGGTGCTCGTCGAGGAGGGGCTGGTGGGCTTCGTGCTCTACGCGACGATGGTGGGACTGGTCTGGCTGGCGGTCCTGCGCCTGCCGGTCCTGGAGCGGCGGTTTGCCCTCGTTCTGCTGGCCACTCTCGCCGTTGCCATGCTCCCGCTGACCTGGGAGGACCACAAACAGGTCTGGTTCATCCTGGCGGTGCTTCTGGGGATGTCCCAGGCACCAGGGGTGGGCTGGCCCGAGGGCAGGCGGCGGGCGGCTCCGCCGCGGCCGGCGCTCCGCCGACCGCTCTCAGGACGCATGGAGCCGATCGCGGCGGCCCGCCGGCATGCCGGCCCTGAGGCCACGCCATGACACCCAGGGTCAGCGTCGTCACGACCGTGTACAACGGCGAACCGTATTTCGACCGGGCGATCCCGGGCATCCTGGCCCAGACCTTCGAGGATTTCGAGTACATCATCGTCGAAGACGGCTCGACGGACCGGACGGCCGAGCTCCTGCGCGAGGTGGCGGCGCGGGATGCCCGGGTGCGGATTCTTTCGCCCGGCCGGGTGGGTTTCTGCCGAGCGGCCAACATGGGCATCGAGCACGCCAGGGGCGAGATCATCGCCAGGCAGGACTTCGACGATCGCAGCTACCCCGACCGGCTCCGGCTCCAGGTCGCATTCCTCGACGGTCATCCGGAAGTCGGCGTCGTCGGAGGTCACTACGTGCTGGTGGACGAGAACCGGGGCGAGCGCTACGTGCGGATGACGCCGACCGGGCACGAGGACGTCGTGCCCGCCATGGCCAAAGGCATCCCGCTCGCCAATACGTTCGCCACCTTCCGGCGGCGGGTCTGGGTCGAGGCCGGGGGCTACCCCGTGGTGTCCGACCTGGAAGACCTCCTCTTCTGGCTCAAGGCCGCAAAGCTGGGGTGGCGGATCGTCAACCTGCCGGAGGTCATGGGCGAGCATTTCGTTCACCCCGCGAGCTTCTTCCATCGCACGTTCAAGTACGCCGACCGCCAACGCAACCTGGCCCGCGTGCAGGCGCAGGTGGTTCGGGAGCTTCGGCTGCCGAGCTGGATGTACGTCTTCCCCATGGGCCGCTACGCCTACGCCTACTCGCCCACCGTCATCAAGCGCCTCCTGCGCCGCACGCTGGGGGGATCGCAGGAGCGCGATCTGTGAAGGTGCTGTTCCTCTCGACCAGCATGGGGATGGGCGGCGCCGACCAGCAGCTGCTTTCCGGCGCCCGGGAGCTCCGCGCACGCGGACATGACGTGCTCATCGTCTCGCTCACCCCACTCGGCCCCATGGGGCTGGAGGCGCAGGGCCTCGGCATCAGCACGGAATCGCTGGAGATGGCCCGCGGCGTCCCCGACCCGCGCGGCCTGCTTCGGCTTGTCCGGCTGACGCGGGCGTGGCGGCCCGACGTCGTCCACAGCCATATGGTCCACGCCAACCTCATGGCCCGGGCCCTTCGGCTGCTCACCCCGATTCCCGTGCTGGTCTCGACCATCCACAATATCTACGAGGGCGGTCCGCTCTTGATGGCGGGCTACCGGCTGAGCAACAGGCTGGTCGACCACATGACCATCATCAGCGAAGCCGCGGCCGACCGCTTCGTCCGCGATCGGATCGTCCCGCGAGAGCTGCTTCGAGTCATTCCCAATGGGGTCGACGCGGATGAATTCCGGAAAGTGCCCGCCGACGCGCGGGCTGCCCTTCGCGGAACGCTGGGGGTGGAGCGCGAGTTCGTGTGGCTGGCGGTGGGGCGGTTCGAGCCGGCGAAGGACTATCCCAACATGCTGCACGCGTTCGCCACGCTGCACGCCCAGCAGCCGCGGACGGCGCTGCTGCTGGTGGGCCGCGGATCGCTGCAGGGCGACACCGAGGCGCTCACCCGGTCTCTCGGCCTGGCGGACGCGGTGCGGTTTCTCGGCGTGCGCCGGGACGTGCCGGCGCTCATGAGTGCCGCCGACGGGTACGTGATGTCGTCGGCGTGGGAGGGCATGCCGATGGTGCTGCTCGAGGCGGCGGCCGCGGGGCTGCCGATCGTCTCGACGGCGGTGGGAGGGAATCGCGAGGTCGTGGCGGACGAGGAGAGTGGCTTTCTGGTGCCGCCGCGCGATTCCGACGCGTTGGCCTGCGGCATGGCTCGGCTGAGCGCGCTGTCCGCTCCCGAGCTTCGCGCCATGGGTGAGCGGGGGCGCGAGCGCGTCCGGACCCGCTACGGCCTGGCTCGCGTCGCCGACCGATGGGAGGCGCTGTACCTCGAGATGCTGGCGCGGAAGGGCGCTGCGGCCGCGACACCCGCCCGGTTACCCTCCGTCGCGGATCATCCCGACGACGTCGAGTCAGCCACGGGCGGGCGGAGCTGACTGTCGGCGGCCCTGGCCGAGGATGCCGGCGGACAACGAAACACCTCCAGGTACTGCTGCCGGAAATCCAGCCGGCCCGCCCCGAGTGAGTTTCGGAGCTGGCAATTGCCGTACATCCAGGCGGCCAGACCACCCTGTTTGAGACTGGGACGGAAGGCATGTGCCGGCGCCGGCACGACGATCCACAGCGCCGCTCCGGGGTCCGAATTGCGGAACTGGCGCAGGGAGGCCTCGAGCGGGGCCGTGTTGAAGCGGAGCCGCTCCACCCGGGCGCGCGGCAGATAGTACGCCAGCGCTACGGGCTGGTCGGAGTAGATGACGTCGCTCGAGGTGAGCCGCGGCTTGAGCCAATGGCCCACCGCCTTGAAGTCATACCGTCGGCCATTGAGATACTGCGATACCACGGTGGGCGCGTCCGGGATGAGAACGAGGATGACCACCGTTGCCGGTACGAGCCATCGCGCCCGCAACCGCCAGTCGACTTGGGTCACACGCTCGAGAAAGACGCCGGCTGCCAGAAAGTAGGCCGGTGCCGTCGGGAGGAGATAATAGGTGGAGACCGGCGTGCGCGACATGATCGACATGAGGAAGAGCATGGGGAAGAGCGCCAAGCTCAGCAGGAACATCGCGAGAAAGCGATCGCGCTGCCACAGCAGATAGATGCCCACCACCGCGATCAGCATCACCGACGGCGCCAGGTCCCGCGCGAACGCCAGCAGATAATAGAGCTGCTTGACTCCCGGCGGCGCGGAGGGACGCAGGAGGAACTGCCCACTTCCCGGGTTCGCGTCGTGCTCGGAGATCCAGCCCTGCAGAATCGGGATGAACCGCATGACGATCACGACCAGCAGCGCGGCCGCGATGTAGGTCCCCCAGCGGACGCGCCGCTGAGTCCAGAGTAGTCTCAGGTTGCGGCCGCGGAGGAACGTCACCAGGAACCAGAGGGCAGGGCCGCCGACCAGCAGCACGGCGCTGGGGTGCGCCAGGGCCGCCAGCACGCCGGCGACCACGCCCACCGTCATGGCGCGGCGGTCGCGCTCGCGGACACCGAGGTAAAGGGCGTATGGGTACACGGCCGACAGCAGGAAGACCAGCGACCAGTAGCGACCGAACTGCGAGTAGATGATGAGGCCGGGGCTGACGGTCACCAGCAGCGTGGCCAGCAGTGCCGTCCGGGTTCCGAGCAGGCGCCGGGCGACCCAGTAGAAGGCGGGCACCGCAAGCACCCCGAAGAGCGCCGGCAGCAGCCTGATACCGAGCTCGTTGAGCGGACGCCAGGATGCCACGAAATAGTGATTGATGAAGTAGAGCAGGGGCCGCGGATTGGTGAGCCTCGGGTGGAGCGAGTCCCGCCGCATGAAGATCTCGTCGCTGTCGAAGCTCCAGTCGCCGAGCCGCCAGAAGCGGAGGGCGAAGGCCAGGACGATGAGGGCGCCTAGGAGCCAGGCGGCGCGTCGCTGACGTGGTCCCGTGTGGTGGCCTGCTTCCGACTGCATGCGGACCTCGGGTGGATGGCTCGTGAACCGGGCGGAGGCGAGGAACTCTAACCGCCCTCGGACCGCGGCACCACGCCGGAGCGTGATCCCCGGGCGAGGCCATCTCAGGCCCTTCACCCTTGACAATTGTGACCTATCTCACGATCCTTCTCGGCGGCGCAAGCTTTTCCGAAAACGAGATGACGCCAATTTGGTGCTCATTCCTTCGCGCCCTCGAGGCTAGTCCCCTAGTCTCAGCGGACCTACACCTCACAACACATCCATAGGGATTAGGCAGAGATCCTGCCTGCCCCCGCGTCAGATCCCCCTGCGCGATGGGCCGCCGCTTTGGCCGAGCCGAGCGATGGCCCCTCCACTGACGCCACCAGTGTGTCACCTCCCAGCCACGTGACGGAGAGAGGAACGCCCGCGTATGACCCGTAACTTGAAGTTCTCACGCCAGGTCGACCGTCTTCGAGCCCCGATGCTCGCAGTCGCACTGATCGCATTTGGCGCCTGTGATGGCTCCAACTCCATTGGGCCGGACAGCAACAGCCTGCCGGGCACCGAAGCCGTACCCACCGAGGCCGGCGTCCAGGCAATTCCGCTGAGCCAGCCGGAGTTCTCCACCGCATTCGCCGGCGGGATCCCGTTCGGGACGTCCGCGCTGCCCACGAGCTGGTTCGGCTCGCGCTACAACGGCGCGCTGCGCAACATCTGGCCGGGCTCGCTCCGGAGCGAGCTGGCCGCCATCAAGGCCCGTGGCGGCAAGGTCGTGCTCATGTTTGCCGGCAACGAGAAGTATTACAAGGATGGCAGCGGCCACTTCAGCCTGGACAAGTGGAAGAACCGCATCGACCGCTTCAGAGGCGTGGATTTCAATTCGTACGTGAGTGATGGCACCATCATCGGCCACTACCTGATCGACGAGCCGAACGATCCGGCCAACTGGAACGGCCGGCCGGTCTCGGCGTCCACGGTGGACGAGATGGGGCGGTACAGCAAGCAGCTCTGGCCCAGCATGCCGACGATCGTTCGCACCGAGCCCGACTACTTCACTTTCAATCCCCGATACGTGGATGCCGCCTGGGCCCAGTATCTCTCCCGCCGGGGCGATGTCGGCAGCTACATCCGCAAGCAGGTTTCCGATGCCCAGAACCGGGGGCTGCAGCTCGTCGTGGGGATGAACGTCATCAAGGGCGGGACTCCCAACGGCACGCAGATGAGCGCCAGCGAGGTCAAGGAGTGGGGCTCGACGCTGCTGAGCAGCACCTATCCCTGTGCGTTCATCAGCTGGCAGTACAGCTCCAGCTATCTGAATAACAGCGGCATCGAAGACGCGATGAGCTACCTGCGCAACAAGGCCGAGAACCGCAGCAGCCGCAGCTGCCGAAGCTGAGCACGCGCGGTCTCCGGTAGACCCGACGGGGCCGCGGACACATCCGCGGCCCCGTCTCGTTGGGTCCGGGCCGGCTCACCACCCGCCCTTGCGGAGCAGGATGACGGGGATGGTGCGGAGCATGATGCGCAGGTCCTCGCGCAGGCTCTTGCGCCGGATGTACTCGAGGTCGTAGCGCACCTTGGTGCGCACGTCGTCGAGCGAGCGGTCGTAGTGGTGGTTGATCTGCGCCAGGCCCGTGATGCCGGGCTTGGCGCGCTGGCGCAGCGGGTACTCGGCGATGTGCCCCCGCAGCTCGGCAAAGATGCTGGGCCGCTCGGGCCGGGGCCCGACGATGTTCATGTCGCCCCGCAGCACGTTCCAGAGCTGGGGCAGCTCGTCCAGCCGGTACTGGCGCAGCACCCGGCCCAGGGGCGTGATGCGCGGGTCCTCGGGCTGGGCCCAGACGGCGCCCGAGAGCTGCTCGGCGTCGACGTACATCGTGCGGAACTTGACGATGGTGAAGGGCTGGCCGCCGAGATCGGGCCCGCGGCGGTGGTTCTGGGCCCCCGGCCCCGGCAGCCGGCGGTCGAGCCCGACGCGCTCCTGGAGGTAGAAGACCGGGCCGCGGCTGGTGAGCCGGACCAGCACGGCCAGGAGCACGAAGACCGGCAGCAGCGCCAGCACCGCCAGCAACGCCAGC
>JAICLE010000045.1 GCA_025927545.1 Gemmatimonadales bacterium
GACTTCGTGGGGACGGACGGGCCGGGCGGCGGCAAGTTTCCGTCGGCCGAGGGACTGGCCTCGGCCGTGGCCGCCGCGTGGCCGGCCGCCCGCGACGAGGGTCGGCCGCTGGTGGTGTGCACCGGCGGCGAGCCGCTGCTGCAGCTCGACCCACCGCTGCTGGACGCGCTCCATGCGGCGGGGTTCGAGGTGGCCGTCGAGACCAATGGCACCGTCCCGCCGCCGGCGGGCATCGACTGGCTGTGTCTGAGTCCCAAGGCCGGGGCGCCGACCGTCATCGGCGCGGGCGACGAGCTCAAACTGGTGTATCCCCAGGAGGGCGCCGAGCCCGCGCGGTACGAGGCGCTCGGTTTCCGCCATTTCTTTCTCCAGCCGATGGATGGCCCGTCGCGCGAGGCGAATACCCGTGCCGCGGTCCGCTATTGCCTCGCGCATCCGCGCTGGCGGCTGAGCCTGCAGACGCATAAGCTTCTCGGCATTCCCTAACCCGAACATCATGCACGGATATTCCGACCGCATCAACCACGCATTTGCGTTCGCGGCCAAGTATTACAACGTCCTGGCCCCGACGGGCGCCCGCATGGACTACCTCGCCCACCCCGCGAACGTCGCCGTCATCCTCGCGCGGTACGGGTGCGAGCAGGTGACGATCGTCGCGGGGATCCTCCACCACGTGCTGGAGGAAAGCCCGCCCGACCACTGGCCGGTGCTCGAGCAGAAGATCAGCGAGAAGTTCGGGCCGGTGGTGCTCGCGGTGGCCCGCGACGCCCTGGAGCCGAAGTTCGACCGCCGGGGCGATGAGCGGCCGTGGCAGACGTGCAAGCAGGAGTACCTCGGCCTGCTCGCCGCCGCGGAGCCGCGCGCGCTCGACATCATCGCGGCCGACGAGATCCATGCCTGCGGCTCGACCATGACCGCGCTCCGCCGGCTGGGGGTGGAGTATCTCCGCACCGTCTCGAGCGCCGGCTCGGAGCAGACGATCTGGTGGTATCGCTCGCTGCTCGAGATCCTCACGGCCCGGTCCGACTGGCCGCGGCGGGAGATGCTGTCCGAGCTCCGCCTGATGAGCGCCGACATGGTGCGGAGCCTCCGCCAGAGCGAGGGGGGACGGTGAGCGTGGCCCGGGGGACGATCCTCGCCGCCGCCCTCGCCGCGGCCGCCGCGTGCGCCGGGCCGGGGAAGCCGACGCCGCTCAACCCGGTTCGCTTTCTTCTGGTGAACGACGTGTACGTTGCCGACACCATGGCCGACGGGACCGGCGGGCTCGCGCGGGTAGCCACGGTGCGCGGCCGCCTGGCCGACCAGGGGCCGGTGCTCTTCGTGCTCGCCGGCGACGTCCTGAGTCCGAGCCTGCTCAGCAAGTACTACTCCGGGCGCCAGATGGTCGAAGCGCTCAACGCCGCGAAGCTCGACTTCGCCACCTTCGGCAACCACGAGTTCGAGCTGCCCCTCGACACGCTGCAGGCGCGGATCGCCGAGTCGAAGTTCACCTGGCTCTCGAGCAACTGCTCCCGGGCCGACGGGAGGCCGTTGGCCGGGGTGCTGCCGTGGGACACGGTGCGGGTCTCCGGCCAGAAGGTGGGGATCTTCGCGCTCACGCTGCAGGGCGATTACCGCAAGGCCTACCGCTGCATCGATCCCGATACCGCCGCGCACCGGGCGATCGACACGCTCACGGCGCAGGGAGCCGAGCTGGTCGTCGGGCTCACCCATCAGACGATCGAGGCCGACCGGGACCTGCTCCTGCGCGAGCCGCGGCTGGACCTGATCCTCGGGGGCCACGAGCACGAGGCGCACGACTCGGTCGTGTCCGGCCGTCACGTGCTCAAGGCCGACGCCAACTCGCGCACCGCGCAGTTCGTGACTCTGTGGGGCGGCAAGGGCAACTGGCGCCAGGCGGTGGGGCTGGTGACGATCGATTCGCGCCTGCCGGACGACACCGCCGTGGCGGCCGTGGTGAGCCGATGGGACGACAGCCTGCGGGCGCGCCTGGGCCCCGAGCGCCAGGTGGGACGCACAGCCGTGCCGATCGACGCGCGCGACGTGGCCGGTCGGCGGCAGGAATCGCTGCTGGGCGATCTGGTCACCGATGCCATGCGCTCCGGCACGCATGCCGATGTGGCACTGCTCAATGCCGGCACCCTCCGGCTGGACGACGTGATCCGCCCCGGCCCGCTCACCAACTATCAACTCGAGTCGATCTTCCTCTTCCCCGACGAGACCCGGGTGCTGACCGTGCCGCTCAGCGGCGCGCGGTTGCGGACGCTGCTGGAACACGGCGTCGCGGACGGCTCGCTGGGGAAGGGCGGCTTCCTGCAGGTGTCGGGCGTGTCGTTCACCTACGACCCGCGGCGGCCATCCGGCAGCCGGCTCGACGGCGCGATCCACAGTGCTACGGGCGGGGTGATCGAAGAGCGCGACACGGTGAACGTGGCCATTCCGGTGTACCCCGCGTGCGAGGGCGGCGACGGGTACCAGATTCCCGAGTCGGGGCCCGCCTGCGCCGCCAGCGCGAGCGCGCCGAGGGCCGCGGACCTGCTCACGCGGTACATTGCAGATTCGCTGGGTGGGGAAGTCCGGACACCGCTGGAGGGCCGTATCGTCCGGGCGGAAAACACAAATCCCGGCTGAGCGCTGCTCGCCGGGACCGGTGACCTTAGCGGTGTTGATCACCCAGGCCGCAAAGCCGAACTCCCTGGGGCCCCTGAGGGCTATGTACCTCTCAACTGGGGTGAAGTGTAGTGAGGCCGCCCCCGCCGCGCAAGGCCGGGCCGGCGCCCCGCTCCCCTCCCCCCGCCCGGACGGGTATTATTAACGATGGCCCCCACGCCTTCAACTGCTCTCGCCACTCTACCCAGCGCCTTCGCCGCCGCGTGCCGTCTCTCCCGAACCGAGGGGGAGCTGTTCGAGCGGTGCCGCGTGGCCCTGGTGCGCAGGTTCCAGAGTGAGCTGCTCTGGCTGAGTCTGGTCTCTCCCACCGAGCACATGCCCCGCGTCGGTCCCGAGGAGGGGTTCGACGATGCCGTCGAGGTGGCACGGCTCGGGAGCGGCGAGACCGAGGTGGTGATCCACGCCGATCCCTCGGTGGCCGGCGAGATGCGCGCGGTCGCCATGCCGCTCGCACTGGGGCTCAGCGTGGTGCTCGAGCTCCGGAGCATCCTGCTCGAGCGCCAGTCGGCGCTCGACGACGCCGTGTTCCAGCTCCGGGCACTGCGTCAGGTGGCCCGGCTGCTCTCCTCGGTCCATTCGATCGAGGACACCGAGCAGCTCATCCTCGATTTCATGGCGGAGGTCTTCTTCGCCTGGTGGGCGTGCCTGTACCGCCCCGAGGGCGAGGCATATGCGCCGAAGGTCTTCCGCTCCCTCAACGACCGGCTGCGCCCCGCCCCCATCGCCACGGCCGCGCTCGACCGTGCGCTGCCGCCCGGCAGCGCCGCGACCGGCGCGGACGATGTCGCCGTGGCGGCGCTGGTCGGTCCGGGCGCCGAGCTGGTGGTGCCGCTCGACGCGGGCGCCGAGCGGATGGCGGTGCTGGTGCTGGGGTCGAGAATCAGCGACAAGCTGTACGGCCGGGCCGAGCTCGAGCTGGCCGGTACGCTCTCGTTCGCGGCGGCGATCGCCCTCAAGAATTCCGAGCTGGTGGAGCAGCTCCACAGCGCCGCGACGACCGACGAGCTCACGGGTCTCTACAACCGCCGCGCGCTGGAGGAGCGGCTGGCCTCGGAGATCTCCCGGAGCCTCCGCCACCAGCTCCACACGAGCGTGCTCCTGCTCGACCTCGACCGGTTCAAGGTGATCAACGACACGATGGGCCACGCGGCGGGCGACCGGCTGCTGATCGAGGTGGCCAGGGTCCTCCGGCAGCAATGCCGCGCGCTCGACGTAGTCGGCCGGCTCGGCGGCGACGAGTTCCTGGTCATCCTCCCCATGACCAAGCCGAGCGAGGCACAGGTCTTCGTGGCACGGGTGCAGGAAAGTCTCCGCCAGCTGGAGCAGACCCACCCCGACTTCGGCCCTTGTACGCTCAGCATGGGGGTGGCCGAATCGCCCCGGCACGGCACTGCCGTCAGCAGCCTGCTCGCCGCCGCCGACACCGCGCTGTACAAGGCCAAACGGGCCGGGCGCAACACCGTCGAGGTCGCGGACGGCTAGCCTCCCCATGGCCCTCGACGAGTTCACGCTTCTCGGCGACGCGCTCTGGCTGGACTTCGTCAACAGCGCGCGCGGCCGCACGCTCTCGCCGCCCGATCGGCTGCCGGACGTCTCGGCGTACGCACGCTGGTGCGCGCTCCACCATCTGGACCTCGCCGGCGATCGCACCTCGATGGACGACGTGCTGACGCTGCGTGCGCGCCTGACCGGGCTGGCCGAGGCGCTGCACGAGGGTCGGCAGCCGCCGACGGGCACGATTGCCGCGCTCAACGAGCAGCTCGCCCGGAGCGTGGGAAGCCATCAGCTCACCCGCGTCTGCGGCGAGTGGCGCCTTCGGTTCGCGCCGGTCCGCCCGCTCGCGGCGTTGGAGGCGATCGCCCGCTCGGCCGCGGCCACGCTCGCCGAGGCGGGCACGGCCGTCCGCCGCTGCGCCGGCGAGACCTGCTCCCTCTTCTTCACCGACGAGTCCCCGACCGGGAGCCGGCGCTGGTGCGTGGCGGCGCTCTGCGGCCGCGACGCGCGCATCGAACGCCGCCGGGGACTCCTCCGCTGACCGCGCCCGATCCCGTCCTCGCGTTCGAGCGGACCCGTGCGGCGCTTGGGCCGCGCTACCGGCTCGAGCGGATCGCGGCATCGAACGCCGACCGGGTACTGTTCGAGGCCCACGACGAGATCCTGCGGCGGCGCGTGAGCCTGCGGGTCAATTTCTATCGGGACGAGCCCACCCGCGCATGGTTTCTCCGCGAAGCGGAGGCGCTCGGGCAGCTCGACCATCCCGCCATCCGGCGGATCTACGACGCCGGCGTGGTGGGCGACCTGGCGTTCCGGATCGGCAACTGGATCGAGGGCGAAGGGCTGGAGGCGGCCGTGCGGCGCGGCCCGCGCATCATCCCCACCGTCCTCTCGCTGGCACGCGATCTTCTGGGCGCACTCGAGCACGCGCACCTGCAGGGGATCATCGTGCGACGCATCGTGCCGGCCACGGTGCTCCTGGGTTGGAGCGGGCGCGGAACGATTACCGACCTGGCCTTCAGCAGCTACACCCTGCCCTCCGTTCCCGCCGGCACCGTGCCCGACATGCCGATGTTCATGGCACCCGAGGTACGGGACGGCACCGCCGGCGACCCGAGCTCCGACGTCTACACCGCGGGGGCGCTGCTGTACTTCGCGGTGACAGGGGAGCTCCCGCCGCTCGACCCCCGCGAGCTCCGCCGGCCGTCCGAGCTCCGCCCCACCTGTCCCCGTGCCATCGAGCGCCTCGTGCTGCGCGCCCTCAAGCCGGCACCGGAGGACCGCTATCTGACCGCCGCGGAAGCCCTGGAAGACCTGGCCTCGGATGCCGGCACCTTCGAGACCCGCGCCGTCGGCGTTGGTAAGCGGGCGCCCGTGGGCCTGGAGGATCGGGCACGCTGGGAGAAGTCGCTCCGCCGCGCGCTGGGCGACGACTACGAGCTGCTCGAGCTCCTGGGCAGCGGGGGCTTCGGGCGGGTCTACCGGGTACGTGACCTGCACCTGGAGCGCGAGGTGGCGCTCAAGGTACTGCATCCCTCGCTGACCCAGGACCCGGAAGTGGTGGAGCGATTCCGGCGCGAGGCGCAGCTCGCGGCGGGGCTCAACCACCCGAACATCGTGAACATCTACGACATCGCCGGGCGCTCCGGGCTCATCTGGTACACCATGGAGCTCATCGACGGGCCGAGTCTCGCGCAGCTCGTCGAGCGGAACGGGCCGCTGCCGCTCGACCAGGTCCTCCGTCTGCTGCGCGAAGCGCTCTCGGCCCTGGCCCACGCGCACGGCTCGGGCCTGGTCCATCGCGACATCAAGCCGGAGAACATGCTCATCGACCCGGACGGCGCGGTGCAGATTACCGATTTCGGGCTGGCGCTGGCGCTGCGGGGGACCTATGGCGGGGCCACGAGCCAGAGCGGTACGCCCCAGTTCGCGAGCCCCGAGCAGCTCCTGGGCGAACGGGTGGACCAGCGGTCCGATCTCTACAGTCTGGCCGCGGTCGCCTACTACGCGCTGCTCGGGACGCCGCCCTTCCCGGGCGCCACGACGGAGCAGGTACTGGCTCGGCAGACCACCAACCAGCTTCCTGCGCCGCGCGACCGGCGCGATGATGTGAGCGAGGCGCTGGAGCGGGCGCTGGACCGCGCGCTCAGCGCCGACGTCGAGGCCCGGTTTCCGTCGGCCGCGGAGTTCCTCCAGGCGCTCAACCGCGCCGCCGAGCCGGGAGCGCTGGAGCCGGTGGCCGACTGGGCCCGGGCGGCGGCTCGCTGGATCCGGGGCTCACCTCTTGACTAAACGCCGCCCGGCTTCAGATTTATGCCCGCCCATGGCCACCACGCAATCGAGATTCCGCGGGACCTGCGCCGGCTGACGCAGGTCCGCGATACGATTTTTGTGACGCGGGATAGGCCTGCGCTCACAAAAACTCGGCGTACCGGCGCGTCCGGCCGCCGACGCAGTCCAACAAACACGGAGTAGGAGCAATGGCTCGCACCCTAGGCACGGTAAAGTGGTTCAACGACGCAAAAGGTTTCGGTTTCATCACTCCGGAGAACGGGGACAAGGATTGCTTTGTCCACCACACCGCCATCAAGGCGGAGGGCTTCCGCAGCCTCGCCGAGGGTGACCGGGTGGAGTTCGACATCGTGCAGGGTGCGAAGGGGCCCGCCGCAGAGAACGTCACCAAGGTCAAGTAACGGGGACGGACGAAAACGCGACGGGCCGCTCGGAAGGGCGGCCCGTCGTGCGTCTGCGCGCGGTCACTTGTGGCGGTAGATGACCCGGCCGCGGGTGAGATCGTACGGGGAGAGGACGACGCTGACGCGGTCGCCTTCCAGCACGCGGATCTTGAACTTGCTCATCTTGCCGGCGGCGTACGCCAGGATCTGGTGACCGTTCTCGAGCAGGACTCGATAGTTGCGGTCGGGCAGCACCTCGGTCACCACCCCCTCCATCTCGATCCCTTCTTCCTTGGCCATCCAGGCCCTCCCCTGCAGGTGACTGAAAAACGGCGCCGCGGCGCCGGGGTCTCGGGCGTGGAATCTTGCGCCGCGGGGGCCGGGAAGCAACTACGCTCGTCCTGGGGCCCGGGGGATTCGGGCATGCGTGCCGGCCGTCCGCCGGCGGCGGCCTGGATCCCGGACTGGGCAGGACGGTCGGCTCGGGCTGCTGGAGGTTGCTACCGCCCAGCGGGAGCGCTCGGGAGCTGCGAGCGGATCCCGTCGATCTGCTCCTCGACGAGCTGGACCAGCTCCCCGATGAGCGCCGGGTCGAACGTCAGCCGGGCGCCGGCCGCCCTGTACATCTCCGGAAGGCTCCGAACCGCGCCGAGAGCCAGCGCCTCCCGGTAGCGCGCGACGGCCTGGACCGGATCGCGGAGGCTGTTGCGCCAGATCTGCAGCGCGCCCACCTGGGCGATGCCGTATTCGATGTAGTAGAACGGGTACATGAAGATGTGGAGTTGACGGTACCAGCGGGCCACCCGCTCGCGCTCGAGGCCACTCCAATCCACTCCCCCCTCGAACCGCTCCCGGATCCGGAGCCATGCCTCGTCCCGCGCGGCGGCATCGCCACCGTCGGCGCTGGTGTAGATCCAGGTCTGAAACGCGTCCACCGACGCGATGTGCACCAGGCTCAGCAGGACGTCCTCCAGGTGCTCGAGCCAGGCGCCGCGATGGTCTTCCGGCGTGAAGTATCCCGTGGGCTGCGCCAGGTGCGGCGAAGCCAGCAGTTCCATGGACATCGACGCCAGCTCGGCCGCCTCGGAGCCGGGGTGGCGCTGCCAGATGAGTGGCTGGCGGTGGGAGGCGAACGCATGGAAAGCGTGACCCGCCTCGTGCAACAGGGTCATGACGTCATCCACCAGCCCGACGGCGTTCATGAAAATGAATGGCCGCCCGCGGAAATGAAGCGTCTCGCAGTAGCCGCCGGGGGCCTTGCCCTTCCGGCTGTCCAGGTCGAGCAGCCGCTCGTCGATCATGGTCTGGAACTGCCGCCCCAGCACCGGGTCCACCTCGTCGAAGACCCGGCGCGCCTTTCCGGTGAACTCGTCCACCGTCTGGAACGGGCGAAGCGGGGCGGCGCGGTAGGGATCCACCGCCAGGTCCCACGGCCGCAGCACGTCGAGGCCGAGTCGCTGCCGGCGATGCTCGAGCACCCGTGCCACCGCCGGCGTGGCACTCCGCTCCACCGCTTCGTGGAAGCGCTCGCAATCCGCCGGCGTGTAATCGAAGCGGAACTTGGCCGGGAAGACGTAGTCGCGATAGTTGGCGAAACCGGCGTTCCGCGCCGCCCGCTGGCGCAGCTCGTACATCCGGTCGAACAGGCCGGCCAGGGCCGCGCGCTCCTCGATGTACGGCTGGGTGGCCGAGCGGAACGCACGCTCCCGCACCGCGCGATCGGCGCTCTTCAGAAACGGCTGCAACTGAGGCAGCGGCCGCTCGACGCCATCCCACTCGACGGTCATCGAGCCCGTGATCCGCTGGTAGCGCGCGCTCAGCTCCTCCAGCTCGGCGAAGATGGGCACGTTGGCTTCGCGAAAGATCTCGATCGAGGTGCGGAACCGGGCCAGCGTCGTCGCCAGTTCGGGCGTTTCATAGCCGAGTGCCACGAATCGGCGCGCCAGCTCGACGCTGCGCTCCTCCATCTTCGGCAGGATCTCGGTCGAGAAACGGAGATGGTCCTTCTCTTTCTCCGGGTCCGAGGTGTCGATTGTGTAGGCGATCATCGCCTCCGCCGCCGCCTCGGTGACCAGTTCCTCGAGGCGCGACCAGGCGCGCAGCCACTCGTCCACCGTCCCGGCCTCGAGCGGCCGTTCGGCGAGATCGTCGAAGTAGGGGGCGATATCGCTCCAGCCGGCCTTGGAGAAGGCGACAGGAGATGAAGGAAGCACCGACGCGGTCACGAGCGCTCCTGCTCTAGAGAGGCGAGGGCCGAGCTGCCGAGATATAACGACGGGCACGCAGGGGTCACAATCCCGGCCGTGCGGCTCACGCCTGCTCGCTCCGGTCGTGCCGGTAGTAGAGGTAGGCCAGGGTCAGCGCCACCAGCGCCAGCAGAAACACCGAGCCGACCCGGTACAGCGCGTCGAGCGAGGATAGATCGAACAGGACCACCTTGGCGACCGCAAGCCCCGCCACCGCCAGGCCCGCGATCCGGGCCTGCTGCACGGAGAGGCGGAAGCCGAGCGTCACGAGCGCCGCCGCGAACAGCAGCCACCAGGCGCTCACCGCCAGGCCGGAAGCCAGCTCCGCCGTCTTGGCGTCCAGGGTCCGGAGCTCGAAGTAGCGCCGCAGCTCGCCGGTCACTCCGAAGAGGACCATGAGGCCCGCGGTGACCCAGAGCCCGCTCCGGACGAGCCGGAGCTCCTCCCGCTCGCCGCCGACCGGCCAGAGCCGAGCCGCGAAGGCGGCGGTGGAGGCCACCGCGCCCCAGAGCGCGAGCGCCCAGGGACCGACGAAAGCCGCGTCACCGGCCGCCCGCGCACCCGCGGCGCCGTCGAAGAGTTGCTGCAATGCGGCGAGCAGCGTGAGAAGCCCGTACCAGCGACCGTCCGTACGGCCGAGCCGGGAGTCGAGGAACGGCCACAGGAGTGCCAGCGCCAGCAGCGCCCACACCTGCGGCACGCCCGCCCACCGCTCCATCGCCGCGATGGCCAGGGCGGCGGCGCCGACCGCGGCGAACGCCGGGCGCGGGCGCAGGTAGCCTGCCAGCAGATAGGCGAGCGCGATGATCAGTGGCGGTGCCCATGGCGCGGCATCGAACCGCGCGCGATCCAGGCCATGGACCGTCCACCCGAGCAGCACCGGCGTGGCCAGAAAGTAGAACGCCTCGCCCGCGGACCAGCCGGCAGCCGCGTCCCGCGAATCGAGCCGGATCGGGAGCGCTCTCGGGTGGCGGAGCGCGTGCCACCAGATGGGGAGGGAGAGGACGATGCCCGCCGCAAGTACGGCCCAGTGCTGGCTCAGGCGCTCGCCGGCGGCGGCGAGCAGCGTCCATCCGCCCGAAAAGGTGAGCAGCCTCGTCTCCCACCACCGCTCCCGAAGCCCCACGTAGAGTCCCGCGGCTCCGCCGGCCAGTCCGTACAGCAGCACGCCCCAGGCAACCGCGTGATCGCCGGCGCCGGCCGCGCCCACCCCGAAGTAGCTCGCCGAGACCACGAAGGCGGCGAGGCGCCACCGCCGCCGCGCCGCCACCAGCCCGAGTCCGGCGGCCATGCTCGCGAGATAGAGGAGCAGCAGGTCGGCGTTGGTCCGATCGGAGCCGAGAAAGACGGGGGCGAAGAAAGCACCCAGGGCGGCCGCGATCCCGAGCGCTTCGACGTCAATGGCGGCGGCGATCATGGCGAGCGCGACCGAGACGAGCGCCAGCCCGACGATGCCGGAGGCGGAGGGCAGCACGCCATAGAGCCGGGAGGCGGCCCAGATGCACAGGTAGATGATGCCCGCTCCCGCGCCGATCAGTGCCGCGCCGTAGGTGCGGTACCTGGGCTCGAGGCGCCAGCCCAGCGCGCCCACCCCGAGCCCAGCCACGACCCCGCCGATGCAGCGCATCACGGGCGAGATCCAGCCGCGATCGAACGAGAGCTTGAGCAGGTAGCCGGCGGCGGCCAGGAGCGCGACCACGCCGATGCCCAGGAACACGCGCTGCCCGATCCAGCGCTCGGAGCCGGGCGAGGGGAACGGGATCCCGCGCGGGCCGGCGGCCGGGCGGACGGGCGCTGGTGCCGGCTCCCGGGGGGGAGGCGGGATGACTGGCGGCGCGGGCGGCGCGGCCGGCATCCGCGGCGCGCCGCCGGTCGCGATCTGGCGGACCAGCGCTTCCAGCACCGCCATCCGCTGCTCGAGGCGCTCGAGCCGCTCCTCGGCGCTCACCTCGCGGGTCTCATGTCGCGCCGGCTTCCTCCGTCCTGGGAGCGGGGACCCGCGATTCTCGCGGAATCTGCAGCGTGAGGAAGCCGGCGAGCGCCACGACCCCGCCCGCCGCGTAGAACGGCCAGCCGTGGCCGAACCGCTGGAATATCATCGTCGCCAACAACGGCGCGACAACACGGGCCAGCCCACCGAACGTCTGCGCCACGCCCATCGTGGTCCCCAGCTCGCGCGGGTCCGTGTTGCGCGACATCAGCGACGTCGTGGCCGGAAACAGGAGCGCGGTGCCGATCGGCACCAGGGGGACGACGGCCAGGAACGCCACCATGCCCTCGGGGATAGGATACACCAGCAGGCCCACCGCGAGAAGCAGGGCGCCGGCGCGCATGGTCCAGCTCTCACCCAGGCGGTCCACGATCGGGCCGAGCAGCAGGCTGCGCATGATGAGCGAAAGCACGCCAATGTAGGCAAAGACAGGTCCGATCGTCCGCTCCGTCAACCCGAACTCGGCCTGAAGATAGAGCGACAGCACCGACGTCATGGCGGAGAACGCGACCATTCCGATTCCGTAGATCCAGATGAGCCGCGAAACGAGTGCCGTCGGATGCCGGATCACCAGCCACGCGGGGTGCCAGAGCGGCCGGCGCGGCGCCCCGCTCTCCCGCCGCTCCGCGGGCCGGGACTCGGCCAGCCAGCGCCACGCAAAGCCGACGTTGACGAGACACAGCCCCGCGGCCACGAGTCCCGGCGCGGCCGTGCCCAGACGGAAGGCGAACGAGCCGATCGCCGGACCGAGGATCACGCCTGCGGCCGTGGCGGAGGAGAGCCAGCCCAGGGCGCGGGCGCGGTCCCGGGGCGCCACAGTGTCCGCCACGTACGCCTGGGCGACGCCGGTCGTGCCCCCACCGGCGCCCTGCACCACGCGGGACGCGAACAGCAGCCAGACGGAGTCGGCGAAGCCGAAGACGACGAACGCGGCCGCCGACGCGCCGAGCCCGATCAGGAGCGCCGGCCGGCGGCCGTAGCGGTCCGACACCCGGCCCCAGACCGGCGCCGCCAGCAGTTGGGCAATGGAGAAGGCCGC
Organism: Gemmatimonadales bacterium; assembly: GCA_025927545.1. GTDB lineage: Bacteria > Gemmatimonadota > Gemmatimonadetes > Gemmatimonadales > GWC2-71-9 > CAVVWJ01. Next base: position 12,115 of record JAICLE010000045.1, read on the forward strand.
GATCAGTTGCCCGACCGTTTCCGGCGAGGCATCGAGCCGCAGCGCGTAGAACGGCAGCAGCGGCAGGATGATCATGAAGCCGATCGCGTCCACGAAGCAGACGAAGATCAGGACCCCGAGCCGGCGGAGTCCGGCCCGGTTTCCGCTCACCTGCTCGGTCATCCTGAGCCGCCCCGGTCGGCGCCGAGGGCGAAGACGGCGCCACTGATGACCATGAGCACGACCCCGTACGCCGCCGCCACCCCGACGTCCGACTGGCGCAGGCTCGAGAGGATCTCGAGCGAGATGGGCCGCGTGTCGTAGGTGTAGAGCATGATCGAGGTGACGAAGTCGCCGAGCGCGGTGACGAAGGCGAGACTGGCGCCGGCCAGCAGCGCGGGCCGAAGGAGCGGCAGCGTGATCCGCCGAAGGGTGCGCCCCCGGCCGGCGCCGAGGGCGGCGGCGGCCTCGTCGAGCGAAGGATCGAGCCCCCGGATGCCGGCCAGGATCGCACGGCTGGTGATCGGCAGGTTCCGGATGAGATAGGCGAGCGGCAGGATCCAGAGCGTGCCCACCAGGACGACCCGGCCCACCCACGGCGCGTGCACGCTGAAGGCCGTCGCCAGCGCGATGGCGAAGACCGTGCCCGGCACGGCCCACGGAAGCGCCAGAAGCGTCTCGATCAACCGGCCGCCGCGCACCCGTCGGCTGGCGCTCAGGATGGCGCCGCCGAGCGCGATCGCCACCGCCGCCGCGGTGGCCACCGCCGCGAGCCAGAGGCTGTTGAGCAGCGGCCGCGCGCGCACCGGGTCCTGGATCAGGGTGACGTAATTCTGCAGGGTATAGATCGGCGGGAGCGGCTCCGTGGTCCAGGTGCCGAGCGGCACGAGGGAGACGAGCAGCAGGGTCAGGTGTGGCAGGAGCAGGAGCCCCGCGAGCCCCCAGCCGAGTCCGGCCACCACCACGCGGAGCGCGCGGCTCCGGACCCGGATGCGCTCGGGGCCGGCCCCCTTTCTCCCGCCACCCGCCAGGTCAACGTTCCCCGCGCCGCGAAACAGCCAGAGCGCGGCGAGCGCCAGGAGCGTGAGCGAGATCGTCTCCACCATGGCCAGGCGGTCGTCGCCGTTGAGACGGGTGGAGACGATCTGGGTGGGCATCACCCGGAACCCGCCACCGAAGATGTAGGGGGCGCTGAAGGAGGCGAGCGCGGTCATGAAGGTCAGCAGCGCGGCACCGCCCAGTGCCGGGTAGAGCTGCGGGAGCACCACCCGCCGAAGCGTGCGCCAGCGGCCCGCGCCCAGGCTCGCGGCGGCCTCGTACAGGGAGCCGTCGAGCGAGAAGAGCGCCGCCCGGACGAACAGATAGAAATAGACGTACATCGAGTAGGCGTGGACCAGCAGGATGGCCCCCGCGCCCTGCAGCCGCCAAGGCGGCTCGGTCAGCCCGAGGAGCCGCTGGACCAGGAGCGAGACGAAACCGGTCTCGCCGTAGAGGAACAGGAACGCGACCACACCCACCAGTGGAGGCAGCACCGCTGGAAGCGCCACGAGGCCACCCAGCACGCGCCCGCCGGGCAGATCGTAGCGCGCGAGCAGGAAGGCGAGCGGGATCCCGATCAGCGCGGCGAGGATGACGCTCACGACCGAGATCCAGAGACTGCCCCAGAGGGCGCGCCACTCCGTCGGCCGCTCCAGGAACAGCCGGACGTACCGGAGCGTCCAGCCGGATGGGTCGCGCAGGCCCTCGAGCAGCACGAGCGCGATCGGATAGATCACCAGCCAGGCGAGCACGGCCAGCAGCAGCCCCGCGAGGAGCCGCGCGCGGGGCGGCGCCGTCATCGACCGTCCGGCGGAAACAGGTGGATCCCGCCGCCCATCCGGCGACTCGGCATCAGGCCGACCCGCGCGCCCGCGGGCGCCGCCTGGGGAGCCGCGACGACGTCCAGCACCGCCCCGCCGTCGGTCCGGACGGTGAAGAGGGCCGACGGCCCCACGAATCGCCGCCCGGTGACCGTCGCGGGCAGCGCGGCGGGCTCGCTCAGGGTGAGCCGGAGCGCCTCGGGCCGCACCAGCATCAGCGCAGGCCCCGGCGGCGGCCCCGGGCGACCGGGCACGCCGTCCACGTCCCACTCGACGCCCTCGAGCCGAATGCGAGCGCCCCGGTCGGTGGAACCGATCACCACCACCTCCGCCGTGCTCGACCGCCCCACGAAGCCGCCGACGAAGGCATTCGCGGGCGCGCCGTAGAGCTCGTCCGGCGTGCCGACCTGTTCCAGCCGGCCCTCGCGCATGACGGCGACGCGATCGCCCAGCTCGAACGCTTCATCCTGCTCGTGGGTCACCAGCACCGTGGTGATCCCGACGCGACGGATCACGTCGCGGAGCTCGCGCCGGGTCCGCTCCCGGAGAGTGGGGTCGAGGTTGGAGAGCGGCTCGTCCAGCAGCAGCACGCGCGGCTCCGGCGCGAGGGCGCGCGCCAGTGCCACCCGCTGCTGCTGCCCGCCCGAGAGCTGGGCGATGCGGCGCTCGCCGAACCCGTCGAGATCCACCAGCGCGAGCGACCGGGCCACCCGCCGGTCCCGCTCGGCGCCGCGCACGCCGATCGACTCGAGCCCGAATCCCACGTTGGCGCGAACGTCCAGATGGGGAAAGAGCGCGTAGTGCTGAAACACCATCCCGAACCGGCGAGACACCGGCTCGACCCGCGTCAGGTCCTCGCCCTCGACCAGCACCTTTCCCTGGTCGGGCGTCTCGAACCCGGCCAGCAGGCGGAGCGTCGTGGTCTTCCCGCTGCCGCTCGGCCCCAGCAGCGCGAGCATCTCTCCCCGCTCGAGCGCGAGCGACACCCGGTCCACCGCGAGCGTGTCGGCGAAGCGCTTGACCAGTCCGTCCAGGCGGAGGAAGGCGCTCATGCGCCCCCGCCCTGGCCGGTGCCGCGCACATGGCGATCCCAATAGCCCATCCAGGCAGCGCCATCACGGGCGAGCAGGGCCCAGTCCACGTCGGCGGCCACCATCTCGCGCTCCACCGCCGCGACCCAGGCCGGCACCCGGTCCGCCGGAAGGTCGCGGCGCGCGGGCAGCCGGAAGACCCTGGTCGCGGCGAGGAGCTGCCCCTCCTCGCTGCCGACGAAGTCGATGAAGGCGCGCGCCGCCTCGGGGTGCCGGGCACCGCGCACGAGACCGATGGCGTCGTCGATGACGACCGTTCCGCTCCGGGGAAAGGTGTAGTCGAACGGCATTCCCTTCGCGCGGCTGATGAGGATGTCCGGCAGGTCCCACAGGGTCACCAGTCCCTCTCCCCGGGCGAGCCGGGCATCGAGAATCGCCGGGTTGAGCGCGTACGCCTTGGTTTGTCCGTCCAGCCGGCGGAGCCAGGCCATGCCGGCGGCGGTGTCGCCGGTGGCGCGGAGGCTGCGCTCGATGATCAGGCCCCAGATGGCCCGCATGGTGCCGCTCGCCATCGGATCGCGGATGAGCACCTTGCCGTGCCACCGCGGCGCGAGGACGTCGTCCCAGTCGCGCGGCGCCTGCTCGCGGGGCACGAGCCGGCTGTTGAACGCGATGACGGCGGGCGTGCGGTAGGCGGGATAGTACCGGTCGCCCGGCCCCACGCCGTTCGGTCCCACATGATCCGCCCAGGCCGGCCGATAGGGCGCGAGCAGCGAGTCGGCCACTCCGCGGTCGAAGATCGTGGTCGGGCCGCCGAACCACACGTCCGCCTGCGGGTTCACCCGCTCGAACCGGAGCCGGTCGAGGATCTCCTGCGAGCCCATGTCGAGCCAGCGCACGTCGATGTCCGGCCGCTTCGTCTCGAACGCGTGCTCCAGCAGCACCAGTTGGTCGCGGCCGTGGGGAGAGTAGAGGACGACCGGGGTGCGATGGTCGCGCTGGCAGGCGATGAGGAGAACGGCGAGGATGGCGAAGACGGAATGGCGGACGGGCGGAAGGACGGAAGCTGAGGACGCACGGGAACAGCTTTCCCGTTCCGTCTTTCCGTCGTTCCGTTCTTCCGCCCGTCCTTCTCCCCTCACCTGAGCGCCAGCAGGTTGGCGAACAACCGGAACGCGCCCGGGACCCCGGCCGGGAGCTGCCGGAAGAAGGCCAGGCCGGTGTAGACGTAGGTGCCCTGCCCTACCTTGGCCACGAGGAGCCCGCCCTCGAGCGGCGTGCCGCCCGTGTCGTGCATCTCGAGCACCGGCCGATACGCCGGATCCCAGGTGTGCGCAAAGTAGAGCCCGCGCTCCTGCACCCAGCCGGCCCAGTCAGCGGCGCCCAGGCGATTGGGGACGGTCACGGCGGGACTCCTCGGATCGAGGATGCGCACGGGCGCGTTCTCTTCCGTCACGCGATCGTGCCCCACCGGAGGAAGGCCCGGCGCCGGCGAGGGACCGCCCACGGTCATCGGGAACGGTGCGAAACCACCGCGGAAATACACCTGCTGCTGGTACTGCACGATGACCAGTCCGCCGCGACGCGCGTACTGGAGCAGCCGGCCGTTGGCCTCGACCAGGGCGGAATCCGTCTCATACGCCCGTGGCCCGACGACGATCGCGTCGAAGCGGCCGAGGTCGCCCCGCTGGAGCGTGGCACGATCGAGGAGGGTGACCGGAACGCCGACGCCGAGGAGCGCCTCCGGCACCCGGTCGGCCGCGCCGCGCACGTAGCCGACGCGGGTGAGCCGCGGGAGAACCAGCGGCGCCACGCGCACGACGGCCGTCGCGGGCCGGACGTACGACCTCGCGCGGATGTGGGGATAGTCCACCGTGACGACCCCTAGACCGTAGCGGCGGCCCTCGGCGTCTCGCGCCAGGGCCCGGAGCGCCACCGTGGCCGGCCCCGGGACAGCAGGCGGACGGACGTCGAACGTCAGCGTCTCGCGCTCGTCCTCGCCGGTCAACCGGTAGGCCTGAGGGCGGACGGCGGGCCACCCGGGGGGCACCTGGAGCCCCACGGTGCCGTCGGTCGTGTCCCGCGACCCGTGGGTGAGGGTCACAGTGAAGCGGCGCGGCGCGTGGCTGCCCGCGGGCACAAGCTCCGTCCCCGGGTCGATGTCCACGTCCACCCGCGGCACCACGGTCAGCGGCCGCCGGACCTCGCCGCGCGCCTGGTCGTCCAGCCGGAGGCTCACCTCCCGGCTGGTGCGGGCGGCGCCGTCGAGGACGACGCCGGCCACGAGCGGTGGCGACTGGAATGGCTCGCCCAGAACCGCCGGCGGGGCGCCGCTCCAGTCGTAGATGGCCGGCTCGGGAGCGGGCAGCCGGAAGTAGGGCGACGTCGGCGCGGCGTCCGCCCGGACCGACGCCGAGACCGTCCGGCTCAGGAGCGCACCGGGCTCGAGACGGAGCGTGACCGCGCTTCCGCTGTCCAGCGTCATCGCCGGTCCGGGGTCGAGCGATGCCGTCACGGTGTGGGCGGCGTGGCCCGCGTTCCAGCATTCTAAAGTGATCGCGAGACGCTGCCCGGGCACCGCCCGGTCATCGTCGCTGCGCGCATCACACACGACACCGGCGGCGATGGTGATGGCGCGGTCAAGATGCGCCAGCTGGTCCGCCCCGACCCCGGCGGCGGCCCACCGCGCGCGCAGGCCGAGGAGCGCCGCCGGATCCGCGTCGGCGGCGCGAGGGACGGGGCCGGGCGCGCGACCGAGCGTGTCGATCCCCGCGAAGAGCCCGTCTCCACCCCGCCCCGTCCGGTCCTCCAGCAGCGCGAGCGGGACGCGCGAGCCGCCCAGTTGCTGCAGCCGCCCCATGTCCTGGGACCGGTGCAGGCTCCGGCCCGCCATCGCGATCTGGTGAAAGGAGCGCCCCGCCGCCCGGTCGAGCTCGCCGCCCTCGAGCGTCAGGGTGGTGGCGAGGGAGTCGAAGCGCGTGCTCCGATAGAGCTTGAGCGGCGCCCACGGGGCGAGCCCCTCCTCCCGGGCGAGCTCCGGGAACCGGGTCGAATCGCCCGCCGCGCGAAACGCCTCACGAGCCGCCCAGCCGGCCGCCTGATGCTGGCCGTGCCCGTCCTTCGGCGTGCCACTGAAAATGGAGACGACGACCTGCGGCCGGAACCGCCGCACGATGCGCACGACGTCCTTGAGGATGGTGTCCCGCGGCCAGTGTTGCCACGTCTCGTCGAGTGACTTGGAGTAGCCGAAGTCGTAGGCGCGGGTGAAGTACTGCCGCGCGCCGTCCAACCGGCGCGCGGCGAGCAGCTCTTCGGTGCGGAGCAGGCCCAGCGCCATCCCCAGCTCGGGGCCGATCAGGTTCTGGCCGCCCTCGCCGCGGTTGAGCGAAAGGTACGCGGCTTCCGCGCCCTGGCCGCGCACCAGGAGGGTGAGCAGCTCGGTATCCTCGTCGTCGGGATGCGCCCCGATCATCAGGACCCGCTTGTCGTGACCCAGCATCCGGAGCTCGCGGTCGAGCGCCACGATGCCGCCCGTCGAGGGCGGCTCGATTTGGGCCGAAAGCGGTGCGGCAGCGGTGAGGAGGAGGAAGGTAAACCCGCGGATGCGCGAGCGGTGACGCACAGGCCCCGACCATGAGTGGTGAGGCAGGAAGCTATACCCGTCCGGGAGAAAACGTGAAGCGGCGTCCGATCCCGCCTCCGTGCGATAGTCTCACCGCATCGGAGCGTCGCCCAGCGGCGTGTCGCGGATGGACTGCTTGAACGCCGGGTGCCGCCGCCAGAGGTAGACCGCCATGCTCAGCGCGGCCAGCGTGTTGGCCGTGATCACGGCCCAGAACGGGAACAGCTCGTGGGTCCGCTCGGAAAACACCTGCAGGACCCCATAGAACAGCACCTCGAACACCAGAAAGACCGGCAGCAGGGCATAGCGGACCACCGGGTTGCTGGTCGCCCAGTGCACTAGCGCCACGAGCCCGATCCCCAGAAGAATGAAGACGATGAAGTGAAACGCCGTGTAGAACAGGATGGCACCGAAGGCCAGCCGGCTCGTGTCCGGGTCGCGGTTGCCCAGGAGGACCACCTGCCCGAGCAGGCTCGGCGTCTGGAACGGGTGACCGGCGATGGCGTCTACCAGGAGAAACCAGACGGCCACGACCAGCCCGCCGATGATGCCTACGTCCGTCCCTTCCCCCAGGACGGAATGACGGTTCTCCGCCATGAATTCCTCCTGCCGAAACTCGGGCTGATCGTCCGCGGCGCCGGGATTCCAGCGCCGTGGCCCGCGGGCCCGAGTCCGCGGGTACCGCCCACGCGGCGTCCCCTCACAGTGGGACGGCCGACCGGAGGGCGCAAGTCATGTCCCCTCCCCACGCGTTGCCCGGCCGCCGCGGCACCGCTCGCACGGACACGCGGCGAGCAGGTGCTCGAACGTGTAGATGCCCGTGCCGTGGCCGTCGCTCCACTGCACCCGGAGCCCGTACGTGCCCACCAGCGCTACCGAGACCGGACGAATGTCGGCCGGCAACACCGCCGGCTCTAGCATCCGCCGGCCGGAGCCCTCGTCGACACACGCCGCGCAGCGACAGGCCAGCCGGAGCGCGCGGGCCGGATAGAGCGCCTGATGGCCGGCGCGGTCCCATTCGATCACGAGACCGTCGTCGCGGCGATTGATGGCGTAGGGGATGGGATTAGGCATGTCGGCTCCGGATCGGGACGTCGCACACATATGCGTAGTATATTGCCGGTGACTCCAACCGCGACCGCTCATGCCCACCGACGCGACCAATCCGTTCGGCGCTCGTGCCACTCTCCGCCTAGACAGCCAGTCGGCCACCATCTACAGTCTTCCGGCGCTCGCCCGGCAGGGACTGGCGGATCTCGACCGACTGCCGTTCTCGATCCGCGTGCTGCTCGAGAACGCGCTGCGCCACACGGGCCGCGGGTTCGCGACCGAAGCGCACGTGAGCGCGCTGGCCCGGTGGAGCCCTGCCGGCGCCGCCCGGTCCGAGGTGCCCTTCATGCCTGCCCGCGTGGTGCTGCAGGATTTCACCGGCGTGCCCTGTGTGGTCGACCTGGCCGCGATGCGTGACGCCATGGCACGGATGCAGGGCGACCCGGGCCGGATCAATCCGGTCGTCCCCTGCGATCTGGTCATCGACCACTCCGTCCAGGTGGACTCCTACGGCTCGGACCGCTCGCTCAAGCTGAACGTGGAGCTCGAGTTCGAGCGCAACCGTGAGCGCTACCAGCTCCTCAAGTTCGCCCAGCGGGCATTCGACAGCTTCCGGGTGGTTCCCCCCGGAACGGGCATCGTCCATCAGGTCAACCTCGAGTACCTGGCCCCGGTGGTGCAGCTCCGGCCGCAGTTCGGCGAGCTGACGGCGTACCCGGACACACTGGTGGGCACCGATTCGCACACCACCATGATCAACGGACTCGGCGTGCTGGGCTGGGGCGTGGGCGGGATCGAAGCCGAGGCCGTCATGCTGGGCCAGCCCTACTTCATGCTCATCCCGCAGGTGGTGGGAATGAAGTTGACCGGCGCGCTGCCGCTCGGCACCACGGCCACCGACCTGGTGCTCACGGTCACCCAGATGCTTCGAAAGAAGGGAGTGGTGGACAAGTTCGTCGAGTTCTACGGCCCCGGCCTTTCCGCCCTGGGCCTCGCCGACCGGGCGACGATCGCCAACATGTCACCCGAGTACGGCGCCACGATGGGGTTCTTCCCGGTGGACGCCGAGACGATGCGCTACCTCGAACGGACCGGGCGCGGCCGGGAGGTGTGCGCACGGGTGGAGCGCTACACCAAGGAGCAAGGACTCTTCCGGACCGACGAGACACCGGATCCGGCATTCAGCGATACGCTCGAGCTGGATCTCTCGACGGTCACACCCAGCCTGGCCGGCCCCCGTCGGCCACAGGACCGGGTGCCGCTCAGCGGCCTCAAGCGGAACTTCATCGTCAGCCTGCCGGGCCTCATGAGCACCACCGTGCCGGCGGCGCGGAAGGAGCTGGCCGAGAGCGCCTACTCGCGCTGGGTCGGCGAAGGCGGCGCCAACGTCACCATCGGCGACCGCGGCGCTGAGGAGGGCAACGTCTCGGTGGCCACCGCCGATCCGGACGCGCCGCCCATCGTCACCGGCGAGCTCGGCGGCGAGGACATCGCCCTGCATGACGGCGCGGTCGTCATCGCGGCAATCACCAGTTGCACCAACACCTCCAATCCCTCGGTCATGATTGGCGCGGGGCTGGTGGCGCGGAAGGCGGTCGAGCGCGGGCTCAGGAGCAAGCCCTGGGTCAAGACCAGCCTCGCACCCGGGTCGCGGGTGGTCACCGACTACCTCGAGGGGTCGGGGCTGCTGCCGTACCTGGAGCAGCTCCGGTTCAACACCGTGGGCTACGGCTGCACCACCTGCATCGGCAACAGCGGCCCGCTGCCGGACGTGATCGCCGGGCTGATCGACGAGCACTCGCTCGTGACCGCGGCGGTGCTGAGCGGCAACCGCAACTTCGAGGCACGGGTTCACCCGCAGGTCCGGGCCAATTACCTGGCCTCGCCGATGCTGGTGGTGGCCTTCGCGCTGGCGGGCCGGGTGGATATCGATCTGAGTCGGGAGCCCCTGGGTACGGGGCGGGACGGCCGGCCGGTGTACCTGCGCGACATCTGGCCTACGCAGGAGGAGGTGCGGGACGTGATGGCCGCCTCGCTCAAGCCGGAGATGTTCACCCGGCGCTACGGCTCGGTGTTCGAGGGCGACGAGACCTGGAAGGAGCTGCCGGTGCCCGAGGGACGCCGCTACGCCTGGGACCCCGCCTCGACGTACGTCCAGGAGCCGCCGTTCTTCCGGGACCTCCCGCCCGAGCCGCCGCCACTTCGGGACATCGAAGGCGCGCGGGTGCTCGCCGTTCTGGGCGACTCGGTCACGACCGACCACATCTCGCCGGCGGGGTCGATCCCGAAGAACGGTCCGGCGGCCCGGTACCTCCGGGAGCACGGGGTGGAGCAGGTGGACTGGAACACCTTCGGGTCACGCCGCGGGAACCACGAGGTGATGA
>JAICLE010000181.1 GCA_025927545.1 Gemmatimonadales bacterium
AGCACGACATACGAATCGCGGAGCAACGCAACCAGATCGTACGCCCGCGTCCCCAGCAGCGCGTCCTGGAAGTCGATCACGCGGAGCTGGGGCACCCCGGCAGGAAGATCGTCGCCCACCACCATCAGGTTGCGGCTCTGAAAGTCGCGGTGCACGAGCGTGGTCGGCGCGTCCGCCAGCTCGCGGGCCAGCCAGTCGAACGCCGCCCCGAGCGCGCGCGTGTCCCGATCGTCCAGCTTCACTCCCCGTTCGGCTTCGAGGTACCACTCCTTGAAGTGGTCGAGCTCCCAGCGCAGGAGCGCCTCATCGAACCGCCGCGAGAATGCCACGCAGCCCGGATCGCTGCCCCGGTCCCCGAGCCGCTGCAGGGCGGCGATCTGCGCAATGGCGGCCCGGTAGTACCGTGCACGCTCGGAGGCCGGCGCTTCTTTGACCATCGACTCGAACGTTCGGTCCCCGAGATCCTCCAGCGCCACCAGGCCCTGCTTCATGTCGGCGCGGTAGACGCGCGGCACCGGATAATCGCCCGCGGCCAGGTAGCGCTGGACGTTCAGAAAAGGGAGCTCCGGCGGCGCGGAACCCGGTGCGGTTCCTTCGTCCGACTTCATCGGCTCGTCCGGCAGCTCCATGATCACCACGCTTGCGGGGCGCCCCCCCTCGATCCGAACGCGGTGGTAGCGCCGCGTGGAGGCGTCCCCCGCCATCGTTTGCACGGTGCCCCTCGCCCCGGGCGCGGCACCCACCAGTGGCCGGACGAATGGAATCAGCACCTCGTCGAGCCGCGGTTGGTCGAGCATTCGCATGATAATACTTGGCTGTTCATGACCCGAACAGGGGATGCGTCGGCCGAGCTGCTTGCGGCGCTCACGGCTCTGTCGCACCGGTGGGCTCTCCCCTGCTCCACCGAGCAGGTCCGCGACCTCCTGGCGTTCGCGGAGCTCCTCGTTCGTTGGAACCAGAAGATCAACCTGACGGGCGCCCGCTCGGCCGCCGTCGTGGTCGCGGAGCACTATCCGGATGCGTTTGCGCTGGCCCGGCGGCTCGACCGCCCAGCCCGGGTGGTCGACGTCGGAAGCGGCGGCGGGCTGCCAGCCCTGCCCCTCGCCCTGCTCCGCCCCGGGCTCACGCTCGTGCTCTGCGAGCCCATTGCCAAGAAGGTGTCGTTCTTACGAACGGCCGTTCGAGAGCTCGACCTGACCGCACGCGTGCAGGTCGAGCAGTGCCGGGCCGACGAGCTCGTCGCGCGCGGGGCACGGTTCGACGCAGCCCTGTCGCGGGCCACCTTCCAGCCGGAGGTCTGGCTGGGTGTCGGCCGGCGGCTGGTTGGCCCCGGGGGGCGCATCTACGTCCTCACCCTCCCGGGCTCGCCGGTTGTGGGCCGAGTCGACCTTTACGCCGAGGGACGCCGCGCGCTCATCGAGGTAGAGGCCTCCCCGGCGGCCGGCTGACGTTCCACGTGGAACGTCCAGCCCATCCGTGACCCCCATCCTGCTCCCTCTGGGCCCGTGTTCCACGTGGAACG
>JAICLE010000155.1 GCA_025927545.1 Gemmatimonadales bacterium
AGCCCTGGCCGACGACCTGCGCCATCATCTGAATGACGAGCCGGTCAGCGCGCGCCCGGAGTCGTGGGGCGATCGGACGGCCAGGTTCATCCGGCGGCATCGCGCCGGTGTCGCGGCCGCGGCGGTCACCACGCTGGCGCTGGTGGGCGCGACGGCCTTTTCGCTGGTGCAGCTCGGGCAGGCACGGCGCCAGCGGGACGCGGCCGTCGCGGAATCCCGCCGGAGACTGGCCATGGCGGACGTGCAGGGGGTGCTCGCCGGGGATTCGCGCGGGCCGGGAGGACGCACCCTGTCCGTCCTCGAACGGATCGAGCTGGCCGAGGGGATGCTCCGGCAGCGGTACCGCGACGAGCCCGCCGTGGTGGTCGAGGTGATGGCCCAACTGTCCGGCAGGCTGTTCGACATGAACGACATGCAGGGCCACCGCCAGGTCCTGGCACGCGCCGGGGCGATCGCCCGGGCGGCGGATCTGCCGGCCCAGGTGGCCCTGGTGGACTGCCTGCGGATGCTCAGTCTGACCTACGACGACCAGCTCGACTCGGCGCGGGCGGCGCTGGCCGAGGCGCGGGCCCAGCAGCACAGGACCGGCTCGCTGCCCCGGGAGATCGAAGTCGAGTGCCTGAACGCCGAGGGCCAGTTGCTGGTCGCCACCGGCCGGCCCGACTCGGCGATCCACCTGCTCCGGCGGGCGGTCCAGCTCACGCCCGACCCGGCCGCTCTCCAGGGGCTCGAGAGCCGCAACGATCTGGCCGGCGCACTCCGCTCGGCCGGCCGAACCCGGGAGGCCGCGCGCGTCCAGCAGGACATCCTCTTCCGGATGGATTCGTCCGGCTATGCGCCGACCGATATCTACCCCACCGTGCTGGGGTTTCTCGCTGCGGCGCTGGCGGAGCTCGGCGAATTCCGCGCGCTCGACTCGATCACCGGCACCTACATCCGCGGCCTGGAGGCGACTTACGGCGGCGGGGCCGTGGTTGGCCGGGTGGCCGCCCTCTACGGCATCACCAAGCTGCGGAAGGGCGACCTCGACTCGGCCGCGGCGTGGCTCGACGCCGCCGTGCGAGACACCAGCGAGAGCGCCCGGTCGGTCACCGGCATGTGGCTCCCACCCGCCCGGATGCAGCTCCTGCTCGAACAGGGGCGCCTCGCGGAGGCTCGCAAGGCTGTTGCCGCTCTGGCGACGGATACTCCCAGCCGGCGCATCGGCGCGGTGTGGCTGCGCGCGCGCCTGCGGTGGGCGGAGGGGGATCCGGCCGGCGCGCGGGCCATGCTCGACAGCGCGCTCGCCGCGGAGTCCGCGGGGGGAAAGCCCGCGCCCTATCTGGTCTACGCGCTGCTTACGGCCGCGGAGTGGCGCCTGCACGATGGCGACTTCCACGAGGCGGACTCTCTTGCCCGCGTGGTCATCGATGCGGCGGGGCTGGATTCCCTCGCCTTGAGCCGGAGCGCGCACGTAGGACGGGCCGAGCTGGTACGGGCGCGGGCTGCCGCGGCCGGAGGAGACTCGGCGGCTGCCGTCGCCGCGGCGCGCCGCGCGGCGACGGCGTTGACGAACGGAATCGGTCCCGCGAACCGGCAGACCGTGGAGGCGCGGGGTCTGCGCGATAGCCTGGAGGAGCTGCTCGCCCGGTTCAGATAGCTGCCGGCCCCGCGCCTCCACTCGGCGGGTGGACGCGCCGGACCCGCCGCGGCAGGCGGCCGCACCCGAACAGACCCGACATTTTCCGAGGACGGCGTCATGCCTGCGCGACGCGCCCAGCGCCACTTCGTCGACGTCTGGAACCCCACCTACGCCTCCAACGCGATGGAGGCGCACCTGGCAGTGCTCCTCGAAGCCGCCAAGCGCTACGAGCGCCGGGAGGTGGTCGAAGATGCCCTGCACGTCTGGTGGGGCAAGATCCGCTCGCGCCACCGACACCAGGAGCTCACGCATCTCTCCCAGGTGCTCGAGATCGCCGCCGAGCTCGCGGCGGACGAGTCGCGCGAGTGCCACCTCTATCTCACCGACTACAACTCACTCTACGTCGCCCAGGTGGACGCCGTGACGCAGGACGACATCCGGACCTCCGGCGGCGCCCAGCTTCCCGACTACTACCGGGACCCGGCGCTCACCTGCGACTTCTGGTATCGCCTGCTCGATATCCGCCGCCTCGTGGCGGACGACACCGGGATGGTGATCGCGGAGCTCCGGGCACTCCGGAACCTCGGCTACCACGACATGCCCGTCTCCCTCTACGGCGGCATGGTGGACCTGCCGCTGATCGTCGAGCGGACGGATGGGCGGCGATACTTCGACGACGAGAACCGGGACCGGATTACCGACGGTAAGCTGTGGGCGGAGCTCGACGCCGATCAGGTCGGCGTCGGTGCGATCGAGCGGGAGCTGCGCGACAACCTCTTCGGCGAGGACGTCTGGACCGCACTCGATCCCGCCGCGCGGACGTTCATCGCGAGCGCGGAGAAAGTGTACCGCGATCAGCGGGCGGACCCGGGGTTCGATTACGGGCTGGTGATCGCCGACCTCGCCAAGGCGCTGGAAGTGACCGTCAACGCGGTGCTCCGGCGGGCGGCGACGAAGATCGCGCGCGAGGTGCGTCAGGTGACGGTGGACGATAAGCGCATTGACCTGGCGGACGGCAAGCACCTCGCGCTGGGGCAGCTCGCACACCTGCTCCGTCGCAAGGGAACGCTCGAGCGCGCCCTCAGACGACAACTGGAGCACGGGGACTGGCTGGTGGATGTCTTTCCCGGCGTGCTCGCGGAGGTGGTGCAGCTCCGGAACCCGGCGGTGCACAGTCAGCGGATCGGCCGCGTGGCGGCCACCCGCCTGCGGAACAAGCTCGTGGGCGTGGGCTGCCAGGGGATATTCACCGACCTCGCCAGGGTGCGCATCAGGTGATGTGGCTGTCGCCCCTTGACCCGGGCGGTACACCTGTCGACCTTTGCTGTCGGCGCGAGCATTGGCCAACGAGATGGTCGCCATCAGGGGCGATCATTCCATCGCGCCCTGGCTACCCCCCTTCTTCACTGCCAGCGCAACTCCATCCCCACACATAGGGCATAGGGCCTAGGGCCCGCCCGCACTGGCGTCTCCGCTATCCCGGCGGACCCTCGTCGCGGCCCTGCCGCGCGTTGGCCTCTCCGGTAGCGCGGGCTCCACCACACATCCGATCCGTTGCACTGCGACGGGGGAAGAGAGCACATGCGCACCAGCCACACCCGGCTCGCCGGCGCCGTACTCGCCGGCGGACTCGTACTCACGTTGGGCTGTAATCCGTCGGACGTGACCGAGTCATCCACGTCCGACTCACCGAGCTTTGCCGTCGTCCCCGTCGCCCGCGTGGCCCTCACGCCGACCGACACGCTCCGGGTCGGGCCCGTGGGCGCGAAGAGCGTCATGGTCGGCCGAGCCTGGGATGCGAGCGGCAAGGAAGTCTCCGGCGCGACGCTCAAGTTCTGGACCAGCAGCAGCACGAGCGCCTTCTCGTTCCAGCAGGCGATGTGTCCCAGCCCGTGCACCGATACGGTCATCACCAAGGCGCTCGGGACCGGCAAGGTGATCCTGTCGCAGTACGGCGGGACGGCCCGGGATACGGCGTGGATCGTGGTCAGCAGCACGCCCCCGGCCCCCGGGGACACGACCCCGCCACCGCCCCCGCCGTCCGATACCACGCCTCCGCCGCCTCCCCCGCCGCCGCCGCCCTCAGGCACTGCGCAGCGTGGCTGCCCCAATGGTGGATACACCCGGCTGGTCGCGGTGAGCACCAAGTCGCAACTCTCCGCCGCGCTGTCCAATGCCAGAGCGGGAGACCAGATCCGCCTTGCCGCCGGGACTTATCTGGGCAAGTCGGACCTGACGAAGAGCGGGACCTCGGCCGCACCGATCACGGTCTGCGCACTCCCAGGCACGCAGGCGGTCCTCCGCGGCGGGCGGTTCAAGAACACGGGGTCGTGGGTCGTCATGACCGGCCTGATCTTCGAGGGGCCGAACGGCGGGGACGGCAACGTCTATCTCGCCGGCGGTTCCGATGTGCAGTTCACCGGCAACGAGGTGCGGTTCTCCGACTGGCACTACGGCGTCTCCGCTGAGCAGACCTGCCGGTTGAGCATCACCGACAACTACATCCACGACAACGGCGGGGTGAGTGGTGAGATCGACCACGGGATCTACTTCCGCCGGCAGCTCTGTCCCAGCCTGATCGCGGACAACCTGATCACCGGCAGCGTGGGCCGCGGCATCTCGCTCCACGACAACACCTCGAGCAACAAGATCGAGAACGTCAGCGTGGTGCACAACACCATCGTGGGGAACGGCTCCACCGGCATCCTCATGGCGACGAACGGCGGGACCGGAAACGTGGTCGCCAACAACGTGCTCGCGAACAACGGGCTGACGTACAAGTACAAGCAGATCCGGGTCAAGTCCGGGACCAACGGCAACACGGTCGCCAACAACGTGGTCTGGAGCCCGACCGCGAGTCAGAGCGGGATCGAGCTCTGGAGCGGCACCGTCAATACCGTGGTCCGGAACGTCACGCTCGACCCCATGTTCATGGCGAAGTACGCCAAC
>JAICLE010000053.1 GCA_025927545.1 Gemmatimonadales bacterium
AGTCCGGCCAGAAACGAGCCGAGCTGCGAGCGGAGCGGCCGGTCGAGTCCGTAGCGCGCCCGGAGCGTCTCGGTTTCGGCCGCGGTGAGCGGCCGGCCCTCGCCGAGCCGGGACAGCGGGTCGCCGGGCAGCACGTGTGACAGGAAAAAGAGCAGCACGATGGTGAGCACGAGCGTGGCGATGGCCTGCGCGGTTCGCCGGAGGAGCCAGCGCCCCACCTCAGTGCCCCGTCGCGCCGGCGCGGCCGGGTACGGCCACGGTCCACTCCCTGAGGGCAAGCCAGGACGACTCGGGCCGGATCCGCACGTTGGTGAACCGGCGATTGACGGCGTACAGGTAGCTTGGGGCGTACATGAACACGGCGGGCGCGTCGTCCTCGATCCGCGTAAGCACCGCGTGCCACACGGCGCCCGCGTCGTCGGTGGCCCGCGCGGCGGACTCGAGGAGCGAGTCCACGGCGGGGTCGCAGTACCGGGCCACGTTGGTCCCGCCGTCGCACGACCAGCCCTGCGTGAGCCCCGTCGGCGAGGGATCCTGGCTCGACGCCGAGAAGTCGACATCGAACCGGCCGGCGGTCCGGCGCTCGTTCCACGTGGAGATCTCCAGCAGCTCGAGGTCGAGGCGGACGCCGATCTGGCGAAGCTGCTCCTGGGCCTGCAGCGCCATCTGCCGCCGAATGGCGCTCGTGTTGGGAAGCGTCAGCGTGAGCGCGAGCGGCAGGCCGTTGCGATCGAGCACGCCGTCACCGTCGTGATCAGCCCAGCCTCGTGCCGCCAGCAGGCGGCGCGCTTCCGCGGCGTTCGGGCCGAGCGGGCGCGGCGTCCCGTGCCGGATCCACAGGATCGGCGAGGCCGGGCCGTAGGGCACCTCGCCCGCGTCGCCAAGCGTCGCGCGCACCATGAGTCGGCGGTCGAGCGCCAGGCCGATCGCCCGGCGCACCGCGATGTCCCCCAGGATCGGATGCGGCCGGTCGTGGGCGCGCGGGTCCCGCTGGTTGAACAGCAGGAAGCCGATCGTGGGACTCGGCACGGTCACCACGCGCAGGTCGGAGTCGGCGCGCACGCGCGCCACGTTCGTGCGGGGCGGGGGAATGTTGTCCATCGCGTCGGCCTGGCCGGCGAGCAGCAGATTGAGTCGCGCATCGGGGTCCGTGGCCAGCCGGAAGAAGACCCGGCGAATGGCCGGGGCGCCGAGGAAGAAACCCGGGTCGGCCGCGAGCTCGATGTATTCTCCGGGCAGCCGTCGCACCCAGCGGTAGGGCCCGTCTCCCACCGGTGCCTGCACGAACGGCGTGGAGGCGAGCGAGTCGGGCGGGGTCCTGCCGAGCAGATGCACGGGCAGGGGCGCCACGTGAAACACCGCATCGTAAAGCTGCTCGGCGTAGGGCTGGGAGAAGCGGAAGACCACCTCGTGCTGGCCTTCCGCGGTCACGGAGGTGATGCGCCGAAGCAGCTCGGCCAGCCGGGGGCAGAGACGGGGGTTGCGCGCGCGCTCGAAGGTGAAGACGACGTCGGCCGCTGTCACCGGCGCCCCGTCATGCCACCGGGCGCGGGGATCGAGATGAAAGGCGAGCGTCACCGAGTCACGCCGGGTCCAGCTTCGGGCCAGGAGCGGCTGAAACGCCCGATCCCCCGCGGTCATCATCGTCGGCCCGAGCTCGGCCAGCCGGAGAAAGAGCTGGTCCGCGATGTCGCTGTTCCCGGTCGACGCCAGGGGGCCCTCCATGAGCGTCGGGATCGGAACGGTGGCTTCCTGGCCGGTCACGATGACGATGCTCGCCTGCGCGGCGGCTTGCTGCGCCCACGCGGGCGGCACGGCCAGGACGATCGCGGCGAGGCACGTGCCAGGCCAGGTCGTGCGCGCCACAGGGACTCCGGGGTGAACGATGCTGGGGGTGCTGAGAATCTAGCAGGGCGAGGCGGTGGCGTCAGGCGCTCGGCGTGCCGGTCCAGGTCCAGGCGGGCGAGCGGAAGCAGGCGTCGTGCGCCTCGGCGCGCTCGAGGACCTCCGCGGGCGCCTCGACCCGCCGGGCGGGCGGGCCCCAGCGGGCGGCGGCCGCGGCCGCGACCGCCTGCGCCAGCTGTTCGCGAGCGATCGGCCGACCGAGCACCCGCGCGAGCGAGGCCGACAGATCGGGCGGGGCAGGGCCGCGGGTCACGCTCGCCACGGTGGATTGATTGCCCGCCAGCAGGATGCTCCCGTGCTGCAGGAACGCCCCATCCTCACGCACCTGGGCGCTGCCGACGACCTTGCCGCCCCCGACCATGAGCTCGCCGCCTGCCGGCCGAGAGAAACAGGCGCCGGCGTCCACCGCGGCCGCCGGGCGAGGCGGCGCCGGCTCGGTCGCCGCGCCCAGCAAGGCCAGCGCGTCCCGGAGCATACGGTGGATCTCGTCGCAGGCCTCCGGGAGCGAGCCCAGGCCGGCGCTCGGTGCGGCCACGGCGTAGGTGAGCTCAGCTGCGTGCCAAACGGCGCGCCCGCCGGTGGGCCGGCGGACTACCGACAGGCCCAGCTCCGCGATCCGCTCGCTGTCGTAGCGACGCGAAGCGGGCTCGTGCCGTCCGAACGAGAGACAGGGCGGGTCCCACGCGTAGAGGCGGAGCCAGCGCTCGCCCGCCTGTGCCCGCTCGAGCAGCGTGCGGTCGATCGCCATGTTCCGCCACCCCGGGCGCGGAGCGAGGTCGGCCCAGAGTACCCACGCCTGCATCACCCCACCTTCCGTCTTTCCGTCCTTCCGTCCTTCCAACCTTCCGCCCTCCGTCCTCACCCGTACGCCCCCACCGGCAGGCAGGTGCACACCAGGTTCCGGTCCCCATACGCGCTGTCGATCCGCCCGACCGTCGGCCACACCTTGTGCGCGCGCACCGCATCGGATGGGTAGGCGGCGCGCTCGCGGGGGTACGGCCGGTCCCAATCGTCGGCGATGACCTGCTCCAGCGTGTGCGGCGCGTTGGTGAGCAGGTTGTTCTCGCGGTCCGCGCGGCCCTCCTCGACCTCCCGGATCTCCTCCCGAATCGCGATCAGCGCGTCGCAGAAGCGGTCGAGCTCCTCCTTCGACTCGCTCTCGGTCGGCTCGATCATCAGCGTGCCGGCCACCGGGAACGAGACCGTGGGCGGGTGGAAGCCGTAGTCGATGATGCGCTTGGCGATGTCCTCCACGTCGACGCCGGCGGACGCCTTGAACGGCCGGGTGTCGATGATGCACTCGTGCGCGACCAGGCCGTGCGGCCCGGTGTACAGAACGGCGTAATGTCCCTCGAGCCGGCGTGCGATGTAGTTCGCGTTGAGGATCGCGATTCTGGACGCTTCGGCCAGGCCATCATAGCCCATGAGGGCGATGTACGCCCACGAGATCGGGAGAATCGACGCACTGCCCCAGGCCGCGGCCGAGACCGTGCCGCAGGCCTGCGGATGGTCCAGGTCCACGATCGGGTGCCCCGGCAGGAATGGCGCCAGATGCTTGGCCACGCCAATCGGCCCCATGCCCGGGCCGCCGCCGCCGTGGGGAATGCAGAACGTCTTGTGCAGATTCAAGTGGCAGACGTCCGCGCCGATGTCGCCCGGTCGGCACAGACCCACCTGTGCATTCATGTTGGCGCCATCCATGTAGACCTGGCCGCCGTGCTCGTGGACGATGCGGCAGATCTCGCGGATGGAGCCTTCGAACACGCCATGGGTCGACGGGTAGGTGACCATCAGCGCCGCCAGCGTGTCGCGGTGTGCCAGGGCCTTGGCCCGCAAGTCGGCGACGTCCACGTTCCCGTGCTCGTCGCTCCCCACCGGCACCACCCGCATCCCGGCCATGACCGCGCTCGCGGGGTTGGTGCCGTGGGCCGATTCCGGGATGAGGCAGGTGGTGCGGTGACCCTCGCCCCGGGACCGGTGCCACGCCCGGATGACCAGCAGGCCGGCGTATTCGCCCTGCGACCCGGCGTTCGGCTGGAGCGACACCGCGGTGAACCC
Source organism: Gemmatimonadales bacterium (assembly GCA_025927545.1). GTDB lineage: Bacteria > Gemmatimonadota > Gemmatimonadetes > Gemmatimonadales > GWC2-71-9 > CAVVWJ01. Next base: position 3,964 of record JAICLE010000053.1, read on the forward strand.
CGTGATTTCGGCGAGCTGGTACTCGAGCTGCCGGAACATCAGCTCGTAGCCCGCTGCCTGGTCCCGCGGGGCGAAGGGGTGGAGCCGGTTGAACTCGCGCCAGCTCACCGGCATCATCTCGGTCGTCGCGTTGAGCTTCATCGTGCACGAGCCGAGGGGGATCATCGCGCTGGTGAGCGAGAGGTCCCGGGCCTCGAGCCGCTTGATGTAGCGCAGCATCTCGGTCTCGGAGTGGTGCAGATGAAATACCGGATGCGCGAGGTACGCCGACCGGCGCTCGAGCGCCGGCGGGATGGCGCGCTCGGGCCGCACCCCGATGTCCTCCAGCATGAACGGGAGCGCCTCGTTGAGCGAGAACACGGCAATGAGGTCCGCCAGATCGCCCAGCGTCACGGTCTCGTCGAGCGCGATGCAGAGCCGCGTCGGGGGCAGCGGGCGCAGGTTGATCATGCGCGCGCGCGCGGCGTCGAGCAGCCGGGGGAGGGCCCACTCGGGGATCTCGACGCAGATGGTGTCGAAGTAGGAGTCGTGTACCACGCGGTAGCGGAGCCGGCGTAGCGCGTTGGCCAGCAGCACCGTGCGCTCGTGCACCCGCTCGGCGATGCGGCGCAGCCCGCCGGGCCCATGGTAGACCGCATACATGCTCGCCATGACCGCAAGCAGCACCTGCGCGGTGCAGACGTTGCTCGTGGCCTTGTCGCGGCGGATGTGCTGCTCGCGCGTCTGGAGCGCCATCCGGAGCGCCGCCCGCCCATCACGGTCCTTCGACACCCCGATGATGCGGCCCGGGAGGAAACGCTTGTACGCATCGCGCGTGGCGAAGAACGCGGCGTGCGGCCCGCCGTATCCCATCTGCACGCCGAAGCGCTGGCTGTTGCCCACGGCGATGTCGGCGCCCCACTCGCCGGGCGGAAGGAGCACGGTCAGGCTCAGGAGGTCGGTCGCGGCGGTCACCAGCGCGTCCGCCGCGTGGGCTCGCTCGCACAGGCTCCTGAAGTCGCGGATGGCCCCATCGGTGGCGGGATACTGCACCAGCGCGCCGATGACGCCGGGACCGAAGTCGAACGTCTCGGGCTCGCCGACTTCGATCCGGATTCCGCGGGCCTCCGCCCGAGTCCGCACCACCGCGATCGTCTGCGGATGGCAGTACTCGTCCACCAGGTAGACCGGCGCCGCCCCCGTCCGGCTCACCGCGTGCGTCAGGTGCATCGCCTCCGCCGCCGCGGTGGCCTCATCGAGCAGTGAGGCGTTGGCGATCTCCAGCCCTGTCAGGTCCGACACCATCGTCTGGAAGTTGAGCAGCGCCTCGAGGCGGCCCTGGGAGATCTCCGCCTGGTACGGCGTGTACGCCGTGTACCAGCCGGGATTCTCGAGCACGTTCCGCTGCACCACCTGGGGGGTGAACGTCCCGGCGTAGCCCAGGCCGATGTAGGATCGGAACACCCGGTTCATTCCGGCCAGCCCGCGCAGCGCCTGGAGCACCTCGCGCTCGCTCCGGCCCGGCGGCAGCGCGAGCGGTCGGCGCAGCCGGATCTCCGCCGGTACTACCGCGTCGATGAACTCGTCGAGGCTTCCGTACCCGAGCAGCCGGAGCATCCCCGCGAGATCCTCGCGCCGCGGCCCGATGTGGCGATAGGCGAAGTGGCCGGGGTGGAGGACGTCGATCTCGGGCGCGGCGGGAGTGGGGGGGAGGGTGGTGGTCATGCCGGGCAGGGCTCCTGGATTGAGCGCACAAAAAAACCCCGAGACCGCTCTCTCGGGGCACCAAACGATCTCGTGTGCACGTTCTGCTCGGCGCTGCAGCTCACACCGTCCTCCCCGCGACCGTCACGGTCACTCCCCGATATGCTGCCGGTAGTCCGCCGGTGACAGCAGCCCGTCGAGCGCTTTCGGGTCCGGGATCCGCAGCGTAATCATCCAGCCTTGGCCGTAGGGATCCCGGTTGACGGCCGCCGGGTCGGCGTCCAGCGCGCCGTTCACCTCGACCACCTCACCCGCCATCGGGCTGTACAGCTCCGAGACCGCCTTGACCGCCTCGATGGTGCCGAACGACTGGTGCGAATCGAGCCGCTCCCCGGGCTTCGGCAGGCTGACGAACACGACGTCGCCCAGCTCCCCCTGCGCGTAGTCGGTGATGCCGATCCGGACGACGCCGGCGTCGCCGGTGCGCGCCACATATTCGTGCTCGGGGGTATAGACCAGCTCGTCCGGTACCTTCGACACGGGAGTCTCGAGGTCTGGGGTGGCGCGTGGGACAATAGGTGGGCCGCGTGGTGGGGTCAAGCGCGCGCGAGGAGTGCCGTCCAGACCTCGCGTGCCCGCGCTTCGAGCGTGGCGAGGTCACCGTCGTTGTCGATGACGAACGTGCTCCGTTCGCGCTTCGGGCCGCTGGGCGCCTGCGCCGCCAACATCCGGTCGGCCTCGAGCGCGGAAAGCCCGCGTTCCGTGATGAGCCGCGCCCGCCGCACCGGCTCCGGTGCGTCCACCAGCACCACCACGTCGAACGCGGCGGGGTCCGCCACCTCGAACAGCAGCGGGATGTCGCTCACCACGATCCGGTCGCCCCGGCGCTGCGCCTCCGCTTCGAGCGCGCGCCGGCGGCGGAACACCTCCGGGTGGACGATCCGGTTGAGCTCGGCGAGCGCCGCGGGATCGGCCATGACCCGCCGGCGGAGCGCGGCGCGGTCGAGCGCGCCATCGGCGCCGACGAGGTCCTGCCCCAGCCGCTCGGCGATGGCACGGAGCCCGGGGGTCCCCGGCGCCTGCGCCTCGCGCGCGAGCCGGTCGGCGTCGATCAGGGTTGCGCCCCAGGCGCGGAACAGCTCCGCCACGGCGGACTTCCCCGCCGCGATGTTCCCCGTCAGGGCCACGTTCAGCATCAGAGCAGGGCGGTCTGGTCTTCGTCGCGCCGAGGCACCTTGTGGCAATGGCGGCAGCGCGCTTCGTAGCTCTCGCGGCCGCCCACCATGATCGTGGGCGAATCCCAGCGGGCCGGCTTGCCGTCGAGCAGCCGCTGATTGCGGCAGGCGGGGTCGCCGCACACTACGCAGATCGCCTGCAGCTTGTCCACCATCTCCGCCACCGCCATCAGCTCGCCCATCGCGCCGAACGGCTCGCCGCGGAAATCGGTGTCCACGCCCGCCAGGATGACGCGCACGCCCCGGCCCGCGAGGAGGGTGGCCACCGTGACGATGTCGGGGTCGAGGAACTGCGCCTCGTCGATCGCCACGAGCTGCGTGTCGGAACGGACCAGCCGGAAGATCTCCGCGGCGGAATCCACGGGTGAGGCCTCCAGCTCCGTGCCGTCGTGGCTCGAGACGGAGTAGAGGACGGTATAGCGGCGGTCGAGGTGGGACTTGAACACCTGGACCCGCCGGCGCGCGATGATCGCGCGCCGCACCCGCCGGATCAGCTCTTCGCTCTTGCCCGCGAACATGACCCCGCTGATCACCTCGATCCAGCCGGGGTGCGATCCGTAGTTCATTCCCGATGCTCCGCGATGATTGAGGGGAGGCCCGCAAATCTAGAGCGCGGAGGGATTCGCGCCAACCACCTTGCGGCGGGTTCGGCCGCGCGGTGATATTCGTCGCCCGTCCTCAAGGAGACTCGGTGAACAAGCAGGAGCTGATCGGCGTCGTGGCCCGGCGGCTCGAGGTGACGCGCGCGCGCGCCGCCCAGATCACGGAGCTCTTCTTCGCGCCGGACGGCGTGATCGCGTCGGAGCTCGAGCGGGGCGGAAAGGTGGCGCTCAGCGGGTTCGGCAATTTCGAGATCCGGAAGCGGGCCGCGCGCGCCGGACTGAACCCGCGCACCGGCAAGGCCATCGATATCCGCGCGTCCAGGGTGCCCGCGTTCCGCGCCGGCAAGGCCTTGAAGGATCGGGTCAACCGGAAGCGTTAGGCGCTGCCCCGGCGCCCCCGCGCCGGGGGTGCGCCGCGGGCCGTCGGCGCACCGCGATCGACCCTCGCCGTCACCCGGCGCCGCCGGATCGTCGTGCCGTTGAGCGCCCCCGCCACCCGCTCCGCGTCCTGGGCCGGGAGCTCCACCAGCGCGAATGCGTCGCGCAGCTCCACCCGACCGATCTTCCCGCGCTCTACCCGCACTTCCTTGGTCAGCACCGCGACGATGTCGTTCACCGTGGCGCCGTCCTTCTTGCCGATCCCCACGAACACGCGGGCCGTGGCAGGGATGTCCGGCACGGCGGCGGGCGCCGCGGCGCCCGCCGCCGTGGTCCAAAGCTCGAACAGCGCCGCGGCCACCGCCGAGGGGTCGTGCCGCTCGAACAGCGGTGCGAGGGTGAGGAGCGCCCGCTCCGGGGTCCCGGTCTCGAGCGCGCGGACGATCGCCGCGCGCCGGGCGGCGGCCACGGTGGTGGCCGCGTCCAGGGCGCCCGGCAGGCGCAGCGGGCGCCGCGGCGAGGCGACGCGCTCGACGTAGCCCTCCGTGCCCGGCGGCACGAGCAGCACGAGCTCGCCCGCGCCGGCGAGCTGACGCAGCCGTGCGGCGTCGGGCAGGTCGAAGGCGATCACCACCTCGGCCGCCGGCGCGTCGCCGGTCACCACCACGCTTTCCGGCGCCCGCAGGGCCGCCGCGGCGCCGATCGCCTCATGCGAGCCCTGGTCCACCGTCCACACCGCTACCGACGCGGGGTCGAGCAGCTCGAGCAGGTCGGGCAGGGCGGCAGCGCGGCGCCCCCACGGGACGCTCACCGTGCGCACCGGCCCCACCGGCTCGCCGTCGAGGGCGTTCGTGCCGAGCATGAGCGCCCGGCGCGCGTACCGCTCGATCAGCGCGGCGCCCCGCTCGGGGCGCGACGTCAGCACCACCCGCTGCGCTTCCTTGTCGAGGTCCTGCATCAGCGGGCTCAGGCTCTCCTCCTCCTCCCAGGCTTCCGGCCAGGCGAGCAGCACCCAGGCGAGCGCGTCCACGCGAAGCGCCGAGCGACGCTGGAGCGCGCCCACGGTTTCCGGCGTAGCGATGAGGAGGTCGACGGTGTCATCCCGGAGCCGCCGGGTGGCGCGGGCGGTCCCGTGCGCCACCTGCACGCGGAGACCGGCGTCGCCGGCCACGCGATGCACCACTCTGCCCCACTCGTCCAGCTGTCCGCCGGGCGCCAGCAGCAGGCCTCGGCCGCCCTGGCCCAGGCGGCTGAGCAAACCGGCGAGCGCAGGCGCCGCCGCGGCGGGCGCGGGCGGCAGCACCAGCACGAGGTTGTGGCCCCGGGCCGCCGTCGGCGCCGCTTCCCGCAGCAGCGGGTCGTCGGCCTTCCAGCCCAGTCGCGCGAGCGCGGCGGCGATCGGCGGCGTCAGGTGCAGTGCTTCGAACGTCACGGAGTCCTCGTGGGGAGAGCGGAATGGCCCCGCCAACCTAAGAGCCCGCGGTCGCGCGGGCAACGTGGGCCCGCACGGTTGACATCGCCCGGTCGGCCCCTGACCTTTCCCCCGAATTTCCGTGCCGACCCTTCTGCTCCGGACCAGTGCATGCCTGACCCGCTTTCGCTCAACGTGCAGCACCTCAAGGCGTCCGAAACCGTGGCCATCAGCAATGAAGCCAAGCGGCGCAAGGCCGCGGGCGAGAACGTGCTCGATCTCGGCGTGGGCGAGCCCGACTTCGACACGCCGGCGCCGGCCGCGCAGGCGGGTATTCAGGCCATCCAGAAGGGTCTGACGCGCTACCCGCCCAACGTGGGCATCCCGGAGCTGCGGAAGGCAATGGCCCAGAACCTGAGCCGGATGTCGGGCGGGCGCGCCATCGATCCCGACCGCATCATCGTGAGCTCCGGCTCCAAGCAGTCCATCTTCAACGCGTGCTTCACGCTCTTCGGGCCCAAGGACCGCGTGCTGATCCCGGCGCCTGCCTGGGTCTCGTATCCGCAGATCGTCCACCTCGCCCGCGCCGAGCCGGTGCTGGTGCCGGGCGACCTCGAATGGGGCCTCAAGGTGAGCGCCCGCGACCTGGACCGCGCCAGCAACAAGCTCACGCGCGGCCTCATTCTCTGCTCGCCCTGCAACCCGACCGGCGCGGTCTACACGCTGCCCGAGCTGCGGTCCATCGCCGAATGGGCCAAAGCCAACGATGTGTGGATCATCGCGGACGAGATCTATCGCCGGATCAACTACGGCCCGGGCCCCGCGCCCTCGCTGCTCGATCTCCCGGACGAGCTGCTCGAGCGCGTCGTGGTCATCTACGGTGCGAGCAAGGCGTATGCGATGACCGGCTGGCGCATCGGCGCGGCGCTCGCGCCTCCCCACCTGACCAAGGCCATGGCCGCCCTCCAGTCGCACACCACGACCGGCGCCAACCAGCCCGCCATGTGGGCGGCCGCCACCGCGTTCACCGACGAGAAGGTGGACGCCGAGGTGACCCGGATGGTCGCCGCCTTCCGCCGCCGGCGCGACATGCTCGTCGAGCGGTTCCGGCGCGAGGCGCCCGGCGTGGAATTCGTCGAGCCGCACGGCGCTTTCTACTTCTTCTTCCGGGTGGACGGCATTCGCGACCAGGATCCGGTCACGGGCACGACGTTCTGCGAGCAGTTGATGAAGCAGGAGGGAGTGGCGCTGGTCCCGGGCGGCGCCTTTGCCGATGATCGTTGGGTGCGCCTGAGCTACGCGGTATCTGACACCGAGCTGGCGCAGGCGCTGGATCGAATCCTCGGCTTGATCCACCGGCTGGAGTCGGCCCGTGCCGCCTGAGGCCCAGGGCGTGAACATGGAAGCGCGGGTCGAGCCGCTCACCGGCAGCCTGCCGGTGATCGCCTGGCGCTGGGATCCCGAGACCGACATCCTCTCGGGCGCGTTCAAGGGCAACCGGAAGAGCGGCGGGCTCACCGGCACCGTGGAGCTGACCGACGACGAGGGGTCGGTGGCGGTGCTGGACGTGAACAACGGGGTCATTTGCGGGCTGGACGTCGTGGTCTGGCCCGAGGTGGCGACCAGCCCCACGCTGCAGGTGCCGGCCCAACTGACCGACGGCCGCGTGGTGCTGCCCTCCCGGCCGTCTCGACCGGGCGTGGCCTCGGTGGAGGTGGACACGACGCTCTCGGTCGAGACCAACTCCGCCGAGAGCGTGTTCCACCTGCGGATTGGCCCCCGGCGCCCGGTGGAGGTAGTTCGGGTGGCGGACAACTTCTACGTGGAAGTGGACCAGCAGGCCGGCCTGGCGGGCTTCTGGCTGGCCAACGTGCCGCCGTTCACGGCGTTCGAAGACGAGATGTAGCGCAGGGCGGAACGGCGGACGGCAGGACGTCAGGAGGGTGGGGGTGCGGGCGCCGCGCTGTCATCCCGAGCGCAGGCGAGGAATCTTCCCGGGCCGCGCTCGAGCCGCGGGTGAGCAGATCCCTCGCTTACGCTCGGGATGACAGTGCCGCCCGGATGCGACATTCCGTCCTTCCGACCTTCCGCCCGTCACGCCGCCCGCGGCGACTCCGGCTCGCCCAGGAACCCGAGCCGCTGTCGGCCCACCATGGACGCGTAGTATCCTCCCCGCGCGCACAGCTCCTCATGGGATCCCAACTCCGCGATCCGGCCGCGGTCGATCACCACGATCCGGTCGGCGTCGCGCACGGTCGAGAGGCGGTGCGCCACGACGAACGCGGTGCGGTCTCGCAGCAGATGGCGGAGTGCGAGCTGAATGAGGTGCTCGGACTCTCCGTCGAGCGCTGACGTGGCTTCGTCGAGCACCAGGATCGGCGGGTCCTTGAGCAGGGCACGCGCGATCGCGATCCGCTGCCGCTGCCCCCCCGACAACCGGCTCCCGCGCTCGTGGACCACCGTGGCATAGCCCTCCGGCAGCGCCAGGATGAAGTCGTGGGCCTGCGCGGCGCGCGCGGCGGCCTCGATCTGCTCCGCCGTCGCGTCCGGCCGCCCGTAGGCGATGTTTGCGCGCACCGTATCGTTGAACAGGTGCGGGTCCTGGAACACGACGCCAATCTGGCCCCGAAGCGAGTGCTGGGTCATCGAGCGGATGTCGATCCCGTCGATCATGATGGAGCCGTGCGAGACCGGGTGCAGCCGTTGCAGCAGCGTGATCAGGGTGGTCTTCCCGCTCCCGCTGGGGCCCACCAGGGCCACCGTCTCCCCGGGGCGTACGCTCAGGTCGATCCCATGCAGTACCGGCGTCCCCGGCCGGTAAGCGAACTCCACCTGGCTGAACTGGACCTCGCCCCGGAGCGGCGCGACATGCGCCGCGTCCGGACTGTCGCCGACGGTGTCCTCCGCGTCGAGGATCCCGTAGATCGTCTCCAGCGAGACCGTGGCCTTGCGCAGCGTCTGGTATGTGTTGGTGAGCCCCTGCACGGGGCCGAACAGCCCGCCGATGTAGCCGAGGAAGGCGACGAGCGTCCCGAGTCCGATCTGGCCCTGGAACACCAGGTAGCCGCCGAGCCCGAGCGCGGCCAGCCGGGCCGAGGTGGCCGAGAGGCTCCGGAGCGCGCCGTTCGCGCCATCGGTGCGCACACCGCGGCGAACGACCTCGTTCCCGTCGCGCACGCCGTCGAGGAAGCGCCGCTTCTCCACGTCCTCCATCCCGAAGCCCTTCACGGTCATCATCCCGGCCAGCACCTCGTTGAGCCGGCCGTAGATCGAGCTCCACCGCTCGACCAGCCGGCGCTCGCGCATGATCTGCTCGGGCGCGGCCCGCGCCCCGATCAGGCCGGGGAGCGGCGTGAACACGATCACCACCAGCGCCAGCCGCCAGTCGAGCCGGAACATCGCGACAACGGAAAGGCTCAGATACAGGATGGTGGGGAGCAGATTGAAGGCGAGATCGCTGCACGCCGTGACATAACCCGTGATCCCCTGGTTGATCCGGTTGATCGTGCCGCCGACGCCCTCGCGCTCGTGAAACGCCAGGGGCAGCGTGTTGAGCTTGCCCACGACCCGTTCCCGCAGGGTGTACTCCACCCCGAGCCGCACGTCCCAGCTCCGGATTCCGAGACACCACTGCAACACGGCGCGGAGCAGCTCGATCCCGAGAAGCGCGGCGATGGCGATCGCGAACCCGTGCGCGCCGTCCGGCCGGGCCAGTTGGTCGAAGAGGTACTTCATGACCAGCGGATCGATCGCGCTGAGCACGGCCAGGGTCAGCGCAAGCGCGAGCACGGCGCCGAGCGGGCGGCGGAAGGGACGGACGAATTCGAGCGACCGGACGGCGAGCGTGGGGCGCAGGGCTGACATCGGCGATGGTTGACGATTGGCCGGCGCGGCAGGGGGCGCGCCTCGCTGAAACCTGGCCAGCATCAAGCAAGTTCAATGCCCGCAACCGTATCCGGGATCCGCCCCCGTCGGTTTGGGACACCGCCTCAAGCAGCAATACCGCGGGCATCCTGCGGGAGGGCGGTCAGGACGAGAGCGGCAGCGTTCGAGGCGTCCAGTTGACCGCCAGCACCTGCGGTGCCGGCTCGTACAGGCGGACGATGCTCACCGACGCGGGCGCCACCTCCAGCCGGTGCACGTGGTCGAGCGGCACCCCTAGGCAGTGGAGCAGCACGCTACGGATGACGTCCCCATGGCTCACCGCCGCCACGAGCCCGTCGGGGTGCTCCTCCCGCATCCGGCCCAGCTCGGCCATCGCCCGAGCCGCTGCCTCCGCCATCAACTCGCCACCCGGGATCCGGGTGGCGCCCCGCGCGGCGTTGAAGGCCTGCCAGAGCGGCTCGGGCTCCAGTGAGTCGAGCGAGCGCCCCGTCCAGTCGCCGAAGTCGAGTTCGTCGAGGCCACGAGCCATCTCCACCGGACGCCGAAGCCGGTCTCCCAGGGCTACGGCGGTTTCCCAGGCTCGTTCAAGGGGGCCGCTGTACATGGCCTCGATCGGCAGCCCCGCGAACCCCTCCGCCAGCGCCTCGGCCTCTGTCCGGCCGCGGGCGTTCAGGTGAACCCCTCGCGATCGGCCCGGGATCACGCGGCCCACATGGTCGCAGGAGGCGTGACGGACGAGTAGAACGGTCAGTGCCATACTGTCCTCCGGAGTGCGGTCACAGCGCACACCCGCAGCGTGATGCGGCGGCTTCCTCCCGGGGGGAGGCGAGTGAAGGTTGGAAAGCGTAAGTACGTTTTTGGTCACCCGCGGTTGTTGTACGGTCGCAATGAAGCTGGTCGTCTTCGGGCTTTCCGTCAGCTCCTCCTGGGGCAACGGACACGCCACCCTTTGGCGCGGTCTCATCAAGGCGCTGCGCGCCCTCGGGCACTCCGTCGTGTTTTTCGAGCGTGACGTCCCCTACTACGCCGCGCACCGCGACCTGGCGGAGCTGCCCGGGGGGCGACTCGTGCTTTACCCCGAGTGGAGCTCGGTCCGTTCCCTGGTGCGGGCCGAGCTGGCCGACGCGGACGTGGCGGTGGTCACCTCCTATTGCCCCGACGGGGTGGCCGCCGCCGCCGCGATCGACACGCCGGCGCTCCGGGTATTCTACGATCTCGACACCCCGATGACGCTCGATCGCCTCCGCGCGGGCCTGCCCGTCCCCTACATCGGGCCGAGCGGCCTGGCTGATTTCGATCTGGTGCTGAGCTACACCGGAGGCGCGGCCCTCGACGCGATGCGAGATCTGCTCGGGGCCCGCCGAGTGGCCCCACTCTACGGGAGCGTGGACCCGGACGTTCATTACCCGGTGTCGGCCGTCGAGCGCTACCGCGCCGACCTCTCGTATCTTGGCACCTACGCGGAGGACCGTCAGCAGGCGCTGGTCACGCTACTGGTGGAGCCGGCCCGCCGGCTCCCGGCCCACCGCTTCCTCATCGGCGGAGCCCAGTATCCGGTCGGATTCCCCTGGACGGACAACATTTACTTCGTCCGCCACCTTCCGCCCGCGGAGCATTCGGCGTTCTACTCCTCGTCCCGGCTCACCCTGAACGTCACCCGGGCGCCGATGGCGGACATGGGCTACTGTCCCTCCGGCCGGCTGTTTGAAGCCGCCGCGTGCGGCGCCCCCGTGCTGAGCGATGCCTGGCCGGGACTCGACGAGTTCTTCACGCCCGGCTCGGAGATCCTCGTGGCCCGGACCAGTGACGAAAGCATCGAGGCCACCGGGACCGATGACGCGGAGCTCGGCCGCATCGGGCGCGCAGCGCGCGAACGCGCCCTCACGGACCACACGGCCGTCCGCCGGGCCGGCGAGCTGGTCGCGCTGCTCGAGGGCGCCCTCGCGGTGGAGGCCTGACCGATGTGGGGCATCGTCCCGGCGGCCGGCGCGGGCACGCGCATCCAGCCGCTCGCCTTCTCCAAGGAGCTCCTCCCGGTCGGGAGCTGGCAGGATGGAACCTCCGAGCGGCCCCGGGCGGTGAGTGAATATCTCGTCGAACGGATGATCCTGGCGGGGGCGGATCGAATCTGCTTCGTGATCGCGCCGGGCAAGTCGGACATCCTCGAGTACTACGGCGCTCGCGGGCTGCCGGTGCGGGTCTGCTACACCGTCCAGCCCCGGCCCCAGGGGCTGTGCGACGCGATCTTCCAGGCCCTTCCTTTCATCGCGGCCGACCAGTTCGTCATCGTCGGGCTCCCGGACACGATCTGGTTTCCCGAAGATGCGCTCCGAGGCCTGGGCGACGATCCGCTCTCGTTCCTCCTCTTCCCGGTGGACGCGCCCGAGCGGTTCGACGCGGTCCTGACCGACGCCACCGGGCGGGTGCGCGAGATCCGGGTGAAGGAGGCGGACCCTGGGTCGCGGTGGGTCTGGGGAGCGTTCAAGCTGTCGGGCCGGACGCTCCTCGCGCTGTACCAGCTCTGGGAGTCGCGGGAGCGCCGGGACGAGTACATCGGCACTCTGGTAAACGCGTGGCTCGCGCAGGGCGGCAGGGCGGTGGGCGTGCGGGGCGGGGAGACCTACGTCGACGTCGGAACGCTGCATGGCTACCGTGAGGCGATCGGCGTGCTGAGCGCCCGCGCGGCCGTAGAGGCGGTGCGATGATCGAGGCGGTCAAGCTCTGGAACGAGCCGAACAATCTCTCGCACTGGGACTTCGAGATCGATCCCGGCTGGCACATCTTCGCCGAGACGGTCCGCGCCGCGTCGGCCGCTGTCGGCGCGGAACGGCCGGGGCTGCCCCGCGTGCTCGGCGGCCTCTCGCCCATCGACCCGGGGTTCCTGCGCAACATGGCTGAGCAGCACGTACTCGATGCCGTCGACGTCGTGGCGGTGCACGGCTTCCCGCTCGACTGGAATCACTGGACCATTGACGAGTGGCCCGACAAGCTGCGCGAGATCCAGGCGATCACGAGCCTGCCGATCTGGGTCACCGAAGTCGGCGTCTCCACGTTCGGCGCGGACGAGGTGCAGGAGTTCGGGCTGCGGCGCACCGCCGAGCTGCTCCTGGGCCGGGTCCCGCGCGTCCACTGGTACAGCCTCTGCGATCTCCCGCGGGCGTGGCCGGCGACGACTCGCCACCGGGAAGCGGAGGGCTCCTCCTATTACCGCCATTTCTATCTTGGCCTCCTGCGGGAGGACGGTACGCCCAAGCCCGCCGCGGCGCAGTTCGCCCAGTATGCGCCGGCAATGGGGATCTGCCAGTGGTTTCACTTCGAGGACCGCCGGCTCGATGATGCCGTCCGCTGGCTCCGGAAGCTCGGCGTGCGCCACCTTCGCACCGGACTGAGCTGGGCCGACAGCCAGCGCCCCGGGGCGGAGGCCTGGTTCGACCGGCAGATGCGCGCGCTCGAGCCGTTCGACGTGACGCTCACTTTCTGCTTTACCCCGGAGTCCTGCGGCCTCCGTCCCCACCACACGAGCCCGCCGCGTCATGTCGAGGAGTTCGCCGATTTCTGCGGCCGCATGGTGCGGCGCTACGCCTGCTGAGCCCGGCCGAACAGCGCTCCCGCCGGAAGAAAGTCCACGCCGGCCGCCGCGGCCGCCCCACGGTCCAGGTCACTGTCACCCACGAACAGCGTCTCCCGCCGGCCGACCCCGTAGAACGCCATGATCCGGACCAGCATTCGCGGACCGGGCTTGCGGCAGTCACAGGCGATGCCCAGCGCGTGAGGACAGAACTGGAGCGCCGGGTCGGGGGGAGCCTGGCCGATCGCAGCCCGCGCCAGCTCGCGCAGGAGCGCACGGGCCATCCGCCGCGTGAACAGGCCGGCGCCGACCTGGTCCTGATTGGAGGCCAGGCCGAAGTACGGGCCGCCCGGTTGCTGCCAGGGCAGGCCCGCGAGCCGCTCGCGAACACCCGGAAGCAAGTCCCACTCGCCGGGCCCTCTGGGACATGGCTGTCCGGGAACGGTCGAGCGGCGAAGGGTGTCGTCCGCGTCGAAGATGCACAGCCGGTAGCTCGCCAGCGTCACCGGCTTATCCACGCCAACGCGCCGGAGCATCCGAGACCAGTTCCGCGGCGAGCAACGCTCCATAGCGCACGGTCTCCGCGCGGAAGCGCGCCCCGTCAGGGTCGTCACCCAGTGATTCTGCGGCCAGCCTGGCGTAACCCAGGCGGAACGCGAGATACGCCACCGCGTGATAGGGCAGGCGCCGGGCAATAGCGGCATCCCCGCTCTCCCGGACATAGCGCGTGAGGAATCCGCGGCGCGCGTCGCCCTCCAGCCCGAACTCCAGACACGTGCCCGCCACATCCCAGGCGATGTCCTGCGGGCCCGGATAGAAGTGATCGTCGTGGTGGTCCAAGGCGTCGGCCTTGAAGAAGCCGTGGTCGGTTCGCACCCACTCATGCGGGAGCATGCGCCCGTCAAGCGCGGTCGGCGCCTCCTGCGGCGGCGCGTCAGCCGGCGGGAACCTCGCCGCCAGACGCTCGGCGGCCGGCTCGCCGAGAGCCTCGGTCACGTTGATCGCCAGCAGCTCGCGAAGGTCGGATGGCGCATCTGCCGCGGCCGGATGACATCGGCGGAGGTGAGCCAGGTAGCGCGCCATCGTCCCCGCCAGCTCGTCGGGGCACGCATGCCCGGCGCACACGGGCGTGCCGGCAGAGAACTCCTGAATCAGGAAGCCGTGCCGGAGCTCGAGCACCGAGGGACTGAATCCTGCTTCTGCGAGCGCGCGCCCCCGGCGGAGCCTTGCGTCTCCATGTGCCCCGAGCCCCGCGAAGCGCAGCAGCCGGTCCGGCTCCCGGGTCGGATCGCCCGAGGGATGTCGCGCGAGCAGCTTCCGACGCTCGTGCTGCCGCTGGACGGGCGGGTAGCGGGCCTCATCATGCAGCAGCAGCGGACGCCACTTTCCCGCCGAGAGGTCACTCAGGCTGCTCGCCGGAGCCAGATCGGCGAGCCGGCGGGTTTCGACCCAGACCTCCTCGAAGGTGGCGGAGAATTGCCGATGGTGGTGCCAGCGTGCCCTCGCGTCCTCCGATCGCAGCGACCGGCCGTCGGTCCGCCAGCTCGGCAGCAGCACGATGCGGTCGTCGCTTACGCCGAGCTCTGACAGTGCCCGCGCGGTCCCAGCGAACGACGAGCCGCTCAGACCCGGCCCCTCGTCCACGACCAGGAACGGCTCGGCGGCGTGGTCGCGCAGCAGTGCTTCGAGGGCCGGCGTGAGCCGGAGTCGCCGGTCGAAGGGATGGCCCCGCGGCCGGACGGTGAGAGAGAGCACCCGGACGCCGATCTCCTCGAGCGCCGCGCTCACCACCGCGGAGAGGCTTGTGCCGATGCTGCGGATCCCGACACACACGCCGTGCTCCATCCGGAGCGCGCGCGCGCACCGCACGGCGGCACACAGGTAGGTCTCCGGGAACAGTCCGTAGTAGGCGTAACCCTCGGGGACACTGGTCACGACCGTCCGGGGGAGGGTGGCAGCCTCGAGAGTGGCCAGCGCGCCGCCCACGCGGGCCGCCCAGGCGCTCAGCGCTTCGTGCTGTCCGTGCCAGGAGTGCCAGAGCAGATGGCCGGCCGCCACGCTGGCATGGCGGAGCGCGGCTGTGACGGGGTGCGGCGCGTCGGCCACCGGGTGCAGCGAGTCCGCGACGCCGGCCTCCAGCTCGCCGAGCGCGATGAGCAGCCGCACAACCCGGTCGTGCACGCCCGCGTGCCGGGGAGCCAGATGAGTGAGGCCGTCCCGAATCGCGGCAAGCAGACGGCCGGGCTCCTCCTGCCGGTGTTGCGCGCGATACACCTGCATCCGGCCTCCATGCCCTCACGCCGTCGAGCGGCCGCTCGCCGCCCGAAGTTCCGGCGTGATATCGTAGGGGGCCCGGCCGGCAACGCCCGGCGGGAGCGGCTCGCAGATGTAGAACTCGTGCCCCGGATGCGAGCGGACTCCGAGGCCGCTCGAGCGGAGCTGGGCCATGACCGCGGCGTGGTTGGGCACCCACCAGTTGGTCGGATCTCCGGCGAAACGGTCCTCGATGAACGCCATCGTTGGCCACCCGGGCTCCCGCAGGGCGGCGCGCTCGTCAAGCGGGCGATCGCTGGTGTCGGCCTGCACCTCCATTGCCAGGGTGGTGAGCGTCTGGAATGCCAGCAGCCGTTTTACCCGACGCGCGACGATATCGAGCCCGAGCAGCGGGTATCGCAAATGATAGAACACGCCCAGAAAGAGCACGAGGTCGAAGTGCTCGTCCGAGTCTGCCAGCTCGTACACCTGCATGCGGCGGAACTCGACGCTCGACTCGAGTCCGTAGGCGCGCGCCGCCCACCGGGCCTGGTCGAGATAATGGGGGTCGACGTCGATGGCGGTCACCCGCGCGCCCCGGCGCGCCACCTCGAAGGTGTAGTACCCCGCGTTCGCGCCGATGTCGAGCACGGTCCAGCCGTCCAGCCGTGCGGGGAGGTGCGGCGCGAGGACGTTCCACTTGTAGCGCGGGAAATCGCCGAGCGGGTGATCCGGCGCCGTCTCGCTGCCGTCGGGCAGATGGAGGTTGTGGAACCAGGGACCCAACCGTTCGACGTCCCGCCGCCGGTCGGCCTCGGGGGAGTGGGGCTCCCGTCGGATCGATTGTGCCATAGGCGGCCTCCTTCAGCTCGTGGTCTGGCGCGCGGTGAGTCCGAGGACGTGGCCCTCGAGCTCTTCGGCGCGGTGCGCCGCGGTGTGCTCCGCCAAAATGCGTTCGCGCGCACAGGCGCCGATCGCGAGCCGTTCTGTTTCCGGGAGGTCGCGCACGTAGCCGAGCACGTCGGCAGCCGTGCGGGCCAGCAGCACCTCGCTGCCGGGCGTGAGCACCGTCTCGATGCCGTTCCAGGCGTCACTCACGATCGGGGTGCCGCATGCGGCCGCCTCGAACAGCCGGACGCTCGGCGAAAACCCTGCGGCGATCATGTCCGCGCGCGTCAGGTTGAGGGTGAACCGCTGTGCATTGTAGAAGCCGCGGTGCCGCGCGGGCGGTAGGTGGTCGATGCGGCGCACGTTGGCCGGCCAGCGGATCCCAGCGGGATACTGCGGTCCCGCGACGACGAACCGGCCGTCCCACCATTGGCGCGCGGGCTCCATGAGCAAGTGCGTGAGCCCGCGCTGCCGGTCGGCGCTGTAGGTGCCCATGTAGCCCAGATCCCAGCGGGACTCGAGCGGCTGTGGGTGATAGATCGCCGGGTCCACCGAGCAGTAGAGCGCCCGCGCCGCCCGGGCACCGTACTCCCGCTCCAGCCGTTCCAGCGTCGGGCCGCCGGTAAACGACAGATACAGATCGAATTTCGGGATGAGGGCCGCGGTCAGATACTCCACGTCGCCGCGGGCGAGCCGGGCGAGCGTGACGGGCGTATCGATATCGTAGAACGCGGTCAGCCCATGAGCCGTGCGGGTGACCCACTCCCCGACCTTGGCTCCCTCGGGGACGTAGGAGCCCACGATGACCAGGTCGGCGTCGCGGACCTGGGCCGTGAACCTGCCCTTCAGCTCCCGCAGGTTGTGATAGAGCACCGTCCGGCCGTGCGGTGGGCGCGGAAGGTCGCGATTGGCCGCGTACCATTCGACGTCGCGCTCGAGGAAGAGCACGTCGTGGCCGCGCGCCGCCAGCTCCCGCACCAGACCCCGATACGTGGTGGCGTGGCCGTTTCCCCATGAAGACGTGATCGACAGCCCCAGGATCACGATGCGGAGCTCGGGCGCGCTCACCGGGCCGCCTCCCGCACGGGCGGGACAGCGCCCAGCACC
>JAICLE010000113.1 GCA_025927545.1 Gemmatimonadales bacterium
GAGATCAGGGACATCGCTCGCTTACCAGCTCCGCACCCACGCGACGGGGACCTTGAATCCCTCGGCCAGCAGATAGCGGAGCTCCAGGACGGGGTTGGCCGAGATGGGACTGCTCTCGGTGGGCGAAGTATACGCCTCGAGCGCCGTGCGGCGGGCCTCCAGCCGCAGGCGGAACATATGGAAGGGATCGCTTACCAGGAGCACGCGCCGGAGCCCGCGCGGCTGCAGCCAGGCCGCCACCGCGTTCATGGAGGCCATCGTGGTGCGGCCCTCGGCCTGGGCGATCACCGCGTCCGCGGGGATCCCGTGGGACACGAGATAGCGGCGGCCCACCGCCGCTTCGCTGATCGTGTCGCCCCGGCCCACGCCGCCGCTCACGATCACGAGCGGCGCGGCGCCGTCGGCATAGAGCGAGCGCGCGTGATCGAGCCGCGCGCGCAGCACCGGCGAGGGCCGCCCGTTGTACTGGGCCGCGCCCAGCACCACGATCGCGTCCACCGGCCGGCGCTGGTCCTGCTGGCTCGTCACCAGCACCATCACCAGCGAGACGGTGTAGGCCATCCCCGCGAGCACCGGCAGCAGGACGGCCGCCCGGAGCAGGGCTACAGGTCGAACGCTTCGCCGTGCTTCGGCAGGATGACCTCGCGCACGCCCTCCTCGCGCAGGATCGTGGCCATGGCGCCGAGCGCGGGCGGCTCGCCATGGACTGCGAAGGCGCGGCGGATGGGCCCGCCCAGGCCCCGGAGCCACGCGCGGAGCTCGCTTCGGTCGGCGTGGGCGGAGTAGCCGCCGATCGTCTCGACCTCGGCCCGCCGGGGATACTCCTCGCCCAGGATACGCACCACCTCCTCGCCGCGCTGAAGCCGCCGGCCGAGCGTGTGCTCGGCCTGGAAGCCGACGAAGAGGACCAGATTGCGAGGGTCGCCGATGCCGTTGATCAGGTGATGCAGGATCCGCCCCGACTCCGCCATCCCGCTCGCCGCGATGATGACCGCCGGCTCCCGCAGCTCGTTCAGCGCCTTCGACTCGGCCACCCCGCGGATGTAGCGCACCAGCGGGAAGTCGAACAGCCGCGCGCCCTCGGCCACGAGCTTCTCGCGCTTGTCGAAGATCTCGGGATGCATGCGGAAGACGGTCGTGGTCTCGACGGCCAGCGGGCTGTCGATATAGATCGGCACCTCCGGGATCCGCCGGGCGCGCCAGAGCTGGTGCAGGCCGTAGACGATCTCCTGCACCCGGCCGAGCGCGAAGGCAGGGATCAGCAGCTTCCCGCCGCGGGCGGCCGTGCGGCGCACCGCCTCCGCCAGCTTCTCTTCGGCGCCGGGCACGGTCTCGTGGTCGCGGTCGGCGTAGGTGGACTCGACGATCAGGGTGTCCACCGGGCCCGAGGGCGGCTCGGGGTCGCGGATGATCGGCAGTCCAGGCCGGCCGATATCGCCGGAGAAGACCAGCCGGTGGCTCCCGCCCTCGGTGATGCGAATGTCCATCGACGCGGAGCCGAGAATATGGCCCGCCTCCGCGAACTCGAGGGCGAGGTGTTTCCGCAGGTGAGTGATCCGGCGGTACGGCACTCCGATCAGCAGGTCCTGGACGGCGATCGCGTCGGCCAGGTTGTAGAGCGGCTCGCTCTCCGGGCCGGCCTTGCCGTGGCGCCGGAGATATTCGTGGTCCTTCTCCTGGATGTGGGCGGAGTCGGGGAGCATCACCGCGCAGAGATCGCGCGTGGCCGGCGTAGCGTGGATCGGGCCGTGGAAGCCGTGGCGGACGAGCAGCGGCAGCCGCCCCGAGTGGTCGATGTGGGCGTGGCTCAGCACCACGCCGTCGAGCCGGCGCGGGTCGAAGGGCAGGCGCGCGTTGAGCTCGTGGCTCCGGGCGCGGTGGCCCTGGAACAGGCCGGCGTCGAGGAGGAATCGCCCGCCGGCCGCCTCGAGCAGGTGCATGGAGCCGGTGACCTGTCCCGCGGCGCCCCAGAAGGTCAGACGGATGCCGCTCACGTGCCTGTCCGGAGTGGAATGGTGGCCCTCACTGGTGGCGGGTGCCGAAGAGCCGGTCGCCGGCGTCGCCGAGCCCCGGCAGGATGTAGCCGACGTCGTTGAGCTGGCGGTCGAGCGCGGCCGTGTAGATCGGGACGTCGGGATGGGCGTCGAGCATGCGGCGGACGCCTTCGGGCGCGGCCACGATCGAGAGAAAGCGGATCCGCCGCGCGCCGGCGCCCTTGAGCGTGCTCACCGCGGCCACGCCCGACCCGCCGGTGGCGAGCATCGGGTCGAGCACGTAGAAGTCGCGCTCGAGTTCGGCCGCCGGGATCTTGAAGTAGTAGTCCACCGGCTTGAGCGTGTCGTGGTCCCGGTAGAGCCCGATGTGCCCCACGCGCGCCGAGGGGATAAGGTGCGCGATGCCCTCCACCATGCCGAGGCCGGCGCGCAGGATGGGGACGAGGGTCAGCTTCTTCCCCGAGACCTGGCGGCCGGTCATCCGCTCGAGCGGGGTCTCGATCTCCACGGGCTGAGTGGCGAGATCCTTGGTGGCCTCATACGCCATGAGCACCGCGATCTCGCTCACGAGCTGCTTGAAATCGCGGGTACTGGTCTCCCGGTCGCGGAGGATGGTGAGCTTGTGCTGGATGAGCGGGTGGTCGAGGACGATGAGATTGGGGAAGCGGGGCTCGGCCATGCAGCAATATGCGGGAGGGCGGCGCTTCCTTCTAGGGGCGCCGCCGTCCGGGCGTGCGCTACCGCGTCCGGGTCTCCCCGGTCCGCGGATCGATGTCGAGCTTGGTCTTCGTGGCGCCCTTGCCGACTTCCACCTCCCAGAACCCGTCGTCGTAATCCACTTCGGTGACCGCGCCGAGGTTCTGGTCCTCGACGGACTTGATGATCTCGGACAGCGGCTTGGCATCGGCGGGCGGGAGGACCTCGTGGGCGTCGGCGCGCTTCCTCCGCCGGTCGACCGCGCCGGTCTTCGGGTCGAGGTACAACGTCGTCTTCCTGCCGTCCTTGTGGACCTCCACCTCCCAGCGGCCATGGTCGAGGTCGGCCTCGGTGATGGCGCCCAGCCGCTGGTCCTCCAAGGACCTGAGGATCTCGGACAGGGGCTTCTCGGCCTGGGCGCGTGCTTCGATCGTGGTCGCGAGACCGATCGCGGCCAGGAGCACGCCCGTGCGGAAAGCCGTCGTCATGCTGGTGTTCATTGCTCGCCTCCAGTTCGTCGGGCGGGTGAATGGGCCCGTCTGGTGACGCTAGAGGGGGTCCGGCGAAACGACAACCCCGCCGAGCGGGGTGACGCCGCGCCCGTGTGCGCTGGCGGGGCCGATCCGGCTAGAGCTGCAAGGCGACGCTGTGGCAGACCAGCTCGTCCTGGCGGCACACGCTCGCGCGCAGCGTGCCGTGGACCCGGTCGTGGCGACCGGGCAGGCGCGCGCTGGGCGGCTCGGCGAAGTAGGCGGAGTCGGCGGAGCGGCGGCCGCTAGCGAAGCGGTAGACCGTCCCGTTGGGGAGCTCGAGCGCGGGGAGGAGACGGGCGTTGATCTCGAGGCCCGGGGCGGCGAGGAGGGTGAGGCGGGTGTCGGGGCCGTCGGGCGCCGCGCGGAGGCGCAGGAGCGCGGGCGTACCGGCCGGGCCTGCGCAGGAGGCGAGGACGCCGGCGGCTAACAGGGCTGCCGCGGTCATGCTGACCGGAGGCCTCATACCGCACCCCCTCACTCGGCCAGCAACTCCCGGATCCGCCCGTCCCACATCCGATACGCCCCGTCGTTCAGGTGAAACTCCCCATATCCCGCGTACCTGATGTTCCCGCGCCTGTCGATCAACACGAAGCTCGGCCAGTACCGGATGCCGTACAGCTCCCAGGTCTTCGAGTCGTTGTCCTGCGCGTTGGGATACTCGATCCCGTACTTCCGCAGGGCGCTTTCCACGTTTGCCCTGTCGTGCTCCCCCGCGTAGGGCGGGAACTCTGGCGTGTGAATGCCGATCAGCGTGAGCCCCTGGTCCCGGTACTTCCGATCGAAGTCCACGAGCGAGGGGACGGTGTTGGTGCAGTTGTAGCAGGTGAAGACCCAGAAGTTGAGCAGGACCACCCGGCCCCGGAGCCCGGGCAGCGTGAGCGGGTGGTCGGCATTGAGCCAGCTCGCGTTCCGCCAGGCAGGGGCGGGTGTACCAACGGCCGGGGCAACCGGGCGGGATGCCAGCATCTGGGCCGCTGCGGGGGTGGCCGCGGCGGTGAGTGAAAGCAGGAGGAGCGGGACTGGGCGGGTCATCGGCGTCTCCGGGAGCGGTCGTGGAGGAAACGCCTGCGCCGGCTGAACGGTTTGGTCACGGTCCCTTGGCTCGCCCCGGGCCCCTTCCTATATTCCCTCCCCCACGGCCAGGTAGCTCAGTTGGTAGAGCAGCGGACTGAAAATCCGCGTGTCGGGGGTTCGATTCCCTCTCTGGCCATTCCTGTAACTCCCCCTTCTCGATGCCCTTACAAAGCAAGCGGCCACCCCACGGTGGCCGTTACTAGAGCACATCTCACAAATACGCCCGGAGCAAGATCAGCACGCAGGCGAGGTGGACAAAGCCACGATAGCGCCGCTGGTAGCGGCTGAGCGGGCGGCCGTCCTGCGTTCGAGGCCGCGTCCGATTGAGCTTGTGCGGCGCGATGAGCTCGATGCGCGCGGCGGCGAAGCGGGCCATCCAGCGCGTCGGAGTCATCGGCCCGGTGGTGTGACTCACGCTGCCGAGCATTGCCGCGCTACCTAGGCTCGGCGCCGGCATCATGACCACGATGGCATACCCGCGGCTGCGAATCCCAAGGTGGAATGGGGATGAAGCAGGCTCCCGCGACTGCGGGAGCCATGGAATGGCAACCAGCAGAGCACAAACGTTCAACGCACCGTCATTGTGAGCGTACGGGTGGTAGTGCCTACCTTAAGCTGCCAAGTGTGGGTGCCGCGCACGTTCATCGGGTTGGGCCTCGAGTACTCCCAGACTTGGGACGTAGCGCCTGGAAAGATCATCGTAGGAGTGGTGGTCCCAACCTGAACGCCATCAAGGTACCATGTTCCTCTCGGCGCCGCGCCGCCGATCGTTGGCCACACCTGCCATCCGCGCATGGTGACTGTGGACCCCGTCGGGACAGTATGAAGCGCCGAGATGTTCAGCCGTACGGCTCCGGTGCTCAGAGTGTACGGCAAAAGCACAGCAGCCCTCGCGGTATCGCCACCTACGAAGGATGAGAGGGGAACCTTCGTGTTCGCCTGATCTTCTTGGTATGGCGGCAGACCAGAAATTGAGGCCTGACCTGCGCTGTAGTTACCAGATTCGTTTGAGCGTACGTTTCCACCCTGATCCGGTAAGAACGTGCCAAGAGACTGACCGGAGAGATTGTTGAAACCGTCGTAGATCCTTGTCTCCTCGACCGTCAAAGCCGGCACCGATGCCTCGGGGGCCGTTGTCGTTCCTGCCTAGCGCTTGTTCGTGCCGGGATAGGCAAGGGCCACGGGGCACTTTGGTGGATCGGTGACCTGCAAGTCGAGATTGTTGGTTGTCCACTGTCCATTGGCGTAGTCAAGCTGACAGCGGCTTGCCGAGTCGATATTTCCACAGCCGAGCGAGCACACTAGCGCAAGGAGGCCTGCAGCCCATGGCCTCGGCGGCGCATCGAGAGACATTGGGCCTCCTACCTTGAAGTCCGTGTGACGGCGACAAACTTCACAGGTACCTCTGGGCGCCGTCGAACAAAGCCCGGCGCATATTCGGCTGGTCCCGCTGGCTGCCCAATGACCGCATTTACCTGATACTTGAACGCCTGCCCGTCAGGTTGATCGGTGCTGGGGAGGTAAGCCGTCGCGACCGCGCTTCTTCCCGGCGGGTAGCCTATGTACGCCTGGGCCGCCACCCTCTGGGCTCCGTTGTCCGTGAGGCGGAACACACCCGGCCCATTCAGCCCTAGCCTCCAACGACCGTGAAATGGATTTCCGAAGAGTGGACTCGGAGCGATGAACTCTGGCAAAGTTGAAATGCGTTGCCCGGTCATCGTCGCGGCCATCTGAACGGCATGCTCTGGAGAAGAAGGAAACTCCCCCGCCGCCGCCATCGGAATCCCCTCCCAGCGGAACCATTCGCCTCCGATTGGAGGCATTGAAAGCTGGCCATCTTGATCAATGCTGAGGTCGGTTGCGTAACTCGACACTGCTAACGCGACCTGCGCCTTGCCCTTGCCGCAGAAGGTGACGAGCCACCACGGTCCGAAGATTCTGTCGTAAACTCGTCCGGTGGCGGTGGCCGATACTTGTGGATCCACCCGTTCGTAGGGGCTTGATGCATAGATGGTTCGCCCGCAGACTGCGACGGACTTTACGTCAATCGCCCCACCGTGGTCCTTTTCCAGGGTACCACGAATCATGGGTCCGAGCTGCTGGAGAAACGCCGCACCGAGCCTCTCAGCGGCCTCTGCCGTGATCTCTCCAGACTTGTCAGGAGGCGTGCGGGACAGCCGAAAGTGGCCACCAGCGTCGAGTTGGGAGGCAACCGCAGCCGTGACTATGTCTGACGTGACCGAGCCCACGCCGTCGGATTCCATCGGCTGCGGTGCGCCACCACAAGCGGTGACGTAAAATGCTGCTGCTACCCAAATGGTGAACGGAAGGGCTGCTGCTCCACAACACCTGTGGCGATCTCTTGGCATAGGCGTTCCCCTAAGTCTCTGCATTGTTCATAACGCGACCCAGGGAGAAGACCACTGCTATCATAGACGGCTCCGTCAATTTATCCTCAAATTGCTAACGCCAAATCTGGCGTGAATTGCTGTGAGGGGTCGTTCCACGGCTGGATTGAGTAAGGTGGGGCTGCACAAATTATTGCCGAACCAAGAACGCCAGCATCTCCATAGCCTGCGCCTCACAGGGGCGCTCTAGACTTGTGGCCGACTACGCCAGTTGCCAAACCCAATCCAGTCGTTCGGTGGCAAGTCTGCTGACCCTGCAGCGGTGGCCGGGCGAGTTCGAGGGCCCGCTCGGCCAATTCCCCACCGCCCATCTGTTTGAGATCGAGGTCGGCCAGGAGGAGCCGTACCTCGCGGGGGTGCTCCCCCAGAAACCGCCGCCAGATGACTGGTCGGGCAGCTCCGCACCGGATGGCCCAGTGCCTTCACCATCGAGGTGGCGATGGAGCGGTGGCTGAGTTCGTCAGTCGCGACGAGCACCAGTGGGTCAGGCAAGAGAGAGAGGATATCGTCCAAACCGGAGAGCATCGGGCCTCCGGGCAGCCGCCGGCTGCCTACTGGGCTCCACGACGAGGGCGGTCCAGGGTGACCTGTACTCTACATGGAGCCCGATGTGAGCGTCTGTGACGTGGCTTCCGCCGCGCTCGAGCGCAAGTCTGTCGACAAGCCCGTGCGTGCCTTGGTGGTGCGGCTGCCTGAACCACCCTCGGGTTGGAGTCAGACCAGCTGGCGCGGTCTTAGCAGCGACACTGTCACCGCCCCCCGCTAGCCTCCGCCCCTCCCCGCCGGCTTATTTCGGCATGGCCGTCTTCGAGATCAGCATCGCCCTCCTGCTCGCCGGCGCGGCGCTCGCCGCGCTGGCCCGGCGGACCAACCTCCCGTATCCAGCGCTGCTCGCCCTGGCCGGGGTGGCGCTGGCCCTGGTGCCGGGCACGCCGACGGTCACCCTCGATCCCGAGCTCGCGCTCGCGCTCTTCGTCGCCCCGGTGCTGCTCGATGCCGCCTTCGACACCTCGCCCCGCGACCTGCGGGAGCACTGGCGCTCGGTCGCGAGCCTGGCGGTCGGGAGCGTCGTGCTCACCGTGGCGGCCGTGGCGGTGACGGCGCGCTGGCTGGTGCCCGACATCCCGTGGGCCGCCGCGATCGTGCTCGGCGCCATCGTCGCGCCGCCGGATGCGGCCGCGGCCACGGCCGTACTCAGGCAGCTCCGCCCGCCGCACCGGCTGCTGGTGGTGCTCGAAGGCGAGAGCCTGTTCAACGACGCGAGCGCGCTCCTCATCTACCGGCTCGCGGTCGGCGCGGCCCTGGGCGCGGTGGTGGTCGGGTATGACGTCGTCCCGATGCTGCTCGTCGTCACCGCCGGGAGCGTCGTCCTCGGCCTTGCGCTGAGCAGGGTCATGCGGGTCGTGTCCCGCGGCATCCGGGACGTGGCCACTTCGGTCGTCGTCCAGTTCACGGGCACGTTCGCCGTCTGGCTCATCGCCGAGCGCATCCATCTGTCCGGCATCCTCACGATGGTGGTCTTCGCGATGGCCGTGGCCCGGACCGCGCCGGACCAGATTCCCGCCCGGATCCGGATCCCGTCCTACGCCGTGTGGGATGTCGCCGTGTTCGTGCTGAACGTGCTCGCGTTCATCCTGGTGGGTCTGCAGCTCAAGCCCATCCTGGCGCGGCTGGGCCAGGGTGGAGCGATCACCTACCTCGGGACCGCCGCCGCGGTCTGCGCGGTGGTGATGCTCGTCAGGATCGTGTGGGTGATGGGCGGGGAGCTGGTCGGCCGACCCCTCGCGGGGAGCGGGCGAGGGCCGGCGGGGCGCTGCGGCTCGCCCCGGAACGCGGCGGTGGTGGCCTGGTGCGGGATGCGCGGGATCGTGACGCTGGCGGCGGCGCTCGCGCTGCCCCCCGGCCTGCCGTTCCGCGACCTGCTCCTGTTTACCGCCTTCTGCGTCGTGGTCGGGACGCTGGTGGTGCAGGGCCTCACGCTCCGGCCGCTCATGTCATGGCTGGGACTGGAACAGGACGACGCGGTGGATCGGGAGGTCCGGCTGGCCCGCTCGGAAACCGCGCGGGCGGCGGTGACGGCGCTCGATGGCACGGAGGAGGGGAGCCTGGCCGCGCGGTTCCTGCGTGGGGAGTACCTGAGCCGGCTCCCCGGTGCGCCACGTAACGACGACGGGGCGCCTCCCGGCGAGCTGATCAGTCGCGCGGTCGCTGCCGAGCGCCGCCGCCTGCTGGCGCTTCGGGCGGACGGCACCATCGGCGACGATGCCTTCCATCGGGTGGAAGAGGAGCTCGACTGGGCGGAGCTCAATGCCGAGCTCGGGACCATCGGACGAATCCGGACGGATGGGGCCTGACCATGCCGGACGCCAGCGCGCCCCACCCAGCCATTTCCGACTACGCCATCATCGGCGACTGCCGCTCCGCGGCCCTCATCTCCCGCGACGGCTCGCTCGACTGGCTCTGCTGGCCCCGGTTCGACAGCCCGTCGTTGTTCGGCGCGCTGCTGGATCAGGCGAAGGGCGGCCGCTTCGCCGTGCGGCCCGTGCACCCGTTCTCCGCTGAGCGCCGATACGTCCCCGATACGAACATCCTGGAGACGACGTTCCGGACCTCGTCCGGTACCCTGCGGCTCACCGACCTGATGCCCGTGTGCTCCGAGACGGACAAGCGACGCGAGCTGTGGCCGCAGCACCAGATCCTGCGCGCCGTCGAATGCCTGGCGGGTGAGGTGGAAGTCGAGCTCGTGTGCGATCCTCGGCCGGACTACGCCCGCACGACGCCCAGGCTCCGCGACCGCGGCC
>JAICLE010000079.1 GCA_025927545.1 Gemmatimonadales bacterium
CGGACAAGCGACGCGAGCTGTGGCCGCAGCACCAGATCCTGCGCGCCGTCGAATGCCTGGCGGGTGAGGTGGAAGTCGAGCTCGTGTGCGATCCTCGGCCGGACTACGCCCGCACGACGCCCAGGCTCCGCGACCGCGGCCCTCTCGGCATCCACTATGAGCACCGCGACACCGTGCTCGTCCTGCGCTCCGACCTGCCGCTCGCGCTCTCCGCCGATGGGGGCGGCGTCCGCGGCCGCGCCGTCCTCCGCGCGGGCGAGCGGCGGCACGTCTCGCTGGTGTTCAGCCAGGGCGAGCCGGCGGTGATCCCGCCCCTCGGTGCGCCCGCCGAGCGGAAAATCCGCATGTCGGCCGAGTGGTGGAAGCAGTGGGCCGGTCGCTGCACCTACGCCGGACCGCACCGTGCGGCGGTGGTTCGGAGCGCGCTCACCCTCAAGCTCATGGCCTACGCGCCATCGGGCGCGGTGGTGGCCGCGCCGACGACCTCGCTGCCGGAGCAACCGGGCGGTACGCGCAACTGGGATTACCGCTACTGCTGGCTGCGCGACGCGTCGCTCACGCTGCAGGCGTTATTCGATCTCGGATACCCGGCGGAGGGGGAAGCCTTCCTCGGGTGGCTGATCCACACCACCCGTATCAGTTGGCCCGAGCTGAAGATCCTCTACGATGTCTACGGCCGCACCGATCTGAAGGAACGGCAGCTTGACCGGCTCGCCGGCTTCGGCGGCGCGCGGCCGGTGCGCGTGGGCAACGCCGCGGAAGGCCAGCTCCAGCTCGACGTGTACGGCGAGGTGCTCGACGCGGTCTACCAGTTCGTGCAGCGCGGCGGGGGCCTGGATCGGGCCACCGCGCGCATGCTCATCGGGTTCGGCGACACGGTGTGCCGGCGCTGGCGGGAGCCCGATGACGGGATCTGGGAAGTCCGCGCCGCGCGCCGCCAGCACACGTACTCCAAGGCGATGTGCTGGGTGGCGCTCGACCGGCTGCTCCGGCTCCACGCCGCGGGGCTACTCCACGCCCCGGCGGCGCGGCTTGCCCGCGAGCGCGACGCCATCGGCGAGGAGATCGAGCGGCACGGCTTCGACGCAGGCCTCCAGAGCTACGTGAGCGTGCTCGGCGGCGACACGCTCGACGCGGCCCTCCTCCAGCTCGGCCGGTACGGATACGCCGACCCGGCCTCACCCCGCATGCGCGGCACCCTGGCCGCCGTGCACGCCCGTCTGGGCCGGAACGGACTGCTGTACCGCTATCGCGAGGATGACGGGCTCGCGCCCGGGGAAGGCGCGTTCGGGATCTGCAGCTTCTGGGCGGTGACGGCACAGGCGCTCGGCGGCGACCGCCGCGGCGCGGCCGAGGCGTTCGAACGTCTGCTGGGCTACGCGAACGACGTGGGCCTGTTCGCCGAGGAGATCGATCCGGCGACGGGCGCCGCGCTGGGCAACTTTCCGCAGGCGTTCACTCACGTGGGGCTGATCGACGCCGCGCTCACGCTGGCGCCGGGAGCCGCGCGGGGAGGTCCGGTGTGAATTTCGGGAGCATCCTCCTCTGGGGCTTCGTCGCCACCATCGTCCTCACGGCCATGATGCAGGGCGGCCAGAGTCTGGGCCTCTCCCGCATGAGCCTGCCGTTCATGCTGGGGACGATGTTCACCCCCAACCGCGATCGCGCGGCGGTGATCGGCTTCCTGGTGCACCTGCTGGCGGGGTGGCTCTTTGGATTCCTCTACGCGCTCGCCTTCGAGGACTGGCACCGGGCCACCTGGTGGCTCGGCGCCGGGGTCGGTCTGGTGCACGGAGCTGCCGTGCTGCTGGTGCTCATGCCCGTGCTTCCCGGATTTCACCCCAGGATGGCGACCGAAGAGCGCGGGCCCGAGCCGACTCGCGAGCTGGAGCCGCCCGGCTTCCTCGCGCTCAACTACGGCCGCGGCACCCCCCTGCTCACGCTGTTGGCCCACCTGGTGTACGGCGCGATCATCGGCGGGTTCTACCGGCTGGCCGGCGGGTGAGCGCGGTGGCCGCGACCCGACTGGCTCAGGACGGCTGCACGCTCGCGGCGGTTTCCATCGTCTCGAGCGCGATCACCGAGTGGGCCACGGCGCCCCCCGCGCGCATCTCGGCGGCGACCCAGATCGCTTCCATCATTTCGTTCTCCTCCGCCCCCTCGCGCAGCGCGCCCTTGGTGTGGCTTCGAATGCAGTACGGGCACTGGGTGACGTGGGCCACCGCGAGGGCGATGAGCTGCTTGGTCTTCGCATCCAGTGCGCCGGCAGCGAACACCTGCCGGCTGAAATCGCGGAACGCGCTGCCGATTGCGGGCGCGAGCGCCTGCCGCTTGCCGGACAGCTCCGGGCTCGGCATCGGGTACATGTGCGTGTGTGCTTCCATCGCCAGCTCCTTTCAGTGACTGCGACCTTCATCCGTTCGTGGACGCGCGTGTGCGTGATGCCGACGGACGGCCCAGCTCGCCACGGGACTCGAGCCGCGCGAGCAGCAGGTGGTAGTACAGCATTCCCTGTTGCGGGCGCAGCGCTCCTACCACGCTGTCCACGTCGAGCGGCGACGTTCCGGCGACCATGGTGAGATTCCGCGCCACGCTGCTGTCGTTGGCCGGGAATACGTCGAGCCGCCCGAGCCCGCGAAGCAGGATGACGGCGGCTGTCCACGGACCGATCCCCTTGATCCCGCACAGGAGCGTGGCGGCTTCGGGGCTGTCGCGCTCCTCCAGCATGGCTTCGTCCAGCGTGCCCGCGGCGAGTGCTTCGCCGATCCGCCGCAGGGTGGCGAGCTTGCCGGGACTGAGGCCGGCCGCTCGCAGCAGATCGTCCCTCGCATCCAGGACGGTCTCGACGCCGGGGAACACATAGGACCGGACGCCCCCGGCCTCGACCGGCCGGCCCAAGGCGACGATCAGCCGCTCCATGATCGCGCTCGCCGCCTGCAGGCTGATCTGCTGGAACACGACCACGTTCACGCAGGCTTCCCACAGCGTCGCGTAGCGAGGCGGCTTGACGCCGCGCATCCGCGCGGCCAGCGGCATCAGCCACGGAATGCCCGCGGCGGCGCGGTCGAACGCCGTCAGGTCGCGGTCCACCCCGAGCATCCGGCGTACGAGGCCGAGTGCCCGGTGGTGCTCGTTCTCGTCGCCCTCGAAGGAGACGGACAGCGACTTCGGCTGCATCTGCGTGACCCGGGCGATCACGGGCCCGCGTGCCCCCGCCAGCGCGCGCACATACTCGCCGCCGGGCGTGAGGACGTCCACCAGATTCGTCGACAGGCGCCGGAGGACGCTGACGGTGAGGGGAAGCCGGAACGGGCCCTCGACCGCCAGCTCGTGCCGCGAGCCCGACGCCCGGCGCTGCGCGGCTACCGGCACGTGGCTACCGTGGCCACTCGGGCGCGCCGCATTCCGGACACTGGATGTTGATGAACACGAGCCATTCGATGATCGTCTGCGCATCCGGCAGCGCCGAGCCCTGGCGCGGGAGGTAGGCCGCGAAGATCTCGCGGAACCGGTCGGTGACAAACACGGCAGGAGCCGGGTTGTCCGCGCCGTCGGCCGCGCCGACCTGCCGATGCACGCGCGCCCCTTCGTCCAGCACGACCGGAAACGCGTCAACGTTGCGCGGCTGAGTCGCCCCCGGTCGCGCGGCGGCGACGACGACGACCCGCGCTACCTCGACCTCGAGCTCCCGCCTCCGCGTCCTCAACTGCTCCAGCAGCCCGGTGACGGCGCTACCGCCAACCTCGTCCGCCGCGAACACGAGCACCAGGTTGGCTCGCGCGCGAAGGTCCTCCAGC
This sequence comes from Gemmatimonadales bacterium, assembly GCA_025927545.1. Classification (GTDB taxonomy): domain Bacteria; phylum Gemmatimonadota; class Gemmatimonadetes; order Gemmatimonadales; family GWC2-71-9; genus CAVVWJ01. Next base: position 3,798 of record JAICLE010000079.1, read on the forward strand.
GCGACGGGTGATCCGTCCAAGCCGGGCAGCGTGAACGCCGGGAAGATCTCCCCGCGCCGGGCCAGGGGCGTCGTCATGCGCTCCTCGCAGTCGGGATCACCTCGATGCATCGTGCCATCGTCGCGCGCTCCTTCCGCTCCAGGGAACGACTCGGCGCGGATCGAAGGGATGCGACGGACGCAGGCATGCGGCAATGGAGCGTTTGTACCGGCTCCCAATACCGCCGTCCTTCCTGCGGGCGCGCCGCCGAGGGCGTTTCGAAACGTCCCCAGAGCAGCTTCCAGCCCAGCCAGACCAGCAGCCCGCCACCGACGGCCAGCAGGTATCCGCCGAGGCGCTGCTGATCGTCGAGGCCGTAGTTGCTGCACAGGCGGATGGGCGAAATGCGGTACAGCCAACCCAGACGGAAGCAGGTAGCCACGAGCTCCGCCAGGATCAGCCCACGAATCACGAACCCCATGCGACGCCAGCTCAGCGCGATTGGCAGGCCGATCAGAAGCGGGACCGAGAGGTACTTGCCGGCCGCCACCAGCGGCTGACTCGTCGACGCGTCCAGCGACCGCGGCAGCATCCAGAAGGCCGCGCCGGCCGTCGCCAGGATCAGGCCGCTTATGCCGGAGCGATTCCAACGTTCCACCCGCGCCAGCACGCGCGCAGACAGGGAGCGGGCGGCGAGCCACCCCACGGCGACCAGGACCGGCAGTTGGCCGAGCATCTGCGCGGTCATGCTGGCTTCGAGAGGCCGGCGGACCGCCGGTGCCATCGAGACCAGCATCAGCAGCGCGGCCAGCAAGACCGGAAATGACCGCCGCCCGCCCGTCACGGATCGAGATTCCCGAGGACCGTCTCGCTGACGCGCTCCGGGTCGCCCGGATCGAAGATGTCTGCCAGCCGGCCATCGGGGTCCACGAGGTGGATGGCCGCGTTGTGGGTGTATCCGCCGACCCCGTCGGGGATGACGGTGACGCCGAACGCCGCCGTCAGCCGCCGCAGACCCTCGACCGTGAGCGGACGTGCCGCCTGCCAGGCCGCGTTCCGGGCGCCGAAGCGCCCCAGATACGCCGACAGTTGCGCCGGGGTGTCATGCGCCGGGTCGAAGCTGATGCTCACGAGCCGTATCCGGCCCTGTGCGATCGGGCCGGCCAGCTCCCGCTCGAGCTGCGCGAAGTCTCCGCCCAGCGCCGAGCAGACGGTTGGGCAGCGGGTGTAGATGAAGTCCACCAGCAGCCACCTGCCTCGAAGATCACCGAGCGTGAATCGCGTGCCGGCGTCGCTCTCGAGCGTCACGGGCGGCAGCTCGACCGGGTGGCGGCGCACGGCGACGCGGCGGGCCGTCTCGGTGGTGAAGGCCGCGAACCCGTCGGTGGCGGCCGCGAGCCCGGCCGCGCTGCCGAGCAGCAGGGCCGCGGAGGCCAGCGCGGTCCGGAGGCCGGTCATCGGAGCTCGGCCGGAGCCCGGAGCAGTCCGCGGGCGATTCGGGCGGCAAACAGCAGCATCGCCGCGATGACCAGCACGGCCGCGATCGAGGCCACCTGGTCATACGGCCGCCACTCCGCGAAGTGCACCGCGTACCGCCTCGGCTCGCTGGCGTGGCCGCCGGCCAGGAACATGCCGACGAACGTCAGGCCCCCGACGAGATAGGCTGTGAGCCCCAGCTCATCGCCGCGGCTGATGGGCTCATCCGCGCGGCCGCCGATCAGGTGGTACATGAAGGCGAGCAGCATCGGCAGCACCCCGAGCAGCAGATAGAAATGAAAGTGGCCCGGGACCCACAGCGTGTTGTGCATCACCCGGTTGACGCTGATCGTGCCGTCGATGATGGCCGGAACGATGCCCGCCGACCAGCCGAAGATCGCGAGCACGATCAGCACGATCGGCATGCGCCAGCGCAGCCCGGAGCGGTGGACGTTGGTGAGCACGAGGTACGCGGTGGCCGCGAAGACCGGCAGGCCCTCGCCGTACGAGGCGATCTGCCCGATGACCATCGCCCAGCGCGGCATCGCGAAGTCCATCAGCAGGTGGTGCGGATAGACGATCAGCACCAGCACCGTGTTGGCCGCCCACGCCCAGAGGAACGGCCGCGACATGCTCCACGGCCGGCCGGTGTAGCGCGGCAGCAGCTCGTAGACGCCGATGACGGCCATGTAGATGCTGCTGTTGACGAATACGTGCCCGAAGAAATAGGTGAGGTTTTTGGCGAACAGCGCATCCAGCACGAACTCGGACGCGTAGGCGTTGACCAGACTCATCACCAGCACCACGGCTCCGCCCAGAATACCCAGCGAATTGACGATGATGACCATCGTGCTCGCGACCACGGTGGCCGGGTGCGATGGGTCGACGGTGCCGCGGAACAGCCATTGGAGGCCGAGCGCGCGGCCCAGGTTGCCGTAGACCCGGACGATCGCGCGCATGGCGTCGAGATAGAACAGCAGGAACCCAAGCCCCATCACCAGGTACCCGACCATGAAGACCGCCGCCGCGCCGGCGCTCCACACGCCCATCGAGTGCACCGGCAGCGGATACAGAAACGTCCAGGCGCCCCCGAATCGGCCGACGAACGTAGCGCCCAGGAGCAGGGCGGCGCCCAGCATGAAGCATGCGTAGTTGGCGACGAAGACCGGCAGGCTGAGCCGAACGTACTTGCGGAGGAAGAACCACATCACGGCGCTCGAGGCCAGCCCGACCGTGCCGACCATGCCCGCGCCGTGCGCGGTCATGATCTGATAGAAGTGGTTGGGCGTGATGTCGATCCAGGCACTCTGCGCCAGCCGCATCGTGAGCCCGAAGCTCATGAGCAGGATGAACAGCAGCAGGCCTGACACCAGGTACAGATTGAGCGCCCGGCGCTCGCCCCGGGTCAGCGTCTCGCCGGCGGGGTAGCGCGTGCTCATGGCCGGGCGCCTCCGGCGGCCGAGACCACGATCTCGGCGCTCATCCCATAATGGACCAGGCCACAGTATTCGAGGCACAGCACCCGGTACCTGCCGGGCCGCGCAAAAGTGTAGACCAGCCGGTTGGTCACGCCCGGCATGGCCTGCGTCTGCGCGAGCAGCCGGCCGCTGCTGTCGTAGAGCCCGAAGCCATGATTGACGTCCGCGCTGGTGACCCGGAACTCGACCGGTATGCCGGCCTCGATGGGTCCAGGCGGTAACCGCCAGCCCCACTGGTGGCCCACGACGTCGACGACGTGCCGGGTTCCAGCCGACGCCTGCTGGTCCGGAATGGGGAATGGGGCCAGTGTCGCCGCCGTCACCCCCGCGCCCAGCACGAGCAACCCCAGGAAGAACCACTTCCGGATCGCGCCCGCCCGTGCTTCGACGCGGGCAGCGTCGGCCTTCCGGGTGGCGCCATGGATGACGTAGAGGAAGACCAGGGCCACGCCCGCGATCCCCGCGAGCGTCAGTACCCCGACTTCATCCTGAATCGTCATCATGTCACCTCCCCAGTGCGCGCCGGCATGAACCCGTCCGGGGCCATCGATTTCCAGCGAATATTTGTGATTCCGCGGGCAGCGCGGCAATGACGCGTTTGTACCGGGCCGGCAGACGCGCGTCCCTGGCCGGGCGATAACGTCGCGCGCCTTCCGAGGGGATTTGCGTTGATACCCATGGTACAAACCCGCTATTGAAGCGGAACACCCGGCGTGCGACTATCAGCCTCAGCACTGAACATCCCACCTGCAGAGGAGCACGCCGGTGTGGTCGATCCGATCGAAAGGCACCATCTCTCCGCTCTACTGGATCGGAAGCTTGGCGCTCATCGCGGTCGGCGACTACCTGACGGGCCCCTTCATCCACTCCGCGGTGCTCTTCTATCTGATTCCGGTCGCGGTCGCGGCGTGGGGCAGCCGCTCCCGCTGGCCTGCTGTCGCCGCCGCGCTGGTCTGGCCGGCGCTCCGGCTCGAGATCGTGGCGCTGTGGGGCTGGCCCTGGCCGAAGGCGATCACGCTGCAGGACGCGGTCGTGAACGTGATCCTCTCCCTCGCCTTCGCGACCATGGTGTGGCAGCTGCGGCGACAGGGGCTGGCAATTCGCACGCTGGAGGGATTGCTGCCGATGTGCGGGTTCTGCAACCGGATCCGGACGGATGCGGGGTGGGAGCGGATCGACGTGTATCTGCTCGACCACAGCGACGCGCAGGTGAGCCACACGTTCTGTCCGGAGTGCGGGCGGATCCACTACGGACACCTGGCCGACGCGCCGCCCACGCCGGGACCCGCGGTGAAGTCTCCACCCCGGACGGGCACATCGACCGGCGGATCGTAATGCCGGTCGAGTGCTCCCGGGCGGTACGAGCCGACTACGTCCGGCCGATCAGGCGCGGCCCGCCGTCACCCGCGTCAGCCTGGCCGACTTGATCGCGATCTGAACCCCTGCGAGCGCCTTCGACACCGGACAGTTCTCCTTCGCCTGCTCGGCCAGCGCGGGGAAGGCCGACTCGGCCAGACCCGGCACCTCGGCCTCGGTCTCGAGATCGATTTCCGTAATCGCGAGCTGCTTCGGATCCAGGTGCACCGTGGCGGTGGTGCGGATCGCCTCCGGGGTGTGCCCCTGCTGTTCGAGGAACAGCGAAAGCGCCATCGAGAAGCACGCCGCGTGCGCCGCACCGATGAGCTGCTCGGGCGTGCTGCCTGCCGCGCCCTCGAAGCGCGAGGCGAACGAGTAATCCCCTTCGATCTTTCCTGAGCGGAACGAGCCCTCGCCCTGCTTGAGTCCACCTTTCCAGACCGCCTGTGCTCTTTGCTCGATCATGATGCTATCCTCGCTCTCGAGAGATGGTATGTACAGGATACGCCCGCGTGCGTGAAGCCCGTCTGAGATGGTGGTGAGGATCGCTTCACGCGGGCTCAGCTCAGCTCGATCCTCACCTGCAGCCCGTCACCTTCGACGCCGAGCAGGTTGGCGAGCGTCCGGCTCCCGTGACGCCGGAACTGCAGCGCCACGCGCGACCGCCCGACCGCCAGTCCTGCCACCGTCAGCTCGTTCAGGAAATCCGGCAGCACGGGATCCCGCACGTGCAGTACCCCGGCCGGCGCCTCCGGGTAGATCCCGAGCAGCGCCTGGAGCAGCATGAAGAGGGCGCCGGAGGCCCAGGCCTGCGGCGAGCAGCTCACGGGATAACCCACGGGGTGCGAGCCGCTCCCCCGGGTCACCCCGCAGAAGAGCTCCGGCAGCCGCTGGAACTCGGCGTGCGCGCCGGCCTCGTAGAGCGCGCGCACCACGGGGAGCGCCGCACGGGCGTGGCCATGCAGCGCCATGCCGAGCACGACGAGGGCGTTGTCGTGCGGCCAGACGGAGCCGTTGTGATAGCTCATCGGGTTGAATACCGGATGCACGGCGCTCAGCGTGCGGATGCCCCAGCCCGAGAAGAAATCGGGCTGCAGCATGCGGCCCGCGACCCGTCGTGCCTGGGCCGGCGTCGGCACCCGGCTCCACAGCAGGTGGGCAGCGTTCGTCGTCGCCGTGGGCACCGGGCGCTTCTGGCCGTCCAGCGCCAGCGCGAAGGTGTCCAGCTCTTCCAGCCAGAAGGAGGCGCGAATCCGGTCGCGCAGCGTGGCCGCCTCCTTCCGCAGCGCCGCCGCCCGCTCCGTCTGGCCCACGCTCCGATACAGCTCGGCCATCCGCACCTTGGCGTCGTGCACGTAGCCCTGCACCTCGACCAGCGCGATCGGCGGCTCGGGAAGTCGGCCGTCCGGGAACGGGACGCCGTCGCCGGAGTCCTTCCATCCCTGGTTTCTGAGCCCCTTCTCCGAGGTGCTGGCGTACTCCACGAAGCCGTCGCCGTCCATGTCGCCGAACCGGTCGATCCACTCGAGCGCGCGCTCCGCGTGCGGCAGCAGGTCGCGCACCAGCACGGCGTCGCCGGTCCAGCGCCAGGTCTCGTGCAGCAGGACCAGCCAGAGCGGCGTCGCGTCGATGCTGCCGTAGTAGGGGATGTGCGGAATCTCGCCCGCGCGCGCCATCTCGCCCCGGCGAAGCTCGTGCAGGATCTTCCCCGGCTGCTCCTCGGTGAACGGGTCCTCGCGCCGGCCCTGGTGCCGCGCCAGGTACCGGAGCGTGTCGATCGCGATGCCCGAATTGAGTGGCAGCGTCTGCAGCGAGCTGATGATCGAGTCTCGCCCGAAAATCGTGGAGTACCACGGGATCCCGGCGGAGAGGACGGCACCGCCGTCCATCTCGACGTGGAGGGCGCGCAGATCGCCGGTGGCACGGTGGAGCAGGGTGTCGAAGTCGTCCACGTCGGTGGACCAGTGGCTGCACGTGCCCCGCCAGGTCTCGTACACCCGTCGGAGCGTGCCGCGGCACTCGTCCAGTCCGCGCACCTGGAACACGCGGCGCTCCTCGGCATCCTCGGCGTGGACCTCCCACTCGAGCTCGACCCTGCGTTCACCGTGGAGCGGGATCTCCCATCGGGCCGTCGTCCCCGCGAGGCGGTCCGGCGGGTCCCGGAAGCGGATGCCGCTCCTGAGCAGGCGGCCGTCGCGGCCGCGATACGCGAAAGTCAGCTCGTCGGGCCGGTGCCCGGGCGCGAAGTACTGCCCCCGCTCCCGCCGCCGCCAGCCCCGAACCTCGAAGATGTCGGCGAAATCACAGCCGAAGGTGACCTCGATCCAGTAGTCCACCGGCGCGCCGAGATAGCTGGTGAGCGTCAGCCGCTCGACCAGCCGGTCGGCAACGACCAGCTCGCGCCGGATGTGGATGACGTTCTTCGGGTCCCACGGATTGCCGCCGAACGGCAGGTCCTTGACGGCCAGATCGATCTGGGCCTCGTACGGGGAGGGGACCTGGGCCGAGAGCAGCACGGGCGGACCGCCGCAGGCGGACAGCGCGGAATGGCTGAGGATGCGGGTGTCGTCCTGGAAGAGGCCGAACGAGCACACGCCTGCCGGGGAGATGTCGCCGCGCTGATTCACCAGGAGGAACAGCCGGTCGTGCGTCAGGACGAGGGCGTGCTCGTCCAGGACTTCGTGGGCGCACTCGATCGCGCCGTAGCCGACCGCCTCCTCCATGGGAACGGGGTGCAGCCGCGACGTCGCGGCCGCGGCACCTGCGGCGGGGCTCATGCCGCCGTGATCGGTCGCGGGTCGCCCGCGCTCTCGGTCCTGGCCGTGGCCGCCTGGTAGACCCGCTCGTACTCGGCCGCCATCCGCTCCCGGGAGAAACGGCGAACGGCGTGGGCCCGGATCCGCTGCCGGTCGAGGCCATCCACCGGACCGCCGGGCCGGATCAGGTGCGCCATCTCCTCCGGCGAGCGGGCGATGAACCCGGTCACCCCATGCTCGATCAGCTCCGGCACGCTCCCGCGGCGGAAGGTCACCACGGGACAGCCAGAAAGCATCGCCTCGATGAAGGTGAGGCCGAACGGCTCGTCCCAGTCGATCGGCGCGAGCAGGGCGCGCGCCCGCTGCAGCAGCGGCACCTTGCGGTCGGTGCCGATGCAGCCCAGGAACGTGACATGCTCGAGGCCGAGCCGGGGCTCCACCTGCTGGTTGAAATAGTCGCGGTCCGGTGGGTGGACTTCGCCCGCCACCCGGATCGGCACGCCCGCGAGGGCCGCGGCGTCGATCGCGGTGTGGACCCCCTTGACCGGCGCGAACCTGGCGACGAAGCAGACGTAGGTGTCCGGCTGTTCCGTCCAGCGGTATCTGGCCGGGTCGAGGCCATGATGGATCACCGTGCACCGCCGCACTCCGGTCTCCCGGCGACTCTGGTCCCGCGAGATGGCGACGAACTCCACTTCGGGGAAGTAGCAGTAATAGTCGGACATCTCGCGATCGCGGGTGTGATGCAGGGTGTACACCAGCGGGATCGGGGGCATGAGGCGCCCGAGCGACAGGGCCACGGCCGAATGCGCGTGGACCACGTCGTATTCCGCGTGGGCCACCCGGTTCATGGCCCAGGAGACGTGGTTCAGGTCCGTGAGGGGGCTGGGCGGCCACTGAGCGGTGGGGTACAGCGCGTGCTGCCGCGCGTGCGTGCGGGAATCGCCGGTCGCGAACAGAGTGACCTCGTGGTCCCGCGCGAGCAGCCCTTCGACCAGATCGTAGACCACCAGCTCCGTGCCGCCATAAGTCCGCGGGGGCACCGAGAGGAACGGCGTCGAAATCATTGCGATGCGCATACGTCCCTGCCAAGGGTGGCGCGCCTGCGACGCCCCGTGCGGCGGCGCGCACGCTTCCTTACAGCTACACGCATGGCGGCCTGCTCGCAAGCACATCCATCCCGTCGTTGATCTTCAACGAGGGCTACACGGCCACCGCGGGCGCCGACTGGGTGCGGCCCGCGCTCTGCGACGACGCGCTCCGCCTGGGCCGCATCCTGGCCGAGCTCGCGCCGGACGAGCCGGAGGTGCACGGACTCGTTGCCCTCATGGAGATCCAGGCCTCGCGGCTCCGCGCGCGCTGGATGGCGCGCTCGGCCCGTACGCACTCCGGGCGGCGATCCCCCCTGCCATGCGCGCGCGCCGACCGGCGCGGAGACAGCGTGGGCCCGCATCAGCTCGCTGTACGAACGGCTTGCCGAAATCGCCCCCTCGCCGGTCGTGGAGCTCAACCTGGCGGTCGCCGTCGCGAGCGCGAGCTGTTGCTCGAGCGCGCCGCCGGGTGCAGCGAGCCGGGGTGACGCCTACAGCAGGATCGCTCCGGCCCTCGCCCCCACCGCCACCGCCTCCGCGCGCGTGGTGACGCCGAGCTTGTGGAACAGCGCACCCAGATGCGTCTTGACGGTGTGTCGTGAGATGCCGAGCCGGGCGGCGATCTGCTTGTTCCCCAGCCCCTCCGCCAGGAGCGCCAGGACCTGAGCTTCGCGGGCGGTGAGCGCCTCGGGTGGCGCGGCTCGGGCGGCGGTGCCCTGTGCCATGCCGTCGAGGGCGTCCGCCGGCAGGACTACGAGACCCGCGGCCGCCGCCTCGATGGCGGCGACGATCGCATCGGCACCGGCGCTGCGCGGAAGCACGGCGCGGACGCCGGCGCGCGCGGCGCGGAGCGCCCACCCGCGCGGGAGCGCGTCCGCCATCACGATCAGCGCGGGCGCGCGGGCGGCCGCATCGGGTGAGAGGCCAAGGCGCGGCGGATCGGCGCCGGGGTCGAGTAACGCCAGCACCACATCCGGCATCGTCTCCTCGAGCCGGTGCCGCGCGTCCGCCAGCGTGGCGCTGCCGCCGCCTACGGGAACATAGCCCCGGCCGGCCAGCAGCGCCTCCAACCCGCCCCGCTCCAGCTCGGACCGCGCCACCACCAGCACGCGGGTCACGCCGCGCGCGCTCCGCCGCCGCCGCCGGCCAGAACTTCGTGCACGAACTGCTCGATCACGTGCGTGGGCACCGCGATCCCGAGTCCGCCCGCGATCATCGCGTTGATTCCCACCACTCGGCCGGCCGCGTCGGCGAGCGGCCCGCCGGAGTTGCCCGGTGCCAGCCGAATGTCGGCGTGCAGCCATCCTCCGGGACCCGGCTGCCCCGTCGGCGCACGGTGGACCACGCCGAGCGCGGCGGCGTTGGCCACGCCGAGAGGATGCCCCAGCGCGACGAGCAACTCGCCCGCGCGAAGCCCGCGCGCGTCGGTCCGGAGGGCGGGCTCCAGCGCGTCCGCCGCCACCGCCAGCACGGCGAGGTCCCGCCGCGGATCGCGCCCCGTCACGCGGGCCGTGAACGTGCGCCCGCCGGCCGTGACGATCTCGGCGCGGGGCGCCGCGGCCACGTGCGCGTTGGTGACCACGACCCCGCGCCGGAGCCAGACGACGCCCGCCCCGGCGCTCCGGCCGCCGGCCCGCAGCTGCACCGTGATCCGGCGCAGCCGTTCGGCCACTTCGGCCAGCGCGCCCTCGAGCACGCTGACGCCACGGAGCAGTGACTCAGCGCCGGGCACGCGGCCGCTCCCCCACCGTGACCGCCAGCCGCTCCGCTCGCCCGCCTCGCGCCACGCGCAATGCGACCGGCTGACCGATCCGGTCGGCGCCGAGCGCGGCAACCACGTCGCCCGGGTCGCTCAGCGGCCGGTCGTCGAGGGCGAGCAGGATGTCGCCGATCAGGACGCCGCCGCGGTCGGCCGGACTGTCGGGCTCCACGTTGACGACCACCAGGCCCACGCGGGCATCGGTGCCGGCACTCCGCTGCAGGCCGGGTGGGAGCCGCACCGGCTGCGTCGCAATCCCGAGCCAGCCCCGGGCGACATGGCCGCGCTCGAGCAACTGTCCCGCCACCCGGGCGACCGTACTCGCGGGCACTGTGAGCGCGACGGCGCGCGCGAGGCCCGACGTATTGATCCCCGCCACACGGCCAGTCGCGTCCACCAGCGGGCCGCCGGAGAAGCCGTCGTACACGGAAAGGTCCAGCCGCACGAAACGGTCGATCGTGCCGCCCTGCCACGTGCGCCACTCGCTGCCGACGGCGCTCACGATGCCCAGGCTCGCCGTAATGGCCGTACCGGGGCGGCCGAGCGCGAGGACGAGCTGCCCGACGCGGGGGGCGTCCGTCGTGAACGCGGCCGGGGGAGGGAAGGCGGGTGACGCATCGGCCAGTCGGAGCACGGCGAGATCGGTGGAGGGGTCTCGTCCGACGAGGGTGGCGGGCACTGTGGTTCCATCGTGCAGCGTGACGCTCAGGTCTTCGTCCCGCTGGATCGTGTGGTGGGATGCGACCACGATACCGGACTGCCAGACAACGCCGGACGCGGGAATCCGGCGGCGGGCGTGGATGGCGACCACGGACCGCCCGGCGGCATCCACCGCGGCGGCCAGATCGTTGGACAGGGCGGCCAGGAGGCCGTCGTTCGAGGATGCGGGCATGGTGCACTCCGAGTGTGAGTAACCGGAGCGTATGATGCGAGGTTTCCGGCCGGACGGGCATCGGGCGTTCGGGGGAGGTGCAAGAGCGCGGCGACCGGCCGTCATACTCCGTTGCATGCGAGATCAACACCGCCCCAAGCAGGACCTCATCAACGAGGTC
>JAICLE010000175.1 GCA_025927545.1 Gemmatimonadales bacterium
ACGCCCGCGGCGAGCAGCGGCAGCCCCTCCCGCCGGCGGCCCAGCGCCCAGCCGGCGCCGGCGCCGAGGAGCGCCGCGAGTCCCACCGCCAGAAGGCTCATTCCCGCAGCCACCCGCGGCGGCGGAACCAGAGGTAGATGGCGAGGGTGATCACGCCCATGGCCGCCAGCACCATGGGGTACCCCCACCGGGACCGCAGCTCGGGCATGAAATCGAAGTTCATCCCGTAGACGCCGACCAGAAACGTGAGCGGCAGGAAGAACACCGAGAAGACGGTGAGGATCCGCATCACCTCGCCCGTCCGGTGCGCCGCGAGCGCGAGCTGCACGTTGAGCACGGTGTTCACGTCGTCCAGCAGCTCATCCGCGTAGAAGTGTGAGCTCTCGATGTTCTCCTGCACGTCGCGGAAGAGCGAAGCCGCCCGGCCGGTCGAGGGCGACATCCGCTGGACCACGTCGAGCGTGCGCCAGAGCAGCCGCTTGATCAGCGTCACCTGCCGCTTCAGCACGTGGACCTCGCGGAGATCGCCGGCGAACTCGCGGGCGTCGGCGTCGTGGCCGCCGAACACCAGCTCCTCGAAGGCGTCGATCCGCTCCTCGATCGCTTCCATCGGCGCCGAATAGGTATCCACGGCCGCGTTCAGCACCTGGGTGAGCAGAAAGCTCTGCAGCCCCTCCTTGCCGTTCGGGGCGGCGGCCTCGTCATGGTACTTCGCCTCCACCGTGGCGAGCCAGGGCTGCTCGGTGCGGTGGATGGTGATGAGGAACGAGCGCCCCGAGAAGATCGCGACTTTCCGGGTGAGCTCCTGCACGGTGGCGCAGGAGCGCTCCGCCCGGTCGTCGAACGCGCGGAGGATGGCGAACACGTGGGTGTCGAACTGCTCGAACTTGGGGAGGTGCTCGGGATCCAGGCAGTCGCGCACGGCGGTGGAGTGGAGGCCGTACGTGCGGGCGATCTCGTCGAGCTCCTCCTTGGTCGGCTGCACCAGGTCGAGCCACACCAGCGGCGGCTCGGCGCGCTGGAGCACCGTGCGGACGCTCACCCGCGGCAGATCCGGCTGGCCGCCACCGCCGCGCCGAAGCCGTTGTCGATGTTCACCACGGTGATCCCGGCCGCGCACGAGTTGAGCATGCCGAGCAGCGCCGCCAGCCCGCCGAACGATGCCCCGTACCCGACGCTGGTCGGCACCGCGATGACCGGCACCGCCACCAGCCCACCGACGACGCTCGGCAGGGCCCCCTCCATCCCGGCCACGACGATCACCACGCGCGCGTGCTCCAGTGTGTCGGTCGCCGCGAGGAGACGGTGCAGGCCGGCCACGCCGACATCCACCAGCCGCTCGACCCGGGTCCCGAACGCCTCCGCGACGACCGCGGCTTCCTCCGCCACGGGCAGGTCGCTCGTGCCGGCCGAGATCACGAGCACGGGGCCGCGGGTGGCGGGCGGTGCGTCGGCGTCGGCGAGCAGGACGGTTCGGGCGACGGGATTCCACAGGAGGTTCGGGAATCGCCGCCGCAGCGCGGCCGCCATTTCGCCGGTGGCCCGGGTGCCGAGGAACGATCGGGTGACCGCTTCGAGCCGCTCGCAGATCCCGACGACCTGCTCCACCGTCTTGCCCTCGCAGAAGACCACCTCCGGCTGCCCCTGGCGGAGCGCCCGGTGGTGGTCGATGCGCGCGTACGGAAGATCTTCGTAAGGAAGGTGGCGCAGCCGCTCCACGGCCGCACCGGGAGCAAGGCGCCCGGCGGCCACGTCGGCCAGGAGCATCTCGAGCTGCTCGGCTCTCACGCCACCGCGGCGGCCGGCTCGAGATACTCGAGGAAGATCGCCTCGGCTTCGGCGATCGACTCGATCTGGAAGAGCCGCTGGCGCAGCTCGCTGGCGCCGTGGAGTCCCCTGGTGTACCAGCCGAGGTGCTTCCGGAACTCGATGACGGTCTTGCGGCAGTCGCCCTGCAGCCGGAGCGCCAGCCGCGCGTGCTCGAGCGCCACCCGGAACCGCTCGGCGGCATCGGGCGCCGGCGGCGCGGCGCGGCCCTCGAGCAACGCGCGGCCGTCGCGGAAGAGCCACGGAATCCCGAACGCCCCGCGGCCGATCATGATCCCGGCGCACCCGGTGTGGGCGCGCATCCGCACCAGGTCCTCCGCAGTCTGAACGTCACCGTTCCCGATTACGGGGATGTCGAGCGCCTCCACCACGCGCGCGATGTCGTCCCAGTCGGCCTTGCCCGAGAACATCTGCGTCCGTGTGCGCGCGTGCAGCGTGAACGCGCGCGCGCC
>JAICLE010000006.1 GCA_025927545.1 Gemmatimonadales bacterium
GAGCGGCTGGCGCCGGAGCTCGATGGTCCCGATGCCGACGACCCGGTGTGCTACGGGACGCTGCTCTCATGGTCGCAGTACCTGGGCGACGTGTTCGGCGGCAGCTTCCGCGACGCGCGGATCCGGCCATACGGATCGCTCAGCGCCGAGGAGGTGGCGCGGTGGACCGCGGCCGACAAGCGGTGATGCGCTCGCCCGCCGGGCCCCGGAGCCATTGAATCCCGACCTCCGACGGTCCATATTGCGCTCATGCGGGTCACCACCTGGACCGAATACAGTCTGATCATCTCGCTCCATCTGGCTCGTCGCGGCCGGGCGGGAAACGGTCCCGTGGCCGCGCGGGAGCTCGCCGACGTCGAGCGTCTGCCGGCCGACTATGTCGAGCAGATCCTGCTCCGGCTCAGGCGCGCCGGCCTGGTGGAAAGCGTCCGCGGTGCCAAGGGTGGCTACTTCCTGGCCCGTGAACCCGCCGCCATCTCGGTCCACGACGTCATGTCCGCGTCCGAGCATCAGACGTTTGAAGTGAACTGCGACACCCACCCGGTCGATGTCGTGCGATGTAGCCCCGGCGCCACCTGCAGCATCCGGCCGGTCTGGCAGGCGCTCCAGCAGCGGGTGGACGAGCTGCTGGCGAGCATCTCCCTCGCCGATCTGATGAAACAGGAGCCACAGGTCCAGGAGCTGGTCGGGATCTCGTCCGGGAGCTAGCGTCGCGGTCGTTTCGCTCGCAACCCGACCCGTCCGGTCGGGTTTTTCGTTTGGGAGGGAATCGGATGACGGCAGCGCGGGAACTGCGGGAACTATCGTGGGTGCGGGAGCCGGCCCTCTGGCAGGCGGTGGGCAACACCCCGCTGCTGCCGGTCGAGCTTCCCGGCGGCGCGGGCCGGTTCTGGCTCAAGGCGGAGTGGATGAACCCGGGCGGGAGCGTCAAGGATCGCGCGGCGCGTGCGATTCTGCGCGACGCGCTCCGGCGCGGACTGCTCTCCGGCCGCCGGCTGCTGGATGCGTCGAGCGGCAATACCGGGATCGCCTACGCCATGCTCGGCGCCGCCGCGGGCGTCGAGGTCACCATCTGCCTGCCGGGGAATGCCAGTCCCGAGCGCCGCGCGCTGCTCGAGGTGTACGGAGCGGAGGTGGTGGTGACCGACCGGCTCGAGGGTACCGAAGGCGCCTCGCGCCGTGCTCGCGAACTGGCCGGGGCCGACCCCGCACGCTACTTCTACGCCGACCAGTACAGCAATCCGGCCAACCCGCAGGCGCACCGGGAAACCACCGGCCCCGAGCTGTGGGCGCAGACCGCCGGCCGGATGACGCATTTCGTTGCCGCGATGGGCACGACGGGAACCATGATGGGCACCGGGGGCTTCCTGAAAGAGCGCAACCCGGCGGTGACGCTGGTCGGGGTGCAGCCCGACTCGCCCTACCACGGGCTCGAGGGGCTCAAGCACCTCGCCAGCACCAGCGAGCCGCCCGCCCTCTTCGATCCCGAGGTGCCCGACGTGATTGCCGAGATTCCCACCGAGCTGGCCGACCGGAGCGCGCGCTGGCTCGCGCGCAGCAGCGGCCTCCTGGTCGGCTGGTCCGCCGGTGCGGCAGTCGCCGCGGCGATGGACATCTTGCGGCGCGAGCCCGATGCCCACGTGGTGGCCATCGGCTGCGACACCGGCGCCCGCTACCTCAGCGAGCCGCATCGGTGGGCCGGCCCATGACGCTCCGACTGCCCGGCGCTCTTGCCGACGAGATCCGCGGCCACGGCGAGGCCGCCTACCCGGCCGAGTGCTGCGGCGTGCTGGTGGGCCGGACCGAGGAGGGCACCAAGGAAGTGCTCCGGTTGTCGCCGGCGGTGAACCGCCGCACCGACGATCCGCACCGCTATCTCATCGCCCCGGACGATCTGCGGCGGCTCGAGGCGGAGGTGCGCGCCGCCGGGCTCGAGATCGTCGGCTACTATCACTCGCACCCCGACCATCCCGCGGTGCCATCGGCGTTCGACGCCGAGCACGCATGGCCGTGGTACAGCTATCTGATCGTGCAGATCGACCGGGGCCGGGGTGCGAGCATGGCGAGCTGGGTGCTGGACGACGAGCGCCCGCTCATGCATCCCGAATCCCTCGACGTCCTCAGCGAGGTGTAATGATGTCCGTGACCGTTTCCATTCCGACCCCGCTCCGCAGCTTCACCGGCGGGCGCGACGCCGTTCCCGTGGCCGGCGCCACCGTGGGTGAAGTGCTGGACGGGCTGCTCGCCGCCCACGGCGGCCTCCGGCGCCACCTCGTCCAGGACGACGGGAAGCTCCGGAACTTCGTGAACCTCTACCTCAACGACACCGACATCCGGCAGCTCGAGTCCACGGCCACGGCGGTGAGCGCGGGCGACGTGCTCACCATCGTGCCGAGCATCGCGGGCGGCCGTCCGGCGACGGAGACGGATCTGCCGAAGCTCTCCCATGCCGAGGTGCTGCGGTACTCGCGTCACCTGCTGCTGCCGGAGGTGGGCCTCGAAGGCCAGCGGAAGCTCAAGGCTGCGCGGGTGCTCACGATCGGGGCCGGCGGCCTGGGCTCGCCCCTCACGCTCTATCTGGCGGCCGCGGGCGTCGGCACCATCGGCATCGTGGACTTCGACGCGGTCGACCTCACCAATCTTCAGCGCCAGGTGGTGCACGGGACCTCGAGCCTCGGCCGCCCCAAACTCGACTCGGCCCGGGAGCGGCTCCTGGATCTCAACCCCAACGTCAACGTGATCGGGCACGACACCCGCCTCACCTCGGAGAACGCGCTCGAGATCCTGCGCGACTACGACATCGTCGTGGACGGCACCGACAACTTCCCGACCCGCTACCTGGTGAACGACGCCTGCGTCCTGCTCGGGAAGCCGAACGTCTACGGCAGCATTTTCCGGTTCGAGGGGCAGGCGTCGGTATTCTACGCCAAGGAGGGGCCGTGCTATCGCTGCCTCTACTCCGAGCCGCCGCCTCCGGGACTGGTGCCGAGCTGCGCCGAGGGCGGCGTGCTGGGCGTGCTGCCGGGGATCATCGGCTGCCTTCAGGCGATGGAGACGATCAAGTGGATCCTGGGCGCGGGTGACTCGCTCGTGGGCCGGCTGGTGCTGTTCGATGCGCTCAAGCTCCGCTTCCGCGAGCTCAAGCTGCGGAAGGACCCGAACTGCCCGATCTGCGGCGATCACCCGACGATTCACGAGCTGATCGACTATCAGGCCTTCTGCGGAATCGGCGCGGAGCCGGAGTATGCGGGGCCGGAGATTTCGGTGGAGGAGTTCCAGCGGGAGCGCGCTGTCAACGGAGCCGAGCTGGTGCTGCTGGACGTCCGCGAGCCGCACGAATGGGAGATCGCTCACATCGAGGGCGCCCGGCTCATCCCGCTGAGCCAGCTTCCCGATCGGCTGAACGAGCTCGACGGCCACGCCGAGATCGTCACCCAGTGCCACCACGGCAGCCGCTCGATGAAGGCGCTCGAGATCCTGCGGGGCGCCGGTTTCGGCAAGGTCCGCAGCCTGGCCGGCGGCATCGATGCCTGGGCGGAGCGGGTGGAACCGGGGATGGCGAGGTATTGACGGAAGGACGGAAGGAATCGGCGGGTGGCTCCGGTGTGCTTGACCCTTCCGCCTTTCCGTCCTTCCGCCCATGCCGAAGGCGGGACTCGAACCCGCACGGGCTTGCGCCCACTGCGCCCTGAACGCAGCGCGTCTACCAGTTCCACCACTTCGGCGAGGGCGCAAACCTAGCGCCCTCGAGAGGCGGAATCAACCCGGCCGATTGACCCTCTCGCGATGCTGGCCTATCCTTGGCTCAGGATGGTGACGTGACCCGCGAGACCTCCCCGCCAGCCGAGCGCAAGCAGCCGGTCGCCCGCAACCCGAAGGCGACGCATGACTACCACATCCTGGACACCTGGGAATGCGGGATCGTGCTGACCGGCACCGAGGTCAAATCGCTCCGCACCGGCAAGGCCTCCATCAAGGAAGCCTACGCCCGGCTCAGGAACGGCGAGGTGTTCCTCGACGGCATGAACATCACCCCGTACGAGCAGGGCAATCGCTATAACCACGACCCCGTCCGGACCCGCAAACTCCTCCTCCATCGGCGCGAGATCGAGAAGCTCATCGGGGCGGTCGAACAGAAGGGGCTCACCCTGGTGCCGCTCGAGCTCTATTTCAAGAACGGCCGGGCCAAGGTCGTGATCGCCCTGGGACGGGGCAAGAAGCAGCACGACAAGCGCGAGGACCTGAAGCGCCGTGCCGTCGAGCGCGAAACGGCCAGGGCGGTATCGGTACGGGGGCGACGGTGATCGTCCAACTTGCCCTGGCCGCGGCGCTGGCCGGCTCCCCCACGACGCTGCCGCGGGAGGTGACGATCGCTGCGGTGCGCGGCGAGGCGCGCATTCCCGTCCGGACCGACGACGCCGGCTCGCCGGTGATGCCGGCCGCGCCGCTGATCGCGGCCCTCGACGGGCGGCTCCGCCTCGACGGGGGCTGGGCCGAGGTCGTCGTCGCCGATCAGCCGTTCCGCTTCCTTGTGGGCGCGCCGCTGTACCTCTTCAGCAGCCAGCTTCTCCCGCTCGCGGGTCCCGCGTCCGTTCAGGGAGACAGCCTGTTCCTCCCGTATCAGTTCGTTGCCGAAATCCTTCCATACTATCTCGCCGAGCGGTACCGGTGGGATCCGCGGCGTGCCCGGCTCGAGGAACTGCGCGGGCGGACGACGACGCTGGCCGGCCGCGCCGCCAGCAACCCCGCTCGGCTTCCGAGCGGCTTGCGTCCGGGGCACGTCGTCACCGTGGACCCGGGCCATGGCGGCGTGGACCCGGGCAACCCCGGCGTCTTCTTTCCCCGCGGCACCCACGAGAAGGACGTGACCCTGCAGATCGGCCTCCTGCTCAGGGACGAGCTCGAGCGCCGCGGCATCGCCGTCCGGATGACGCGCACCACCGATACGCTGATTGCGCTCGGCGACCGGGGTGGGTACTGCACCGAAGCCTGCGACCTGTTCGTCAGCCTGCACGTAAATTCGCTGGCGCGGCGGAGAGGCTACACCGACGTGCGCGGGTTCGAGACGTTCTTTCTGGCGGAGGCGCGAACGGAAGACGCGGCGCGCGTGGCCAAGATGGAAAACGATGCCGTCCGGTTCGAGACGGGGCCCTCGCCGGCGGACGCCGCCGGTGGTCTGGACTTCATCGTCAAGGACCTGCAGCTCAACGAGCACCTGCGCGAGTCGGCCCGGCTGGCCGAGCTGGTCCAGCGCGGGCTCGACGGGGCGCACACGAGTGAGAACCGCGGCGTCAAGCAGGCCGGCTTCATGGTGCTCACCACCGCCCGCCGCCCGGCCGTGCTGGTGGAGATGGGTTACAGCACCAACCCCCAGGACGGCCGCCTGCTGACGACGCCGACGAGCCAGAAGGCTCTGGCGGCATCCATCGCGGACGCCGTCGTGGAGTATCTGCGCGAATACGAGCGGAAGACCGGCACCGCCGCCGACTCGGGGATCCGCCGGTGAGCCGCCGGCCGCGGGCGCGCGCGCTGGCGTTGCTGGCCGGGACCCTCGTCCTCGGTGGCTGCGTCTATTACAACGGGATGTACAACACCAACCGGCTCACCAAGTCCGCGCGCAAGGCGGAGCGGGACGGCCGCCCGTCGGAGGCCAGGAACCTGTGGGGCCAGGTGATCACCCGCGCCGACTCGCTCGTGGCGCACCATCCCCGGAGCAAGTACGCCGAGCAGGCGAGCGTGCTGCGCGGCCTCGCGCTCGCACGCCTCGGCGACTGCCCGAATGCGGTTGAACCGCTGGGCCGGCTCGACCAGGCATCGGGGCTCGGGCATGACGTCGCCGAGGAGGCCGCGCTTGCCCTGGGCCGCTGCCGGCTCGAGCTGGGCGATGCCGCCCTGGCCGATATCGCCTTTACCCGCGTGATCAACAGCCCCGACTCGGCGCGCCGCCACGAGGCTCGGTTCCGGCACGCCCGCGCGCTCCGGCTCACGGGCCACCACGAGGAGGCGCTGGCGCTGCTCCGCGACAGTCCTGATCCGCGCGGCCGGGGCGATCTGCTCCTGGCCCTCCTCGGTACGGGGCGGAAGGATGAAGCGTTCGCGCTGGCGGACTCGCTGGTCGCCGCGAAGGACACGACGCTGGTGTGGGACAGCGTGCTCGTGACCCTCGGCGGAGAGGACCCGCGCGCCGCCTCCACCCTCGTGAGCCGGCTGCAGGCCGATCCCGCGATCACCCCCGAAGTCCGGGCGCGCCGCCTCTACGAGGACGCCCTCCGCCTGGAACCCGTGGACACGGCGGCCGCGGCCGCGCGCCTCCGGGAGGCTGCGGGGACATCCGCCCGAAGCGAGAGTGCCGACATGGCAAGGCTCCGGCTGCTGCGTCGGGTCCTGAGCCGGATCCGGACACTTGACGAGCTCCCGCCGGTGGGAGACTCGCTGGCGGTGCTGGCCAGGCGGGAGAACGGCGCCGGGGCCGAAGCCGCCGCCCTTGGGGCGACCGTCACTCGCCTCGGCCAGCTCGGCGACTCGACCGGCCCCGGCGTCGAGCGCGGTGACCTTCGCCTCTTTCTCGCGGCCGAGGTTGCGCGGGACACGCTCGCCGCGCCCGTCCTCGCGGCCGGACTGTTCCGCCACCTGGCCGAAGCGTGGCCTAGTTCCCCCTACGCCCCCAAGGCGCTCCTGGCGGCGCAACTCCTCGATCCCGCGGACGTCGACTCGGCACGGGCGCGGCTGGACAGTCTCTACCCGGACAGCCCCTATCTCGCGGTGCTGCGCGGCGAGGATCCGGCGGGGTACCGCGCGCTCGAGGACTCGCTGCAGGCCTTCGCCGCCACGCAGGCCATCGTTCGACAGCCCCGCCGGCCCGGCGTGCCCGGCCGGGTGCTCCCGGAGGACGAGCCCCAGCGGGGCCGCAACCCGCCGGCGGACGAGGACAAGCCGTCGAACACCCGCCGCCGTCCCGATTTGTGAGCGTCGGCGGAAGCGACCTCTCGCGGACCTTCCTCGGCCGCCGATTCCAGAATCCGATACTCCTCGCCTCCGGCACCGCCGGATTCGGGCGCGAGCTCGAGGGCGTCATGGACCTCGACCGGCTCGGCGGGCTCGTGACCAAGGCGGTCTCGCTCGCGCCTCGCGCGGGGAATCGCGCGCCGCGAGTCGCCGAGTTCCGGGGCGGGATGCTCAACTCCGTCGGGCTCGCCAACCCCGGAGTGGAGCGCGTCCGGGCCGAGTTCCTGCCATGGCTCGCCGCCCGCGCCCTCCGGGCCCAGCTGCTGGTGAACGTGGTCGGGTTCACGGTGGAGGAGTACGGCGAGGTAGTCGCGCGGCTGGACGGTGCGCCCGGCATCGCCGGATTCGAGCTCAACCTGTCCTGTCCCAACACCAGTGCGGGAGGCATCGAGTTCGGGGCCGACTCGGCCTGCGTCCAACGCATCGTGGCCACCTGCCGCGCCCGCACCAGGATGCCGCTTTCAGCCAAGCTCTCCCCCGTGCTGCCCGACATCCCCGCCATGGCACTCGTGGCCCGTGACGCGGGCGCGGATGCCATTACCGTGGTCAACACCATTCCCGGCCTCCTCCTTGCGGAGGACACCGCGGCCGGCAGGCTCGGGAACGGCAACGGCGGGGTGAGCGGCCCCGCGCTGCTGCCGATCGGGGTGCTCGCGGCGGCGCGGGTGGTCGAGCGGACAGGGGGGATGCCGGTGATCGGAGTGGGCGGCGTTCGGTCGGCCGCCGATGTCCGGCAGTACCTTCGTGTCGGCGCCGGGCTCGTGGGGATCGGAACGGCGGCGCTCGCGGATCCCCGGCTTCCGGAGCGGATCATTCGAGACCTGGAGCGTGGGAATGGCTGAGGTGATCGTCGCGCTGGACCTCACGAGCGGCCTGGACGCCGTTCGGCTGCTCGACCGGCTGCCGGATGTCCGCTGGGTCAAGGTCGGCTCGATCCTGATGACCGCCGAGGGGCCCGATCTGATCCGAGTTTTGGCCGACCGAGGGCTCCGCGTGTTTCTGGATCTCAAGTGGCACGACATCCCCAACACCGTGGCCGAGGCGGTGGGCGCGGCGCGCGCGCTGGGCGTGGCGATGGCCACCGTTCACACGCTGGGCGGCGCGGCCATGATGCAGGCCGCTGCCGGTGCGGCCGGGGACCACTTGGCGATCGTGGGCGTGACCGTCCTGACGTCGCACGATGCGGCGTCGTATCGTCGGGCAGTCGGCCGGACCGGCGTGGACCTCGCCCGCGAGGTCGAGCGCCTGGCTGCGGAAGCAGCGGAGTGCGGCCTGGCGGGTGTGGTGTGCGCGCCGGGCGAGATCGCGCCCGTCCGGCGCCGGCTCGGTCCCGACGCGGCGATCGTCGTGCCGGGCATCCGCGGCCGCAGCGATGCGCCGGGCGATCAGGTCCGGGTGGCCACGGCGGCAGCGGCCGCGGAGGCGGGGGCCACGCACCTGGTCGTGGGGCGTCCAATCCTGCTCGCGGCCGACCCCGCGGCGGCTTTTCGTGGGTTTCTGGAGGAGGCACGGTGTATCGGCTCCTGATGCTGGCGGCATTGATGCTTCCCCCCGGGGCCGGCGCGGCTCAGGAGCCGGCGGCCGGGCTCGTAACCGCTGCGGGGCAGGCGCGCGACGCCTGGTTTGCGCACGACGCGGCCCGCCTCGTGGCCGGAAGCCCGCGGCTTCTGGTTCAGCTCCCCGGTGCGGACCCGTCGGCCGCGCTGCCGGCTCCCCAGGCGGCGGCGCTCCTGGCCGATTTTCTGGCGTCCGCCCAGGAGGTGGAGACGGTGGTCCGGGCCGCACGCGAGGTCGAGCGGGGTCGCGGATACGTGGAGCTCCAGCGCCGCTATCGGGTGGCCGGCACCCAGGAAATCCGCACGCAGAGCCTGCTGCTCGGCTATCGCCTGGAGCGGACGGGCTGGAGCCTGGTGGAGCTCCGGGTGGTCGGCTAAAGCGGCGAAGCCCCCTCCTTGCATGGCTTTCCGCGCCGGGATATATTGGGTAGCTAGTCCTTAATCTGCCCGGAGAAACGCGTGAAGGTTCGTTCGAGCGTGAAGCCGATTTGCGAGCACTGCAAGGTCGTCAAGCGACAGGGCGTCGTTCGCATCATCTGCAAGCGCAATCCCAAGCACAAGCAGCGGCAAGGCTGATCATGGCGCGCATCGCAGGCGTGGACCTTCCGCGCGAGAAGCGCGTCGAAGTCGCCCTCACGTACATCTACGGGATCGGCCGGTCCACCAGCAGCCGTCTCCTCGGCGAGACGGGCGTGAGCCCCGATACCCGGGTGCGGGACCTCTCGGACAACGAGGTGTCGCGGCTTCGGCAGATCATCGAGCGCTCGGTCAAGGTCGAAGGCGCCCTTCGCACCGAGATCGCGATGAACATCAAGCGCCTGATGGACATCGGGAGCTACCGCGGCATCCGCCACCGGCGGGGCCTACCGGTCCGCGGCCAGCGGACCCACACCAACGCGCGGACCAAGAAGGGCCCGCGGCGTGCCATCGCCGGCAAGAAGAAAGTGACGAAGAAGTAAATGACCGCACCAGCTCCAGCGAAGGCGCCGGGCGCCAAGCGCTCCAAGAAGGTCGTCGAGTCCGAGGGCATGGCCCACATCGCGGCGACGTTCAACAACCTGCTCATCACGATCACCGACATGAAGGGGAATACCCTCGCGTGGGGATCGGCGGGCAAGGCCGGGTTCAAGGGCTCGAAGAAGTCCACCCCGTTCGCCGCCACCGTGGCGGCCGAGAACTGCGGGCGCGAAGCCATGAACCTCGGGGTGCGCCGCGTGCACGTGCGGGTGCAGGGGCCGGGCAGCGGGCGGGAGTCGGCCATCCAGGCGCTGGCCTCGGTCGGGCTCCGTGTCGTCTCCATCCGGGACGTCACGCCGATCCCTCACAACGGCTGCCGTCCGCCGAAGAAACGGCGGGTCTGAGCCATGTCGAGATACGTTGGGCCGAGCTGCCGCCTCTGCCGTCGCGAGGCCACCAAGCTGTTTTTGAAGGGCACCAAGTGCCTCACCGAGAAGTGTCCGGTGGAGCGCCGTCCCTATGCGCCCGGCCAGCACGGCCAGACGGGCGGGCGGCCGCGCAAGGCCTCGGAGTACTCCAAGCAGCTCCGCGAGAAGCAGAAGGTGAAGCGCATCTACGGCCTCACCGAGCGTCAGTTCCGCAACACGTTCGACGCGGTCACTCGCGAGCCGGGCGTCAAGGGCACCAATCTGCTGATCGCGCTGGAAAGCCGGCTGGACAACATCGTCCACCGGATGGGCTTCGCCGCCAGCCGCAAGGCCGCTCGCCAGCTCATCGCGCACGGGCACGTGGAGGTCAACGGCCGCCGGGTGGACGTGCCGGCGTACCGGGTGCTCCCCGGCGAGGAAGTCCGCATGGCGCCCGCCAGCCGTGAGCTTGTGGCCGTGAAGCTGGCCCAGGAGGCCGCCTCGCGCGGGCAGCCCGTGGCCTGGCTTTCGGTGGACGCCGACAAGGCCGCCGGCCGCATGGTCGAGCGCCCGACCCGTGAAGCCATCCCGATCAACGCGCAAGAACAGCTCATCGTCGAGCTCTACTCGAAGTGACCATGACCATTGATCTGACCGGGTTGGTCCGTCCGCACCTCGTCGAGATGACGAAGCGGGACGACAACCCCAATGCCGCCGAGTTCCGCCTCCAGCCGCTGGAGCGGGGATTCGGCTATACGCTGGGCAACTCGCTCCGGCGGCTGCTCCTCTCTTCCCTGCGCGGCAGTGCCGTCTGGGGCTTCCGGCTCGACGGCGTGGTGCACGAGCACCAGACCGTCCAGGGCGTGCTCGAGGATGTGCACCAGATCGTCCAGCGGCTCAAGTCGCTCACGCTCGTGCTCACCGAGGAAGTGGACGAGGCGGTGCTGCACATCCGCCGCGAGGGCGCAGGCCCGGTCTACGCCCGTGATATCCAGGAGCACGGCTCGGTCACGGTGAAGAACCCCGATCACCTGCTGTTCACCCTCCAGGATGACCGCGAGGTCAACATGGAGCTGTACGTGAACAAGGGCCGGGGCTACGTCGAGGCCGAGATGCACCCGGCCGACCGTTCGCTCCCGGTGGACCTGGTCCGGATCGACGCCATCTACAATCCGGTCCGGCGCGCCAACTTTGCCGTCGCCGAGACCCGCGTCGGGCAGCGCACCGACTACGACCGGCTGACGGTCCAGGTCGAGACCAACGGCACCATCAGCCCCGAGGACGCCATCGCCTACGCGGCGGCGCTCGCGCAGGTCCACTTCCAGTACTTCGTGGACTTCGGCAAGGTGCCAACCATGCGCGATCCAGGGTCGGCGGGGGGCGCCGCCGACGGCGCCAATCTGCGCCAGCGGCTCTCCCGGCCCATCGACGATTTCGGCCTGTCGGTGCGGTCGCTCAACTCGCTCAAGAACTCGAACATCCGGACCCTCAAGGACCTCGTCGAGTTCTCCGAGGACGATCTGCTCAAGGTCAAGAATGTGGGCGAGAAGGCGCTGAGCGAGATCGCCGAACTCCTCGGCAAGGAAGACCTCAACTTCGGCATGGAGTTCGAGGAGACCGACGGCGAACTGCGCGTGCTCCGGCCCGGTGTGCCGCCGATGGCCCACCCGCCGGCCGGCAGCGGCGAGGCGCTCTGATGCGTCACCGCGCCAAGGGACGGCAGCTCTCGCGCACGTCGAGTCACCGCCGGGCCCTGCTCAACAACATGGCCACCAGCCTGTTCGAGCATGGCCGTGTGGTCACCACCGAGGCCAAGGCCAAGGAGCTGCGCCCGTTCGCCGAGAAGCTGATCACGCTCGCCCGCCGCGGCGACCTGCACGCGCGCCGGCTGGTGCAGCGGAAGATCAAGGACCGCGAGACGCTCTCGCGCCTGTTCAGCGAGATCGGCCCACGGTTCGCCGCGCGGCCCGGCGGCTACACCCGCATCCTGAAGCTGGGCCACCGCGAGGGCGACGGCGCCGATGTCGCCCGCATCGAGCTGCTCTCCGAGTGACGGGGGCCCGGGCGGCCGGAAACGACAAAGGGGACCCAAGGGTCCCCTTTTTCTTGGCCGGCGCACAACACCTCGGCGGGGCGTCAGGCACCGGCGGCCGTGGTCCTCGGAGCCTTCGCGACGCGGTTACTCTTCAGGCATTGCGTGCACACCCGGACGCGCCTCGGCGCGCCTTCGACCAGCACCCGGACGGTTTGCAGGTTGGGGTACCAGCGGCGCTTCGTGCGGTTGTTGGCGTGACTCACGTTGTTGCCGGTGACCGGCCCCTTGCCGCACACGGTGCACAGCCGTGCCATAGTTCCACCTTCGGTGAGACGGACGGCCGGACGAGCGGCCGGTCTGACGTGAAAGTTCGAGTAGTCGCCGGCAATCCCGCTCGCCGGAAGCCCGTAAACCTAATCTCCCACGGCCGATGACACAACCGCTTGGCCCGCGGCATCATGCCTAGGGCGCTCATCACCGGAGTGACCGGGCAGGACGGCTCCTACCTCGCGGAGCTGCTCCTGGCCAAGGGGTACGAGGTGGTCGGGATGGTGCGCCGGACCAGCCACCACAGCTACGAGCGGATCGAGCACCTGCTCGACCGGATCGAGATCGTGGCGGCGGACCTGCTCGATCAGCACTCGTTGACGGTCGTGCTGCAGGACACGCGGCCGGATGAGGTGTACAACCTCGCGGCGCAGTCCTACGTGCCCACCTCGTGGTCGCAGCCCGTGCTCACGGGGGAGTTCACCGCCCTCGGCGTCACCCGGATCCTCGAGGCGATCCGCCTGGTCCACCCCTCGGCCCGGTTCTACCAGGCGAGCTCGTCGGAGATGTTCGGCAAGGTCACCGAGACGCCGCAGCGCGAGACCACCTCGTTCTATCCACGCTCGCCCTACGGCGTCGCCAAGGTGTACGGGCACTGGATCACGGTGAATTATCGCGAGTCCTACGGCCTGTACGCGGTGAGCGGCATCCTCTTCAATCATGAGTCGCCGCGGCGCGGCATCGAGTTCGTGACACGGAAGGTCACCGACGGCGTGGCCCGCATCAAGCTGGGGCTCTCGCGTGAGCTCCGGCTGGGGAACCTCGACGCGCGGCGCGACTGGGGCTTCGCCGGCGACTACGTCGAGGCGATGTGGCGGATGCTGCAGCGCGAGCTTCCGGTCGACTACGTGGTCGGCAGCGGGGAGACCCACAGCGTTCGGGAGCTGGTCGAGCTGGCCTTCGGCCGTGTCGGACTCGACTACCACGACTACGTCGTGAGCGATCCGCGATTCTACCGGCCGGCCGAGGTGGACGTGCTGCTGGCCGACCCGGCCAAGGCCCGGCGGGAGCTGGGCTGGAGCCCCCGGGTGGGTTTCGCGGAGCTGGTGGCCATGATGGTAGACGCGGACCTGAAGCGGCTGGGCTCAGGCCTGCCGTGAAGGTGCTGGTCACCGGGGCGGACGGCTTCGTCGGCCGGCACCTGGTGCGGCGCCTGCTGCAGGCGGGCGACGATGTGGCGGCTGGGTGCCGGCCCGGCGGCGCACCGGTGGACTGGCGCCAGGACGCGCCCATCGGCAGCCGTCTCGAGGTGCTTCCGCTCGAGCTCACCGCGGAGGGGTCCATTTCCGCCGTGCTCGCGTGGCAACCCGAGGCGATCGTCCATCTCGCGGCCGTCGCGTCGGTCCGGGAGGCCCGGCTGGACCCCGGCCTTGCGTGGGACATCAATGCGGCCGGTACCGCCCGGCTCGTCGCGGCCGTGGCGTCCCGGCGCGACGCCGGAACGGCCGATCCCGTGGTCCTGCTCGCTTCCACCGGGGAAGTCTACGGGGTGGGCCCGCCGGTGCCGCGGCTGGAAACCGACCCGCTCCTGCCGGTGTCGCCCTATGCGGCGAGCAAGGTGGGCGCGGAGACCGCGGCGCTGGAGGTCTGGCGCCGGACAGGGCTCCGCGTGGTGGTGGCGCGGCCCTTCCCGCACACCGGCGCGGGGCAGTCACCCGAGTACGTGGTACCCGCCTTCGCGCGGCGGCTCCGGCGGGCGAGGGAGACCGCCGCCCGGTCGGTCCCCACCGGTAACCTCGATCCGGTGCGCGACCTGCTCGACGTGCGCGACGTCGTCGAGGCCTATCGCGCGCTGCTCGCCCGCGGCGTTCCGGGTGAGACCTACAACGTGGCGCGCGGGACCGGGGTGTCGCTGGCCGAGGTGTTTGCGCGGCTCGCCGCCCTCGTCGGCGCGAGCGCGGCGCCCGAGCCCGAGCCCTCGCTGGTCCGGCAGGCCGACATCCCCCATCTGGTCGGCGATTCGACTAAACTGCGGCGCGCGACCGGGTGGACGCCGTCGATCTCACTCGAGCAGCTTCTCCAGGACCTCGTCGATGCCCAAACGGACTGACCTCAAAACCATCCTCCTCATCGGCTCCGGCCCGATCGTCATCGGACAGGGGGCGGAGTTCGACTACTCGGGCACGCAGGCGGTTCGCGCGCTCCGGGAGGAGGGATACCGCGTCGTCCTGGTCAACTCGAATCCGGCCACCATCATGACCGATCCCGAGCTGGCCGACCGGACCTACATCGAGCCGGTCACGCCGGAGTGGGTGGCAAAGGTGATCGAGCGCGAGCGGCCGGACGCCTTGCTGCCCACCATGGGCGGACAGACTGCGCTCAACGTCGCCATGGCGCTCGAGCGGAACGGCACCCTGGCGCGGTACGCTGTGGAGCTGATCGGCGCCAATGAGCGGGCCATCCGGCTGGCGGAGGACCGGGAGGAGTTCGCCCGGGCCATGCTCCGCATCGGGCTGGCCACGCCGCCGGGCCGGACCGTTCGGAGCCTGGAGGAGGCGCTTGCCGCCGTGGAGGAGACCGGGTATCCCGCCATCCTGCGCCCCTCGTTCACCCTGGGCGGCACGGGCGGCGGCATCGCGTACAACCGGCAGGAGTTCGAGACGCTCGTCCGCCGAGGTCTCGAGCTCTCGCCGGTCGGCTCGGTGCTGGTGGAGCGGAGTATTATCGGATGGAAGGAGTTCGAGCTCGAGGTGATGCGCGATGGGGCGGACAACGTGGTCATCGTGTGCTCCATCGAGAACCTGGACCCGATGGGCGTGCACACGGGAGACTCGATCACCGTCGCCCCCGTGATGACGCTCACCGACCGCGAATACCAGGTCATGCGCGATGCCGCCATCCGGGTCATCCGCGAGATCGGCGTGGAGGCCGGCGGCTGCAACATCCAGTTCGCGGTGGACCCCGCCACCGGCGAGCAGCTCGTCATCGAGATGAACCCGCGGGTGTCGCGCTCATCGGCGCTGGCCTCGAAGGCCACGGGGTTTCCCATTGCCCGGATCGGGACCAAGGTGGCCGTGGGCTATCGGCTCGACGAGCTGCCCAACGACATCACCCGGGTCACTCCGGCGTCGTTCGAGCCGGTGCTCGATTACGTCGTGGTCAAGGTGCCGCGCTTCGCCTTCGAGAAATTCCCCGCGGCCGATCCGACGCTCACGACGCAGATGAAGTCCGTCGGCGAGGCGATGGCGATCGGCCGCACGTTCAAGGAAGCGTTCCAGAAGGGGCTCCGCGGGCTGGAGGCGGACCGTTCCGGCTGGGTAGTGGGCGCCACGCCGGCCGACGACCGCCTGCAGGACGACACGCTCGAAACGGTGCTCGCGGCCCTCCGGACGCCGACGCCCGAGCGGGTGTTCCAGATCAAGCGCGCGTTCCAGCTCGGCGCGTCGGTCGAGGCGGTGGCGGAGCGAACCCGCATCGACCCCTGGTTCCTGCACCAGATGGCCGAGCTGCTCGAGGCCGAAGGGGAATGGGCCGCGGGCGGTGCGGCCGGGCGGTCGGGCGGTCAGGCGGTCGGGGATGAGGAACGGCGGGCGGCGCTGCGGAAGATGAAGCGGCTGGGATTTTCGGATCGGCAGCTCGGGGAGCTCCGGGGTGTCGCCGAGGGGGACATCCGGACCGAGCGGCATCGGCTGGGCATCCGGCCGGCCTACAAGACGGTGGATACCTGCGCCGGCGAGTTCCCGTCGTCCACGCCGTATCTCTACTCGTCCTACGACGAGGAGAATGAGGCGCGGGCGAGCGGCGACCGGACCGTGGTCATCCTCGGCAGCGGGCCCAACCGGATCGGGCAGGGCGTCGAGTTCGACTACTGCTGCGTGCGCGCCGCGATGGCGTTCCGCGAGCTCGGCTTCCGGACCGTCATGGTCAACTCCAATCCGGAGACGGTCTCCACCGACTTCGACATCTCCGACGTCCTCTACTTCGAGCCGCTCACCCTGGAAGACGTGCTCGAGATCGTAGCCGTCGAACAGCCGGTCGGCGTGGTGGTGCAGCTTGGCGGACAGACCCCGCTCCGCCTGGCGCGCGGGCTCGAGCGCGAGGGAGTGAAGATCCTGGGCACCTCACCCGAAGCGATCGACCTCGCCGAAGACCGGGGGCGCTTCGAGGCGATCACCCGCGAGCTGGGCGTGGCCCAGCCGCCGAGCGGTGTGGCGTTCTCGGTGGAGGAGGCGGTGGCGGTGGCCGCGCGCGTGGGCTATCCCGTGGTGGTGCGTCCCTCCTACGTGCTGGGCGGCCGGGCCATGGAGATCGTCTACGACGATGCCTCGCTGCAGAGCTACTTCGGGCGCGCGGCGCGGGTGGCGCCCGAGCACCCGGTGCTGATCGACAGCTTCCTCGAGGATGCCTTCGAGGCCGACGTGGACGCGATCGCGGACGGCACCCGCTGCGTGATCGGCGGCGTCATGCAGCACATCGAGGACGCCGGGATCCACTCCGGCGACTCGGCCTGCGTGCTGCCGCCGTACCTCATCACCGAGCCGCAGGTGGAGGAGATGCGCCGGCACACCCGTGCCTTCGCCGAGCGGCTGGGCGTCGTCGGGCTGCTGAACGTGCAGTACGCCATCAAGAACGGCATCGTGTACGTGCTCGAGGTGAACCCCCGCGGCTCGCGCACCGTCCCCTTCGTGTCGAAGACGACCGGCGTCGCGCTCGCCAGCCTGGCCGCGGCCATCATGGCCGGGGCAACGCTCGATGATCTCGGGTTGCACGACGACGTGCTCCAGCCCTACGTGGCGGTGAAGGAGGCGGTGTTCCCGTTCAGCAAGCTCCAGGGGGTGGACCTGATCCTGGGTCCCGAGATGCGCTCCACCGGCGAGGTCATGGGGATCGCGGACTCCTTCGGGATGGCCTTCGCCAAGGCGCAGATCTCGGCCGACGGCGCGTTGCCGCTGGAGGGCGCCGTCTTCGTGACCGTGAACGACCACGACAAGGGGAACGTCGTGCCCATCGCGCGCCGCTTTCACGCCCTCGGTTTCCGGGTGCTGAGCACCGAGGGTACGGCGCGGTACCTGCGGGCCCGCGGGGTCCCGACCGAGCGGGTGCTCAAGGTGCACGAGGGCCGGCCCAACGCGATCGATCTGCTCGTCTCGGGACAGATTCAGCTCCTGATCAATACGCCGCTCGGGAAGCTCAGCCAGCAGGACGACTACGCCATCCGCCGTGCCGCGCTCCAGCACCGGGTGCCGTACACGACGACGCTCTCGGGTGCGTCCGCGGCGTGCGACGCGATCATCGCGCTCCGAAGCCGCGCCGGCGAGGTCCGGCCGCTCCAGGAATGGCATGCGATGGCCCGGGAAATGTCGCCCGAGTGGACGGGCTGAGCGCGCGCGACCCCGCCTTTTCGCGGGCGCTCCGGCAGCGGGTGCGGGGCGAGGTACGGGAAGGGGAGCCGCTCGCGCGATATTCCACTTACCGCATCGGCGGTCCGGCGACCGTCGTCCTGCCGGCCACCGCCGAAGATGTGAGTGTGGCGATCAGTGCCGCGCACGAGGCCGGGATCCCGTGGTTCGCCCTGGGCCTTGGCTCCAACGTCCTCCTCCCGGACGCCGGGCTCGACGCGCTGGTGATCCGGCTGGGGAAGGGGCTCGACGCGCTCCGGCAGGACGGCCACTGCTGGACCCTGGGTGCGGGGCTTCCGGCACCGCTCGCCGCGCGCCGGACGGCGGGAGCGGGCTTCGCAGGCCTGCACGTGTTCGTCGGCGTGCCGGGCTCCGTCGGCGGCGGCGTCTACATGAACGCCGGCTGCCACGGCGGCGACTGGTCGGCAGTGGTCGAGCGCATAACCGTCGTCGACGCCACGGGCCGGGACCGTGTGCTCGGCCGGGCCGAGGTCCCGTTCACGTACCGGCGGAGCGGGCTGGACGGGAACGTCGTGCTCGAGACGGTCGTACGCCTCCGTCCCGCGGCGCAGGCCGAGCTCGACGAGCAGATCGCCGAAATGTTCGAGTGGCGGCAGCGCGGCACGCCGTTCAACCAGCCGTGCTGCGGCAGCGTCTTCAGGAACCCGTCCGGGCCGAGCTGGGAGCGGACCGACGGGCCGCGGACCGCCGGACAACTGGTCGAGGCGGCCGGGCTCAAGGGCACTCGCGTCGGCGCCGCCGAGGTGTCGCCGGTGCACGCCAACTACATCGTGAACACCGGCGGAGCGACCGCCGCGGACGTGCGCGGGCTGATCGAGCTCGTCCAGCGGCAGGTGGAGGCTCGCGCCGGCGTGCGGCTCGAGCCCGAGGTGAAGCTGATCGGCGCGCGAGGGGAGTATCTCGGTGGGGAGTCCTGAGTCACGGGGTCGTGAGCCGTGAGTGTACGGCCCGGGAGCCTGGCGACCAGCTCACGACCCATGCCACGCGACTCACGACTCACGACTAACCACGACCATGCCTGACTACTTCGCCCACGAATCCTGCTACATCGACGACGGCGCCACCATTGGCGCTGGGACGAAGATCTGGCATTTCTGCCACATCATGCCCGGGGCCGTGATCGGCGAGCGCTGCAACCTGGGGCAGAACGTCGTGGTGATGAACGGTACCCGGCTCGGCGACAACGTGAAGGTGCAGAACAACGTCTCCATCTACGAAGGCGTCACCCTCGAGAACGACGTCTTCTGCGGCCCGAGCTGCGTGTTCACCAACGTCACCAATCCCCGGAGCCACGTCCCGCGCCGGTCGGAATACCGGCCCACGCTCGTCCGCCACGGCGCTTCGATCGGGGCCAATGCCACCATCATCTGCGGCGCCACCCTGGGCGAGTTCTGCTTCATCGGAGCCGGTGCGGTGGTCCGCGGCGTGGTGCCGGCCTTCGCCGTGATGGTCGGCGTGCCGGCGCGGCGGGTGGGGTGGATGTGTCAATGCGGTGTCCGTCTCCAGTTGTCCGTGGACGGCAGCGGCGTGTGTGACGCCTGCGGGGCCCGGTACCAGGAGGATGGAGTGCTCCTCCGCCAGATTGACCCACCCGTCCGCGGCGGCTAAGTTGCACGGCTGCCGTGGGTTCCGCCTTGAACGCTGGCTTTCACATGGACCGCTCCGGTGAACGTACCACTGCTCGACCTGGTGGCGCAGTATCGTAGTGTCGAGGGCGAGGTGCTCGCGGCCGTCATGCGCGTGATCGAGCGCCAGGCCTTCATCATGGGTGCCGAGGTGACGGAGCTCGAGGCCGCCGTGGCCCGGCTCTCGCACGCGGCCCACGCGATCGCCTGCGCGAGCGGCACCGACGCCCTGCTTCTCGCGCTCCGGGCGCTCGATCTCAAGCCGGGCGACGAGATCATCACCACCCCGTTCACCTTCTTCGCCACCGCCGGCGCCATCCACAACGCCGGCGGGACGCCGGTATTCGTGGACATCGAGGCCGATACCTTCAACCTCGACCCGGCGGCGGTGGCGGCAGCCGTCACTCCCCGGACGCGCGCGATCATCGCGGTCCACCTCTTCGGCCAGATGGCCGCCATGGAGGCGCTGGTGCCGATCGCCGAGCGGCACGGCATCGCCCTCATCGAGGATGCCGCGCAGGCGATCGGTGCGCGGCGCAAGGTGGACGGCGCGTGGCGCGTCGCCGGCGAGCTCGGCACCGTGGGCACGCTGTCCTTCTTCCCCAGCAAGAACCTGGGGGCCTTCGGCGACGGCGGGATGATGGTGACGCAGGACGCGTCGCTCGCCGGGCGGCTCGGGCGCCTGCGCCTGCACGGCGGCAGCCGGCAGTACTACCATGACGAAGTCGGGTTCAACAGCCGGCTCGATACGCTGCAGGCCGCGGTGCTGCTGGCCAAGCTGCCCCATCTGGCCGGCTGGAGCGCGGCCCGCGCCCGTCATGCGGCCCGCTACACGGAGGCGTTCGTCGCCCATCCCGCGGTGTGCCCGCCGCGCACCGACCCGGCCAACGAGCACATCTACAACCAGTACACGATCCGCGTGCCCCGGCGGGACGAGCTGCAGGCCCACCTGCGCGCGAAGGGCATCGGGAGCTCAATCTATTATCCGCTGCCGCTGCACCTGCAGCCCTGCTTTGCCCATCTCGGCTACGCCGCCGGCAGCTTTCCGGTGAGCGAGACGGCATCGGCCCAGGTCATCTCGCTGCCCGTGTTTCCCGAGCTGACCGAGCCACAGCAGCAAACCGTGATCGACGCCGTACTGGAGTTCTACCCATGAGCATCGCCCAGGACCTGATCGCCAGGGCCGAACGGCGCGAGGCGCTGTTCGGCATCGTGGGGCTCGGCTACGTCGGCCTTCCGCTGGCCGTCGAGCTGGCGAACGCCGGCTACCGCGTGCTCGGATTCGACGTGCAGCAGAAGGTGGTGGACGGCATCAACGCGGGCCGGTCGCACGTCAAGGACGTGACCAACGCCCAGCTTCAGGCCGCGGTGGGTGCCGGGCGGCTCAGCGCCACCACGGACACGGCCCGGCTGGCCGAGCCGGACGCGGTGTCCATCTGCGTGCCGACGCCGCTCTCCAAGTTCAAGGACCCGGACGTCAGCTACATCGTGGCCGCGACCGAGGCCGTGAAGCGGGCGCTCCGGCGCGGCCAGGCCATCATCCTCGAGAGCACCACCTACCCGGGGACCACGCGCGAGATCCTGCTGCCCGCGCTGGAGAGCACGGGGCTCACGGTGGGGGAGGATTTCTTCCTGGCCTTCAGCCCCGAGCGCGTGGATCCGGGCAATCCCCGGTACGGCACCCGCAACACGCCGAAGGTCGTGGGTGGCATCACCGCCGACTGCCGCCGCGTGGCGATGGCGCTGTACGAGCCGGCCATCGACACGCTCGTGCCGGTCTCGACCACGGATGCCGCCGAGCTGGTGAAGCTGCTCGAGAACACGTTCCGCAGCGTCAATATCGGGCTGGTCAACGAGATGGCCATCGTGTGCGACAAGCTCGGCGTGGACGTCTGGGAGGTCATCGAGGCCGCGGCAACCAAGCCGTTCGGCTTCATGAAGTTCTTGCCGGGTCCCGGGCTCGGCGGCCACTGCATTCCGATCGACCCGCATTATCTCGCCTGGAAGATGCGCGGACTCAACTACAAGACCCGCTTCATCGACCTGGCGGGCGAGCTCAACACGGAGATGCCGCTGTTCTGGGTCCGGAAGGTGGCCGAGGCGTTGAACGGGCAGGGCAAGGCGGTCCGGGGCGCCTCGGTGCTGGTGCTGGGCATCGCCTACAAGCGCGACATCGACGACATCCGGGAAAGCCCGGCGCTGGACATCATCCGCCTGCTGGAGGGCCAGGGGGCCCGGGTGAGCTACTTCGACCCGCATGTGGCGGCCTTTTCCGAGGACGGGCGCGAGTTCCGCTCCGTGCCGCTCACGCCCGAAGCCGTCGCGGCCGCCGACTGCGTCATGATCGTCACCGATCACACGGCGGTGGACTACCGGATGATCCAGCGGAACGCACAACTGGTGGTCGATACCCGTAACGCCCTGCCCAAGGAAGCCTGACATGCACGTGGCGGTGATCGGAAGCGGCTACGTCGGCCTGGTGGCCGGCGCCTGCCTGGCGGAGAC
Source organism: Gemmatimonadales bacterium (assembly GCA_025927545.1). Classification (GTDB taxonomy): domain Bacteria; phylum Gemmatimonadota; class Gemmatimonadetes; order Gemmatimonadales; family GWC2-71-9; genus CAVVWJ01. Next base: position 21,778 of record JAICLE010000006.1, read on the forward strand.
CGGCAACGACGTGATCTGCGTCGACAAGGACGCGGAGAAGATCGGACGTCTGCAGCAGAACGAGATCCCGATCTACGAGCCGGGCCTCGAGCCCATGGTGCGCCGGAATCAGGAGGAGGGGCGGCTCACGTTCACCACCGATCTGCCGGCCGCGGTGCGGGCCGCCCGGGTCGTGTTCATCGCCGTCGGCACCCCGCCGGGCGAGGACGGCTCGGCCGATCTGCAGCACGTGCTCGCCGTGGCGCGGGAGATCGGCCGCAACATGAATGACTCCAAGGTGGTCGTCACCAAGTCCACGGTGCCGGTCGGCACGGCGGAAAAGGTACGCGCGGCGGTCGGGTCCGAGACGCAGCAACCGTTCGCCGTCTGCTCCAACCCGGAGTTCCTCAAGGAAGGCGCCGCCATCGAGGACTTCATGAAGCCCGACCGCGTCGTGATCGGGGTGGACGACGAGGAGGCCAGGGCGGTAATGGGCGAGCTCTACGCCCCCTTCACCCGGCAGGGCGGCAATCGCGTCCTCTTCATGGATATCGCCTCGGCCGAGGTCACCAAGTACGCGGCCAACGCGATGCTCGCCACCCGCATCTCGTTCATGAACCAGATGGCGCGCTTCTGCGAACTGGTCGGGGCCGATGTGAACAACGTGCGGCTCGGCATCGGCTCCGATCAGCGGATCGGGCGCGCCTTCCTCTATCCCGGCCCGGGCTACGGCGGCTCCTGCTTTCCCAAGGACGTGAAGGCGATCATCCACACCGCCGATGCCCTCGGGCTCTCGCTCGACGTGCTCAAGGCGGTCGAAGACGTCAACGAGGCCCAGAAGCGGGTGGTGCTGCACAAGACGCTCAAGTACCTGGGCAAGGACCTGAGCGGGAAGAGCGTGGGAATCTGGGGGCTCGCATTCAAGGCGGAGACCGACGACATGCGGGAGAGCCCGACGATCCCGCTGATCGACGGCCTGCTCGAGACCGGAGCCCGGGTGCAGACCCACGACCCCAAGGCCACCGACTCGGCTCGCGCCATTTTCGGCGACCGCGTCATGTACTGCGCCGACCCGTACAGCGCGGCCCATGGCGCCGACGCGCTGCTGGTCATGACCGAATGGCTGGTCTACCGGAATCCGGACTTCGAGCGCGTGCGGAAGCTGCTGCGCCGGCCGCTCCTGATCGACGGGCGCAACCTCTACGATCCCGACCGCATGACCGCGCTTGGCTTCGAGTACCATGGCATCGGGCGGTCGCGTCGGTGACCCGTGTCCTCGTCACCGGCGCGGCGGGGTTCATCGGGTCCCATCTGGTCGAAGCACTCGTGCGCCGGGGCGACGAGGTGGTCGGGATCGACAACTTCGATCCGTTCTACTCCCGGGCCATGAAGGAGCGGAACCTCCGGACGGCGGCAGCCTTCCCGGGGTTCACGTTCCACGAACAGGACATGCGCGACGTGGACGCGCTCCGCGCCTGCCTCACCCCGGACACGGTGATCGTGCACCTGGCGGCGCGGGCGGGGGTCCGTCCGTCGCTCGCCGATCCGGTCGGCTATGCCGAGATGAACGTCGCGGGTACCGCCGCGGTGCTCGAGGCGGCGCGGCGGGCCGGCGTGTCACGGATCGCGCTCGGGTCGTCATCGTCGGTATACGGCGACAGCACCCCGGTGCCGTTTCGGGAAGACGCAGCGGCCATCGAGCCGGTGTCGCCCTACGCGGCCACCAAGCGCGCGGCCGAGTTGCTGCTGCGGGCGGTGGCTCCGGTCTACGGCTTCCGGAGCGCCGCGCTCCGGTTCTTCACCGTCTACGGTCCGCGGCAGCGGCCGGACCTGGCCATCCATGCGTTCGCGCGGCGCCTGGTGGCCGGGGAGGTGATCACGCTCTTCGGCGACGGCACCCAGGCGCGCGACTACACCTACTGTGACGATATCGTCGCCGGCGTGACCGCGGCCATCGACTGGACCTCGACCGCGCCGGTCGGCATGGAACCGTTCAACCTGGGCGGCAACCGCGTCGTCGCCACCGGCACCATGCTCGACGAGATCGCCGCGGCGCTTGGAATCGTGCCGCGGGTGGAGTGGGCGCCGATGCAGCCGGGCGACGTGCAGCGCACCGCGGCCGACCTCACCAAGTCGGGAGCGGTGCTCGGGTACGCGCCCCGCACGCCGTTCCCCGAGGGGATCCGGCGCTTCGTCGCCTGGTTCCAGGAGGCCCATGGCCGGACAGACTGAGCGGCTCCTGGCCCGCGCGCGCGACCGGTTCACGGTGCAGGATTACTACGGGGCGATCTACCTCCTGGAGGAGATCGTCGCCACCGGACGTGCGTTCGCGGACGTGCACCATCTCATCGGCGTGTCGCTCTCGCTGCTCGGCCGCCCCGAGGAGGCACTGGTCCAGTTTGCCCGCGCGCTCGAGCTCAACCCACGCTACCTCGAGGCGCTGATTCACCAGGGGCTGATACTGAGCGAGTTGGGCCGCTCCCACGAGGCCGAGGAGGCATTCCGCCGGGCCGCCGAGAGCGTGGCGCCGCCCAGTGAGGGACTGCCGGCGCCGGTGGTCGGTCGGCTGGCCAACCAGCACGCCGAGCTGGCGGACGCCTACGCCGAAGCGGGGGCGCTGGGCCGGGCCATCGAGCAGTACGAGCGCGCCCTCGAGCTCGGCCCGGGCTTCCATGACCTGCGCTACCGGATGGCGCGGGTGATGCTCGAGGCCGGCCGCCCGCTCGAGGCCCGGGAGGCGCTGGAAGCGGTGCTGCTCGCCCGGCCCAACTTCGTGGATGCCGAAGCGGCGCTGGGTCTCGCCCACTTCCTTTCCGGTGATGGCGTCGGTGCCCGCGACGTCTGGCGCGCATGCCTCGCCCGCCGGCCGGAGAACGCGCGGGTCGAGGCCTACCTGGCGATGCTGGGACGCACCGGCGGGTGAGCTGGAGCGGCGCACGGGGCGGGCTCGCGATTGTGCTGCTGGCTGTGGCCGCCTGCGGTGGTGTGCGCGACCACGAGCGGCTGGGCGATGAGGCATACGGTCAGGAGGACTGGTCCGCGGCCCTGAGCCAGTACCGGCTGGTGTCCGGAGACCACGCGGGCATATCGGCCAAGACCGGCGCCGCAGCACTACATGCCGGCGAGCTGCGCCAGGCGGCCGAGGCGTATTCGCGGCTTGCCGGACAGGATCCCACCCGGGCCGGTGAGGCCGCGGAAGGACTGGAGAACGTGGCCCGCGCGGCGGAGCGGGAGGGGAACGCGGACGTGCTCCGGGACGTCCTTGCCGGCCTCGCCGCGGTGGCGCCCGAGCGCCCCACCGGCCGGTATGCGCTCCTGCTGCTTGCCCAGCCCGGCATGGACTCGGCCGAGGCGGCGGCCGTGTTGCCGCAGGCCCTCGCGGCCGCTCCCACGTCAGGGTCGGTCGATTCGCTGCTCACCGTGTATGGCCGTGCCCTGGAGGCAACGACCGGGTGCGGACAGGCACTGCTCCAATACCGGGCGGTGCTCCGCCGCAGCCGCGACAGCAGCGTGCGTGCACCGGCCGGGCGCGGCGTTGCCGACTGCGCCTACGCGCTGGGTGTCCGGGCCGATTCCGCCGGGCAGCCGGAGAGCGCGGCGCTCTGGTTCGCCGAGTCGGCCCGGGTGGATTCGGCCAGCGCGACGGGCCGGCGCGCCCTCCTCAGGTATGGGGCGGAACGGCTCACGCAGGGGGACACCCTGGCCGCTGCCCTCGCCTTTCAGACGGTAGTCTCGGGCGGGACCGCCGATTCGATGGGGCAGGCGGCGGCGGCCCGCCTCGGGACACTGGGAACGTCATCATCCGCGGGCGATACGGTCCGCACGGGAGTGCAATGATCCATCGAAGTGCCTGGCTGCTTCTGCTGGCGGGAGCGGGCGCGTGCGGCGGCGCGAGGGCGCCGGCGCGGGCCGCCCCGACCCCCGTCTCCGCCGTGTCGGAGACGGCGAGCCGCGGCGCCATCGACTCGCTTTGGACCCAGTCGATGCACGCGGTGCGCCGAGGCAAGTGGGGTGACGCCGCCAAGAACCTCCAGCGGGTGCTGCTCGAGCTTCCCCCCGGAGATCCCCGGAGCGCTCAGGCACACCTGTTCCTGGGAGAGGCGCAGCTGGCGCTGGGAAGCAATCTGGAAGCCGCGCGCGAGTTTCGCAAAGTATCCGACGATACGCCGAACGACCCCCTCGCGCCCGAGGCGCTCCTCCGGGCCGGCGACGCTTACGCCGATCTGTGGCGGAAGCCCGAGCTCGACCCGTCGTACGGCCAGACCGCGCTCGCGACGTACCAGGAGCTCCTCAACCGGTATCCCGGAGGCACACCCGCCAAGCGGGCGCAGGAGCGGATCGAGGCGTTGCAGGAGCGGTTCGCCTACAAGGAGTATCGGTCGGCGCTCTACTACATGCGGCTCAAGGCCTACGACTCGGCGATCCTGTACCTCAAGGACCTGGTCGCGACCTATCCCCGAAGCAAGGTGGCGCCGGACGCGCTAATCCGGCTGGTGCAGGCCTACCGCACCCTCGGCTACAAGGAGGATGTGGCGGAGACCTGCGGGTACATCCGGCGGTTTCATTCGGGCGCGCCGGGAGCGGGGAAGGCCTGCCCGGCCGAGCCGGCGGCGTCGTGAGGCGCGGGGATCACAGATCCCGCGCCGGGTAGCGCCCGATGCCGGCCACCTCCTCCTCCACTCGCGCCATCGGGCTCTTCGGCGGCTCGTTCGACCCGATCCATCACGGCCACCTGATCGCGGGCCAGGCGGCGGCCGAACGGCTGGGGCTGGACGAGCTGCGCTATATGCCGGCTCGCGAGCAGCCGTTCAAGCGCGGGCTTCACGCCGCGCCCGCCGCCGACCGGGCCGCCATGCTCGAGCTGGCCGTGGCGGGCGCGCCGAAGCTCGCCGTGGAGCCGATCGAGCTGGGCCGTCCGGGGCCGTCCTACACGGCCGAAACGCTCCGGGCGTTACGCGTGCGCGAGCCGGGGGCCGCCTTCACCCTGCTGCTGGGGTCCGATGCCGCCCTGGAACTCGAGGCCTGGCATGATGCCGCTGCGCTGCCGGGGCTGGCGAGGATCGTCGTGTTCGCCCGGGCCGGGATCCCGGTGCCCCCGTCGTCCCTGATTTCGGCCGGCGTCGAGGTCCCCGCCGTGGAGATCTCGGCGACGGATATCCGTGAACGGGTCCGGGCGGGCCGCTCGATCCGCTACTGGGTGCCCGATCGGGTGGCGGAGTATGTGGCCCGGCACCGCTTATATTTGGACGGAGCATGATAAAGAATCTGATCACCACGGTCTTCGGCACGCGGTTCGACCGCGAGCGCAAGCGCATCCAGCCGACCGTGGATGCCATCCACGCCGAAGAGGAGCGCCTGGCGGCCCTGAGCGAAGACGAGCTCAAGGCCCAGACCGCCGTATTCCGCGCGCGGCTGGCGGAGCGGACCGGCACGCTCAAGGCCGAGCTGGAGGAGGTCCGCGAGGCCAAGCACGGCTGCGCCGATCCCGACGAGCGCGAGGGGCTGGAGCGCCGGTTCCAGGAGATCGAGACCGCCTACAAGAAGGCGCTCGCGGAAGGCCTCGCCGAGCTGCTCCCCGAGGCGTTCGCGACCGTGCGGGAGGCCTGCCGCCGGCTGCTGGGCACCACGGTGCCGGTGATGGGCCACGACCTCGTCTGGGACATGGTGCCCTACGACGTGCAGCTCATCGGTGGCCTGGTGCTGCATCAGGGCCGGATCGCCGAGATGGCCACGGGCGAGGGCAAGACCCTCGTGGCCACGCTCCCGCTCTACCTCAACGCGCTCGCGGGCCGAGGGGCGCATCTGGTCACCGTCAACAACTACCTGGCCCGGCGCGACTCGCAGTGGATGGGCCACGTGTTCCGCTATCTCGGGCTCACCGTCGCCTGCCTCGACGATACCGAGCCGTCCTCGCCCGAGCGGCGTGCCGCCTACCTGGCCGACATCACCTACGGCACGAACAACGAGTTCGGCTTCGACTATCTCCGTGACAACATGGTGTTCTCGCTGGAGCAGCGGGTGCAGCGGGAGCACGCCTACGCCATCATCGACGAGGTGGACTCGATCCTCATCGACGAGGCCCGCACTCCGCTCATCATCTCGGGGCCGGTGGGCAACGAGGCGGACGACAAGTACGCCGCGTTCAATCGCCAGGTGGCGGAGCTGGTGCGGAAGCAGACCGGCGTGGTGAACACCCTGCTTGCCGAGTCCGAACGGCTGCTCGAAGACGAGAAGACCCGCCAGGACGCCGCGCTCAAGCTGTACCAGGCGCAGCTCGGCATGCCGAAGAACAAGCGGCTGCTCAAGCTGACGAACGAAACGGGCATCAAGCAGTTGATCCAGCGGATGGAGCTGGATGCCATCGCCGACCGCAAGCTGCCGATGAAGCAGCAGCGGATGCGCGACCTGGAGGACACGCTCTACTTCGTGCTCGACGAGAAGGGCCATTCGGTCCACCTGACCGACCGGGGCGCGGAGGCGATGTCGCCCGACGATCCCGAGTTCTTCATGGTGCCGGACATCTCGGAGGAGATCCACCGGATCGACAAGGACGAGGCGCTTTCCCCACAGGAACGGATCGAGCGGCGGCGGCAGGTCGAGGCCGACTACGCCATCAAGAGCGAGAAGCTGCACATCGTCCACAAGCTGCTCCAGGCGCATGTCCTCTACGAGAAGGAAGTGGACTACCTCGTGCAGGACGGCCAGGTGATGATCGTGGACGAGTTCACCGGCCGTATCATGACGGGCCGGCGCTGGGCGGACGGGCTGCACCAGGCCGTGGAGGCCAAGGAGCAGGTGCAGGTGAAGGCGGAGACCCAGACCTTCGCCACCATCACCATCCAGAACTATTTCCGGATGTACGACAAGCTCGCCGGCATGACGGGCACGGCCGAAACCGAGGAGACGGAGTTCTTCCAGATCTACGGGCTCGAGGTGAGCGTCATCCCCACCCACCGCCCGATCCGGCGCGACGACCAGGCCGACCGGATCTACAAGACCCGGAAGGAAAAGCACGACGCGATCATCGCCGAAGTGGACCGGCTCCACGCGCTCGGCTGGCCCATCCTCATCGGCACGGTGAACGTGGACGTGTCGGAGACGCTCTCGCGGCAGCTCAAGCGGCGCGGCCTCAAGCACGAGGTGCTGAACGCCAAGTATCACGAGCGCGAGGCGGAGATCGTGGCCGGGGCGGGGCAGCGGGCGGCGATCACCATCGCCACCAACATGGCCGGCCGCGGCACCGACATCAAACTCGACAAGGCGCTCGACCTCGAGCAGCCGGAGGCGGGGCTCCAGATCATCGGCACCGAGCGCCACGAGTCGCGCCGCATCGACCGGCAGCTCCGCGGCCGCTCGGGCCGCCAGGGCGATCCGGGCCAGAGCATCTTCTTCCTCTCACTCGAGGACGATCTGATGCGGCTGTTCGGCTCCGACCGCATCGCGCGCTGGATGGACAAGAGCGGGGCCGAGGAGGGCGAGGTCATCACCGGGGGCCTGGTCACCCGGGCCATCGAGCAGGCGCAGAAGCGGGTCGAGCTGCAGAACTTCCAGAGCCGGAAGCGGCTGCTCGAGTACGACGACGTGATGAACCAGCAGCGCGAGGTGGTCTACTCGCTCCGGCTGTTCGCGCTCGAGCGGGGCGAGGAGCTCAAGGCGGAGGCGCGACGGATGATCGAGGCCGCACTCGAGCGCGCGGTCACCCAGTTCCTGGCCACCGCGGAGCGGCCCGAGGAGTGGGACCGCGGCGGGCTGCGCGAGGCGCTCACGCTGCAGTACCTGGTCACGGTGGACGCGCTCACCGATGCCGAGCTGACGCCGGGTCTCGAGAAGATGGTGGAGCTGGTCAAGGCGGAGGGGGAGGAGAGCTTCCGCCGGAAGATCGACTACCTCGCCGACTTCGGCCGCACCATCGGCATCCCCGACGTGGACGCGCAGGTCCTGTCGCAGGTCATGCTCGCGGTGCTCGACGAGCGCTGGAAGGACCACCTGTACGACCTCGACCAGCTCCGGAACGCCATCCAGTACCGGGCGTGGGGCCAGAAGGACCCGCTGATCGAGTACAAGCGCGAGGCCTTCGACATGTTCGAAGACCTCATGCGCGATATCCAGTCCACGTTCACCGAGCGGTTCCTCAAGATCCAGGTGAGCGCGGAACCCCGGGCGGAGCCGCAGGCACGCCGGCCGATGCCGCCGCCCACGCCGGTGGCCGCGAGCCACCCGGCGGCGGCCACGAGCGGGGCCGACGATCTCTTCATGGGGGCGCCCCCTCGGGTCATGCCCGCGGCGCCGGCAGCAGCTCTCAGCAGTTCCCTGGGTCCCGTGGGACGCGCGACGGCGGCGGTGCCGGAGGTGGGGCGGAACGATCCGTGTCCGTGCGGATCGGGGAAGAAGTACAAGAAGTGTCACGGGGTGGGGCGGTGAAGTCCGCGCCCTGACCCGCGTCGTCCGACGGCGCGCCCTGTTCGAGCCAGCTCCGGAACATTCCCGACGCCTGCGCCAGCCGCCACTCGCCGAGGACGTCGAGCGCCATGGCCCTGATCGGCCCGCTCGGAACGGACTCCGCCGCAACGCATTGCTCTACCAGCCAGCCCTCGTAGTCCTCCGGTTCGGGATCATCCCGCACGGTCTCTTCCAGCAGGCGCCGCTTGACCGCCATTCCGATGGCGTCGGGCGTGGTATTGCGCTTGCGCCGCCGCCGGCGCCCCTCGGATGCGTCGAGCGCCGCCAGGAGCCGACGGCAGATCTCGGCCGGCCGGCCGGGGACCGGCGGAGGAGTCGGCGCGGTCACGTCGGGATGTCCAGCACGGCGCCCGGGACCGGCCGGGCGCCGCGGGCCACCACCCGTATCTCGAGCGGGGTGACGCGCTCCGCCGGCCGGTGGTATCCCCGATCCAGCGCGACGAGATCGAGCTCGACCGTCTCCAGATCCCGGAGCAGCAGCTCGAACGGCCGGATCGGCAGAAGGGTGGCCATCGACTTGACGTATCCCCGGCAACTGGCGCAGGTCTCGACCTTCAGCACGTCGCCTCCATCCTCCGGCACCAGCGAGCCCAGCCGCTCGTGCTCCCGCTCCCCGCAATAAAGGCAGCGCAGCCACTCCGCCTCCCACGCCCCGCCACAGCGGCCACACCGCGCCCAGCGGCTCCGGTCGAGGCCGCGGTGCTCCACCAGCACCGGTCCACCGGCACAGATCGGGCAGAGGCCGTGCGGCCAGTGGGCGGGCGCACTCGCTTCGAGTTGGCGGCGGCAGGCGTGCAGCGATGGAAGGGCCGCCAGCTCGGCCACGGGACCGAGCGCCGCCGGCTCGACGCCGGCCGCGAGCGCGAGCGCCTCGATGCCGGCGCGATCCTGCCGTACCGCGGCCTGCAGCAGCGCGATGGCCTCGGCGCGCGACGGCCGATACTTGCGGAGCGATGCCAACGACGCGAGGCGATGCACCAGCCGCTGCAGCCGGGCCGCGTCAACCACCAGCTCCCGGCCGTGCAGCAGCGGCGCGCCGGCCGAGGGGCCGGGCTCCAGATCAGCGAATGGCGAGCGCGCGGCGTCCTCATCCAGCGCGTCTTCCACTTCCGCCAGCAGCCGCAGCCACGCCTGCCATTCGGGCCGCTGCCGCTCGAGCTCGTCTAGTCGTGAGATGGAGTCGCTCCGAAGACCGCGGGTGGTCCCGTGCAGTCGACCGGCTCGGTGACGCACGGCGTCTTGTAATAGGGTCGAGCGCCGCCATGCATCTCGACCGTCGGGGTGCGATTTCCCACATCGGCACCCGGACCGCCACCGCGGGTGCGGCTCGCCTCCGGGCTCGCGCAGGCGGCCGCGCCGATCAGCGGGAGCAGGAGGATCGCTGCGCATGCGCGTCGGCTCACCGGCCCGTCACTCCCGAGCCCAGCACATGGATCTGGTTGGACGAGAGCAGCACCACCACGCGGAGCAGAAAGCCCCCGAGCAGGACAAGGGCGGCGCTCCGGACGAGATGCCGGGGCGCCCGCACCTTGTGCCCCCGCTCCATCAGGAGCGGCACCACGATGCCGATCCCGACCACGCCGACCAGCAGAAGCACGCCCCACCAGTTGAGGAATGCCCGGGCGACGGACCCCAGCGTGATGAGAAAGGCGATCAGCACCAGCAGCTCCAGCACCAGCACCCGGCGATCGAACCAGCCGAGCCAGTCCAGCGATGCCGGGTGGCCCGCTCTCCGCCAGGCCGCGAGCAGGATCAGCGTCGCCGCGCCGGTCGAGGCGGCGGACACCAGGAACAGGAGCCCGAGCAGCGTCGAGTCGGCCCAGATGGGCCGGTTGGTGACCGCGAGGAGCACCCCCGTATATCCGGCCAGGAAAAAGCCGAAGAGGCTGCCGAGCACCGCGATGGTAGCGGCCGCCCCGCGCCCGCGGAGCGCCCGAACCGGCGCCGACTGCAGCCACTTCACGTCCGGCCGGTCCTCGCTCAGCGCAGTGAGCGCCGCCAGAAAGGCGAAGAGCCCGAAGAGCAGCAGCCCCCACGACCCAACCGACATCGGCACCCACGCCTTGAACATCGGCCGGCCGGTGTTGGACTCGATCAGCATGTGCCAGAACCGCAGCGGCCGGTCGAGATCGATCGTGAGCAGGAACCCGCTCAGGATCACCCCCACGAACGCGCTGTAGTAGCCGAGTCGCACGAGCGGCCGGTCCACCGGGCGACCGAAGAGGTGCAGCAGCGCCGACAGGAAGAACGCGCCGCCGGCGATCCCGCCGATGAAGAAGTACAAAATGATCCACCACGCCCAGTGCGGCGAGCCGGTGAAGAAGGTGTCAGACATCGGCGTCCTCCCGCGGCTCGGCACGGTCGTCCATCAGCCGCTTCCTCAGTCCGACGAGCCCGAGCAGCGCGATCACCACGGCACCCGCGGTCGAGAGGAGCGCGCTGGGGAGCAGGTTGCGGGTGGGCATCCGGGGCGATCGGGGGAGGCCGTACGTCTCCGGCTCGTCCACCAGGAGATAGAACGAGTTGAGCCCGCCCAGGAACTTCTGGTCCGCCCCGTACAGCCGGGCCCGGCGCTCCCCGAGCTGGTGGAGCTGGCGCACCCGTGTCTCGGCCTGCTGCTTGAGCTCGCGGATGGTGCCGAACCGGATCGAATCGGTGGGGCACGCCTGGGAGCAGGCGGGCTCCATCCCGACCTGGAGCCGGTCGTAACACAGCGTGCACTTCTGGGCGGTATCGGACGCGGGGTTGATGTCGATGACGCCGAAGGGGCAGGCCGCGATGCACAGCCGGCAGCCGTTGCAGGCGTCCGACTGAATGACCACCGTGTCGAACTCGGTCCGGATGATGGCACCCGTCGGGCAGACCTCCAGGCAGGGCGCGCGCACGCAGTGCTTGCACACGTCGCTCATCATGAGCCAGCGGCCGTCGTTCCGGTCCTCGCTGAACTGCTCGACGAACTTGACGTGCCGCCAGTGGATGCCGTCCAGCCGCTGGGTGTTGTCGTAGCTGTCGCCGCTCATCTCGTGCCGGCCGCCGCCGGTCGCGGGGAGCTGGTTCCACTCCTTGCACGCGACCTCGCACGCCTTGCATCCGATGCAGACGGTGGTGTCCGTGTAGAACCCCATGGGCTCGGGCATCAGGCCTTCTCCACGTTGCACACGAACGCCTTGCCCTCGTGGATGCTCACGTTGGGATCGCCGACCATGGCGGTCAGCGTGTTGGTGACGTCGCCGGTGACGACGCCCTCCCAGCCCCAGTGCCACGGCATGCCGACCTGGTGGACGATCTTGCCGCCGAGCCGGAACGGCCGCATGCGGCGGGTCACCAGCGCCTTGGCCCGGATGTGCGCCCTCGGCGAGCTGATCCGCACCCAATCGGTGTTGCGGATGCCCTTCTCGGCCGCGAGCTCGGGCGACAGCTCGATGAACAGCTCCGGCATCAGCTCCGCGAGCCAGGGGTTCCACCGGCTCATCACGCCGGAGAGATAGTGCTCCGTCAGCCGGTAGGTGGTGATCACGTAGGGGAAGCGCGGATCGCCCACGCTCGCGAGCGGATTGCCATCGTGCTTCCAGTACTTGAGCACCGGGCTGCTCTGCTGGCGGTACAGCGCATTCCGCACCGGCGACTCGGCGGGCTCGTAATGGGTGGGGAACGGGCCGTCGAGCAGGCCCGAGGAGTTGAACAGCCAGCCGGTCCCGTCGGGGATCATGATGAACGGCTGCCGGCCCGAGAAGGCGTCGAGGCCGATGCCCTTGGGGTTACCTGGGGCTGAGGGCGCCTTGGTGAGGGAGAAGTCGGGGACGTCGTAGCCGGTCCACTGCTTCCCATCCCACCACACCCACTTCTTCCGCTCGCTCCACGGCCGGCCCTGGGGATCGGCCGAGGCTCGGTTGTACAGCACTCTCCGGTTGGCCGGCCAGGCCCAGCCCCAGTTGAGCTCGGCGCCGGGCACGCCGGGCGGATCGGGCTCGCGCCGCGCGGCGAGATTGCGGTCCGCCGCGGGGTAGACGCCGCAGTAGATCCACGACGCGCAGGTGGTGGATCCGTCATCCTTCAGCTCGTCGAACCCGGCGAGATGGCGGGTCGGATCGCCCGTGTAGTAGCCGTTGATCTCCCGCAGCACCTTCTTCAGGTCGGGCTCGCCCGGAATGCTCTCCTTCGAGGGGTCATCGGGGTCGAAGTCCCACGTCAGTTTCTTGAAGCCTTCGTCGCGGGGCAGGGCGCTGTCGGCGTAGAGTCGCTTCAGCCGGAGGGCCAACTGGTGCGTGAACCAGGGATCGGAGCGGCACTGGCCCGGCGGGTCGGCGGCCTTGAAGTGCCACTGCAGCATCCGCTGGGTGTTGGTGAAGCTCCCGTCGATCTCGGCAACCTGGGCCGAGGGGAAGAAGAACACCTCGGTCTTGATGTCCTCCGGCTTCACGTCTCCGGACTCGACCTCGGGCGCCCGGTTCCAGAACGTGGCGGTCTCGATCAGGAAATTGTCCTTGACCACCAGCCACTCGAGCTGCCGCATTCCCTTGCGCTCGAGCCCCGCGTTGAGCGAGGTGGCGGGATTCTGACCGATGCAGAGCATCCCTTTGACCCGTCCGTCCGCCATCGCCACGAACATCGGCATGTGCGAGTGGTCGCCCGAGATCTTGGGGTGCCAATCGTAGCCGAACTGGTTCTCCGGCGTGGCCGCGCTCCCGTACATCGACTTGAAGTAGGAAACCAGGAACTTGGGCATGTTGGCCCAGTAGCTGGTGGCGGTCCCCTCAGTGGCCAGGTACTCGCGCAGGCTCTGGTGGGCCTTGAGCGCGGACGGGGCCGGCATGTAGCCGTGAATGCTGTGGTAGAGCGTCGGCACGTCGGTCGAGCCCTGAATCGAGGCGTGGCCCCGGAGTGCCATGATCCCGCCGCCGGGTCGGCCGATGTTGCCGAGCAGGAGTTGCAGCAGCGCGCAGCACCCGATCACTTGAGGCCCGTTGGTGTGCTGAGTCCAGGCGACCGCGTAGGCAAAGGACGTGGTGCGGTCCCGTCCCGAGTTCTCCAGGATCGTCTCGGCGACCTTGGTGAACGTGGCTTGAGGACAGCCCGTCACCTGCTCCACCATCTCGGGGGTGTAGCGGCTGAAGTGCCTCTTCAGGAGCTGGAACACGCAGCGAGGGTTGCGCAGCGTGTCGTCGCGAAGGGGGACGGGCTTCCTGAGCGAGCGGATCACCTCATCCAGGGGCTCGTCCGGGCGCACCGGCCGCTGCGCGGTGCTCCGGCCGGGGGCCGCGTTCTCCTCGCCGCCTCGGGGCTGACCCTGCTCCTCGCCGTGCCGGGCGTATTGCCAGGAGTCGGTCTGGTATGCGCCCAGGAACCCGTCGTACGGCCACTCGGGCGCGCCGCCCGAGTACTTCATGAGGCCGGAGAACACCCCGTCGAGTTCCTCGGTGCCCTTGAAGTCCTCCCGAATGATGACGGCGGCGTTGGTATAGTTGAGCAGGTACTCCCGGAAGAACGAATTGGTGTTCCACCGTTCGTTGTTGATGACGTAGTTGATCAGACCGCCGAGGAAGCCGATGTCGCCGCCGGCGCGGATGGGCGCATAGATGTCGCACATCGCGCTGGTGCGGGTAAAGCGGGGGTCAACGTGGATGAGCTTGGCCCCGTGCTCCACCTTGGCCCTCATGGGCCAGCGGAAGGCCACCGGATGGCACTCCGCCATGTTGGAGCCTTCGAACACGATGCAGTCCGACTGCTCCATGTTGCGCGGATAGGTGGTCGCCGCGCCGCGACCGAGTCGGGTCCCCAGACCGGGGACGCTGGAGGAGTGTCATATTCGGGCCTGGTTCTCGATGCCGACGATGCCGAGCCCCCGCAGCAGCTTCTGCTGCAGATGATTCCACTCATTGTCGAGCGTAGCGCCACCCACGGCCAGGATGGCGGTGGTCTGGTTCGCCAGCCTGCCGTTCTCCAGCCGCTCGACGAAGGTCTCGTCCCGGGTCTTCTTGACCAGCTCGGCCACCCGATCCATTGCCCAGTCCAGCTCGACCTCGTCCCACTTAGTGGCGCCCGGCTTCCGGTGCAGCACCTTGGTGGCGCGGTTGGGATTCTTGTGGAGCTGGTAGATGGCCGCGCCCTTGGGGCAGAGCGTCCCCTGGTTGTGGGGACTGCGGAGATCACCCTCGATGTTCACGATCTCGTTGCCCACCGTATGGACGATCGTGGCGCAGCCGACGGCGCAGTAGGGACAGACGCTCGGCGTGGCCTTGGCGTCCTTGATCCGGAGCTGCTGGGCGCGGGCGGTCGCGGGTGTGAGGCTGGCGCCCAGACCCGCCAGCGACCCGAGCGCCGTACCCGGCCCGAGGCCGGCGGCAGTAACCCGGAGGAATTCACGGCGGGAAAGCGGCATGCGGACCTCGACTGCGCGCTGATGCCATGGTGCTGATGCCCTGGGAGTGACCGAACTGCCTTTCTAAATGAGACGCCGCTTGACCTGCCGCTGTGATCCAGCACACTTCACGACATGTCGGCACCCGTGAAGGTGATCGCGAAGCCGGTGGACGGCAGCCGGTGCACGCTCGTCCTGAGCCGCCCGGTCCGCCTGTCCGGCGTACGCCGCTACACCTCGGGTGACGACACGAGCGATGCCCCTGTGGCCAAAGCGCTCCTGGGCGCCCCGGGCGTCACGGAAGTCGTGGTAGCCGGGGACGAGCTGACCATCACCAAGAGCGCGTCGGCCCCCCCTTGGAGCGATCTGGTCGCGCAGCTCCGTTACGCGGTCCGCGCGGCGATGGAGCAGCCGGACCCGGTAGCGGCGGCGGCGCCGGCCGGACTGCCGGACGACGACGCGGTGTACCAGGTGGCGGACCACGTGTGCCGCACTGAGATCAACCACTGGGTGGCCCAGCACGGCGGCAAGGTCGAGGTGGTGGACGTACAGGATGGGATGGTCGTGCTGCGCATGAGCGGTGGATGCCAGGGCTGCGGGATGGCGCGCGTCACCCTGAGCCAGGGGGTCGAGGCCGCGCTGCGTCGGGCGATCCCGGGGCTCCGAGGCGTCCGGGACGTGACCGATCACGGGGCAGGCAGCCGGCCGTACTTCCGCCCGGCCGGAGCCTAGGGGCCGGGCGTTAGCGACAGTTCGGGACTTTCCCGGGGACGCCGGTCCCCACGACCAACGCCTCGATGCAGTGAGGAGCGCCGGTGGACTCCACCACCGTCACGCTGGCGGCCCCGGTGATGCCCTGAGCCTCGGCGATGATCTGCACGTGCCCCGCCTTGATACCCAACACCAGGCCACCCGAGGCAACGCTCGCGATCGCCGGATCCGAGCTCCGCCAGGTCAGGTCCGACGGCATCCCGCTCGTGCCGTCGGCCTCTTTCACGGCGGCGGTGAGTCGGAGGGATGCCCCGCGCGCGAGCGCCGCGACGCTGGGCGCGACGGTGACGACTCCGGGGTCCGCGGGGGACGAGGAGCCGGTGGGGGTCGACGAACAGGCCGCGAGCAGGCTGCCGAGGGAAACGACCGTCGAGAGCGTCAGCATGGTGCGCATGGTGACCTCGCCTCTGAGGGGCGCTCCGTCCGGCCCCGCCCGCGCCGCCGAGAGCTTGC
The DNA here is from genome assembly GCA_025927545.1 of Gemmatimonadales bacterium. GTDB lineage: Bacteria > Gemmatimonadota > Gemmatimonadetes > Gemmatimonadales > GWC2-71-9 > CAVVWJ01. Next base: position 37,799 of record JAICLE010000006.1, read on the forward strand.
CCCCGCCGAACCACCGACCCACACTAAGAGGCGACGCTCAGCGCACCATCACGCTCCGCTCACTCGAGGCTCATGCTCAGGCTCGATGTATTCGGCGGGCTGACCCTCCTCGACCGCGATGGCCACCATGTGGCGCCCCAGCGGCGCCGGCTGGCGCTGCTGGCCCTGCTGGCCACGGCCGGCGACCGGGGCACGAGTCGCGACAAGCTCATTGGCTATCTCTGGCCCGAGAGCGCCGCCGAGAACGCGCGACACGCCCTCGAGCAGCTCCTCTATTCGCTCCGACGCCAGGTTCCCGGCGGCCTCATCCTGGGTACTGATCCCCTGCGGCTCGACCCCGACAAGGTGAGCAGTGATCTCGCCGACTTCGGGAGCCGGACGGCGCAAGGTGACCTGGCGGGAGCAGTGGCGCTGTACCGGGGGCCGTTTCTGGACGGATTCTATCTGTCCGACGCCCCGGAGTTCGAGCGCTGGACGGAGCGCGAACGCGCTCGGCTCGCGGGGGAGTACGCGCGGGCGCTGCGCACGCTCGCGGAGCAGGCCAGGTCGGATGGGAAGCACACGGCGGAGGTCGACTACCGGCGGCAGCTCGCCGCGGCGGACCCCCTGGGCGAGAAGGCGGCCACGGAGCTGGTCCGCGGGCTGGCGGAAAGCGGGGATTGGGTCGGGGCCTCACGCGCAGCGAGAGAGTACCAGAGCCGGGTGCGCGGAGAGTTGCCCGGTGTCCCGGTCCGCGACCTGGAGGCGCTCCTCGAGCGGCTGCGCGAGGAGCGCCGGCCGGACGAGGCGGGCGGGAGCGCCGGACGGTACGTCGTCGAGCGGGAGCTGGGCCGGGGTTCGGCGGCGATCGTCTATCTGGCGCGCGATCGGCGGTACGACCGGTCGGTCGCCCTCAAGGTCCTGCGGCCGGAGCTCGCGACCGCAACCGACGCGCGGCGGTTCCGGCTCGAGATCAGCATTCTTGCCCGGTTGTACCATCCGCACATCTTGCAGCTCTACGACTCCGGTGTCATGCCGCCGGGCCCCGGTCCCGCCGGCCTGTTCTACGTCATGCCGTACGTGCGCGGCGAGTCGTTGCGGCAACGGCTAGGAAGGGAGGTTCAGCTCCCGATCGAGGATGCCGTCGCCATTGCGCGCACCGTCGCCGATGCGCTGGCCTATGCGCACGCGCAGGGGGTGATCCACCGGGACGTCCGGCCCAAGAACATCCTGCTCGAGGCCGGGCACGCCCTCGTGGCCGACTTCGGCATCGCGGCCGTGCTCGAGGCGGCGGGTGGCGAGCGGCTCTCCGCCGCCGGCATCGTGCTCGGAGTGCCGGAGTACTCCAGCCCGGAGCAGGGGGCCGGGGGCTCGGCCCTCGACGGCCGCACGGACATCTACAGCCTGGGCTGCGTGCTGTACGAGATGCTGACCGCTGATCCGCCGTTCACGGGTGCGACACGCGCCGCCGTATTCGCCCGGCACCGCTCCGACCCCCCGTCGCCGCTCCGCACGGTCCGGCCCGATGTCCCGCCCGGTGTCGAACGGGCGGTGCTGCGTGCCCTCGCGAAGCGGCCGGAAGAGCGATTCCTCACGGCCGCGGAGTTTGCGGCGGCGCTCGGGCGCGACTTCCGTCCCACCCGCATGATTTGACTCCCGATGCTGGCGCCCCCCGACCCTACATTGCCGGCGTGTCCACCTCCGTCGCCCGTCTCCCCACAGCGGATCGCCCCCGCGAGCGCCTCTGGTCGCTCGGAGCCGGTGCGCTCACCACCGCGGAGCTGCTGGCCGTGCTCCTCGGGACAGGGCGGGGCGGCCAGAGTGTGCTGGACGTGGCCGCTCGCCTGCTCGAGGTCAGCGACGGATCGCTCCGCCGGCTGGCACAGCGCCCGCGGGCCGAACTGCTCAGGGCAGCCGGCGTGGGTCCCACCAAAGCGGCGCGCCTGCTCGCCGCGTTCGAGCTCGGCTCCCGAACCGCACGGGAGGAGCGCCCGACGCTGCCGCGCATCCGGGAGCCGGAAGACGTTGTCCACCTCTTCGACAACCGGCTCCGTGACCTGCAGGTCGAGGAGTTCCACCTCCTGGCGCTGGACAGCCAGAGCCAGGTGCTGCGCGAGGTGCTGGTCACCCGAGGGCTGCTCAACAGCTCGCTCGTACACCCCCGCGAGGTGTTCCGCGCCGCCATCGCCGAGGCGGCGGCCGGCATCATCGTGGTGCACAACCATCCGTCCGGTGATCCGACGCCCAGTGCCGAGGACCGGGCGGTCACCCAGCAACTGGCGGCAGCCGGCCGGCTCCTGGATCTGCCGCTGTACGACCACGTGATCATTGCCGGCGATCGGTTCCTGAGCTTCGCCACGGCCGGTCTGCTGTAGCCGCGCAGGGAGGCAGTCACCCGCCGCTCACCACCTCCACCCGGAAGTCCCGCCCTTCCCACCGTTCCGCCGCCGTCCAGTGGAAGGTGAAGTCCACCCGGCCGCCGGCGGCCAGATCGGCGGTCGGCAGATCGGCGATGTGGACCCCGAGCCCCGTATCGCGCGTGGGCTGGTCACGCACCCGTCGCCAGCCGTCGATGCCCCAGTGGACCTCGGCCGGCGCGAGCGTCTCCAGGCGGAGCGTCTTCCCCGCCGCCATCGTCCGGATCGGCTCGCTGAAGCGCCAGGCCGCGTATGGTGTGGCCGTGCCCTCCTCGACGTAGCGCTGGTAGGTCTGCGCCGGCATGTCGAACACCCGCCCGTCGTGGAGCGAGCGCCGCAGCTTCACGTATTCGGCGTGGGCCCAGACGAGCGGCATCGCGGAGCCGGTCGGGTGCCCCCGCCAGAGCTCATGATCCGGCAGGTCCGCCGCATCCCAGATCTGCTCGGGAAGCAGGCCGCTCACATTGGCAAACCGCTCGAGTGCGTCGAGCAGACGCTCCGCCGCATCCCGTCTGCCGGCGGCCAGCTCGAAATGTCCCCGTTCACCGGTGAGCAACGGCCAGAGCCGGCCGATGCCGCTGCCGTCGAACGCCGACCCGTCGGCGTGCTCGCCGTAGCTGTCGCCGTTGTAGCGGTGCCAGGCAGGGCCGCCGGGCACGTCCTCCTTGAGGAGCGCGTCGATCACGGTGACGGTGTCGGCGATGCGCGGGTCGGCCGCGGAGCGGAGGCCGAACCGCACCAGCGCCAGCGCGTCCGGGCTCACCACCCGGGCATAGGGCATGGTGCGGCCGCCGAGCGGCCGGCGCTTGATCGCCACGAAGCCTTCGGCCGGCGAGGCCGCATCCGAGCTGTCGGCCGGCGCGATGCGTACGTAGTAGCCCCGCACGTGCAGCCGGCGACAGAGCTCGTCTCCGCTCACGTACGTCCAACGCTCGATGCTCGAGTTCCACAGGTCCGCCGTCTCCCGCAGATACGCCGCCACGGCCGGCTCCCCGCTCTCTTCCGCCAGTTCGGCCGCGATCAGGAGGGCCGCGACTTCCACGGCCAGCGTGGACGGCGCGTAGCCCGCCTGCTCCTCCCATCGGTCCTGCGGCGTGACGGGCCCGTTCCGGACCAGGTACCCCGCCGCGCGCCGAACCATCGGCCAGAAGCGCTCGAGCTCCCCTTCGGCCAGTCCCTTCTCGCGCCGGGTGAGCTCCACGAGAAGGATCGGCAGCCCGGTCTCGTCCATCTGGATGCCGTCCCAGTACGGCGTCCCGGCGTGCCACATGTTCTGCGGCCAGTGGCCGTCGGGCTCCTGGGTCACCTGCAGATAATCGAGCACCCGCACCGCGTCGTCCGCCGCCCCGGCGGCGAGGAGCCCGCCCGCTGATTCGACGAGGTCGCGAGGCCAGATGAGGTGGTAGCCGCCGAGGTCGTCGTCGCCCTTGGCCTGGCCCCACGGAATGGAAAGGCTGGCCACGATCGCGCCGGCAAACGCCTTGGCTTCGTGGCAGCGAATCACCGCCGCGCTCCCGCGAAACAGGTCGCGCCGCCGCGGGGCCAGAGCGTCGAGCGGGAGCAGCCCGGATTGCCAGTCTTCCCAGTCGGCGAGATATCGGGCGGCTGCCGACTCGAAGCCGTCGAACAGCGTGGCCAGCGCCCGGCTCCCGGCCTCCGCCGGCGAGTCGCCGAACCCCAGTGCCAGATCGAACTCGGCTGCGGCGCCGGCCATGCTGATCTCTCCGGTGAGCGCGACATTGCCGTTTTCGGCGCGGGTGTAGCTGGTCTCGAGTGAACCCTGGCGCATGAGCTGCTGCCACCCATCGGACGCGCCGACGAATCCGGCCGAGCGCGCCCGCCACGGTGCCGAGCAGGCCAGGGCCAGTGCCAGGCCGTTCCGCTCGGCGAACAGCATCGGCCGCCCCTTGTACTCGCCGAGCCAGGCGGTGTTGCCGTTCCCCGCGTTGCCCAGGTGGGGCGCCAGCACGACGAAGACGCGATAGTCCTGAGTGGTGCCGAGGAGGGGGACAAAGCGGGTGTGCTGGAGAACGGTATCGCGACGCGGATCGGCCACTACCTCCTTTTCGATCCGGTAGCGGCCCCGATCGCACGTATTTACCAGGCGATAGAGCGGGACTCCCGGGGCCGCGGCGGAAACCGCATGGGTGGTGTGGCGCTTTTCCTCGGAGACGAACTGCGCTCCGGCGGTAATGACCAGCCCCATGTCGCGGATGCAGGCCTGGTCGTTCCGGGGATAGTACACCTCGTTGAGAATACCGTGGCTCACCGTAAACCATACGCGGCTGGCCCGGCCGAGCGCGGTGCCGACGCCGGTCTTCGCGCTCGATGTCCAGCGTGGAGCAATCCCCGGCCAGCCGGGGGCATACGGCACCACTTCGGTCACGTGAGGCTCCTCAACCCATTATACATCCACCACGGGGCGGTGGTGAACGTTCACCTGCGGAGGCCGGAACCATGCTGCTCGCCGGCGACATCGGCGGAACGAAGACGGACCTCGCGATCATCTCTCCCGAGCGTGGACCGCGGGCCCCGCTGCTGCGCGCGGAATTCCCGAGCGCCGGCTTCCCGAGCCTCCCGGCGCTCGTGCGTGCGTTCCTGGCCACCACCGCGTACGAAGTGGACCGCGCCTGCTTCGACGTGGCTGGCCCGGTGCTCGAGGGCCGCTCGACGGTCACCAATCTGTCGTGGGTACTCGACGAGGGCGAGTTGGCGCGTGAGCTGGGCCTGGAGTCGGTTCATCTGCTCAACGATCTCCACGCCATCGCGATCGCCGTACCCACGCTCGGGGCGGATGAGCTGCACACGCTGAATCCCGGCAGGCCGGCAGGGGAAGGCGTCATCGCCGTGGTGGCGCCGGGCACTGGTCTGGGGGAGGCGTTTCTCGTGTGGGACGGCGTGAGCTACAGGGCCTGCCCGTCGGAGGGTGGCCACGCGGGCTTCGCGCCCGCGTCGGAGCTGGAGGCGGATCTGTTGAAGCATCTGATGAAGCGGTTTGGCCACGTGAGCCGGGAACGGGTATGCTCCGGCCTCGGCATCCCGAACCTCTACGGGTTTCTTCGCGATCAGGGGCACGCGACCGAATCCGCGGAGCTGGCCGCCGCGCTCGCTGCGGCATCGGACCCCACGCCGCTCATCGGCGAAGCCGCGCTCCGGCGCTCCCCGCCCGACCCGCTCAGCCGCGCCGCGCTCGAGCTTTTCATCGCCATCCTCGCCACGGAAGCGGGCAACTTCGCGCTGGAGGTGCTGGCCACGGGCGGGGTCTATCTCGCCGGCGGAATCCCCGCCCACATCCTGCCCGCGCTGGTGGAGGGGGGCTTCATGCGGCAGTTCGTGCGGAAGGGGCGGCTGACCGATCTGTTGACCCAGATCCCGGTACACGTCGTCCTGGCGCGCGCGGCACTCATCGGGTCGGCCATTCGCGGGCTCGAGCTCGCGGCGGCGGAAACGGCGACGGTCCAAGGGAGGGGAGCGGCGCGATGCAGCTTGGCATGATCGGCCTGGGACGGATGGGATCCAATATGGTTCGCCGGCTGATGCGCGCCGGTCACGAATGTGTGGTCTTCGACGTCCATCCCGAGGCGGTGCGTGCGCTTGGGGACGAGGGCGCCGTCGGAACGTCCTCGCTGGCCGCGTTCGTAGCGGCCCTCACTGCGCCCCGCGCCATCTGGCTCATGGTCCCCGCGGCGGTGGTGGACCGCGAGCTGGCGGCGCTCGCGCCCCTCCTGCGCCCGGAGGACATCGTCGTGGATGGCGGCAACTCGCACTACCATGACGATCTCCGGCGGGCGGAACAGCTCCGGCTCGGGGGCGTCCACTATCTGGACGTGGGGACCAGCGGTGGCGTGTGGGGACTGGAGCGTGGCTACTGCCTGATGATCGGCGGGGACGCGACGGCGGTGCGTCGGCTCGACCCGATCTTCGCGGCCCTCGCGCCGGGAACTGGTGCCGTGACCGACACGCCGGGCCGCCCCTCGGACGGGGGCACGGCCGGTCGCGGCTATCTCCACTGCGGCCCGTCGGGCGCCGGCCACTTCGTGAAGATGGTGCACAACGGCATCGAGTACGGCATCATGGCGGCCTACGCCGAGGGGCTCAACATCCTGCACCATGCCGATGCCGGCACGCATACGCGGGAGACCGACGCCGAAACGACGCCGCTCCGGCATCCGGAGCACTACCAGTACTCGCTCGATCTCGCCGGTATCACCGAAGTGTGGCGCCACGGCAGCGTCATCGCGTCGTGGCTGCTGGACCTGACCGCCCGCGCCCTCGGCGAGTCGCCGGACCTGGCGAGCTTCGCGGGACGGGTGTCGGACTCGGGGGAGGGGCGCTGGACCGTGTCCGCCGCTCTGGACCAGGCGGTGCCCGTGCCGGTGCTGAGCGCCGCGCTCTATCAGCGGTTCAGCTCGCGCGGCGAGGCGGACTTCGCCGACCGCCTGCTGTCGGCGCTCCGCTATCAGTTCGGCGGGCATGTGGAGAAAGCCCCGGGTTAGGAGAGCGATATGGGCGAGCAGTCCGACGCGCTGGTGCTGTTCGGCGTCACGGGTGACCTGGCATTCAAGCAGGTCTTTCCGGCGCTCCAGGCACTGATCCGCCGCGGCCAGTTGAGTGTTCCCATCGTGGGGGTGGCGCGCTCCGGCTGGACGCTGGAGCAGTTGCGGGATCGCGCCCGGCAGAGCCTCGAGGCGCATGGCGGAGTCGATGCCGCCGCCTTTGCCAGGATGTCGGAACTGTTCCGGTACGTGGACGGCGATTACCGCGATCCCGCGACTTACGTCCGCTTGCGTGAGGCGCTCGGGACCGCCGCCCGTCCCCTGCATTACCTGGCGATCCCGCCCAGCCTCTTCGCGGTCGTCGCCGAGGGCCTGGCCTCGTCGGGCTGCACCCCGGGCGCCCGGGTCGTGGTCGAGAAGCCGTTCGGCCGCGACCTCGCCTCCGCGCGCGAGCTGAACACCACCCTCCATCGGTTCTTTCGCGAAGCGGACATCTTCCGGATCGACCACTACCTCGGCAAGGAGCCGGTCCAGAACCTCCTCTACTACCGCTTCGCCAACTCCTTCCTCGAGCCGGTCTGGAACCGCAACTACATCCGCCAGATCCAGATCACCATGGCCGAGAGCTTCGGCGTCCGGGGCCGCGGGAAATTCTACGAGGAGGCCGGTGCCATCCGCGACGTGGTGCAGAATCATCTGCTGCAGGTAGTAAGCCTGCTCGCGATGGAACCGCCGTCGGGAAGCGACACCGAGGCCGTCCGCGATGCCAAGGGGCAGGCCTTTCGCGTCATACGGCCGCTCCAGCCCGCCGACGTCGTGCGCGGCCAGTTCGCCGGGTACCGGAACGAGCCCGGCGTGGCGCCCGACTCGGAGGTCGAGACCTTCGCCGCCGTCCGGCTGCAGCTCGATTCCTGGCGCTGGGCGGGGGTGCCGTTCTTCATCCGCGCCGGGAAATGTCTGCCGGTGACGGCCACGGAAGTGTTCGTGGAGCTCAAGCGGCCGCCGCAGGCGCTGTTCGCCGATGCCGCGACCAGCCCGGCCAACTGCTTCCGCTTCCGGCTGAGTCCCCACGTGGTGCTCTCGCTCGCCGCGCGTGCCAAGCTGCCCGGCGAGGCAATGGTGGGCGAGGACGTCGAGCTCGTATCCTGCCACGAGCGGGCCGACGAGATGGCCCCCTACGAGCGGCTGCTCCGCGACGCCATGCGCGGGGACCAGATGCTCTTTGCGCGGGAGGACGCGGTGGAGCGAGCGTGGCGGGTGGTGGACCCGGTCCTCGGCAGCGGGACCACCCCGCTCGAGACGTACGCGGCGGGGAGTTGGGGCCCGACGGAGGCCGACTGCCTCACCGCGGCCACCGGCGGCTGGCACCAGCCGGCCGAGGAGAGCGGCTGCTGATGGCGGTGCGCCCGGTGGTGGGGTACCTGTTCGACGTGGACAACACGCTGCTCGACAACGACGCGGCCCAGGCCGACTATCGGGCCCATCTCGCGCGCGAGTCCGGCCCCGAGGCGGCCGAGCGATACTGGGCGATTTTCCTGGAACGCCGGCGGGAGGTGGGCTATGCCGACTACCTCGGCGCGCTGCAGCGCTACCGGCTCGAGCGGCTGCACGATCCGCGGCTGCTGCTCATGTCGTCGTTCCTGCTCGACTACCCGTTCGCGGACCGCCTCTACCCCGGCGCGATGGACGTGCTCGGGCTGTACGGACGCCGCGGCATCACCATCGTCTTCTCCGATGGCGACGTGGTGTTCCAGCCGCGTAAGGTCGAGCGCGCCGGCATCCGGCGCGCGGTGGAGGATCGGGTGCTGATCTGCGTACACAAGGAGCAGGAGCTGGCCGATGTCGAACGCTTCTACCCGGCCGACCGTTACGTGCTGATCGATGACAAGCTTCGCATTCTCACGGCGGTGAAGCGGGCCTGGGGCTCGCGGGTCACCACTGTATTCGCCCGGCAGGGGCACTATGCGCACGATCCCGAGCTGCTGGCCGCGTATCCGCCGGCCGACGTGAGCATCGAGCGCATCGGCGACCTGCTGGATCTCGACGTTGGGAGGACCGTATGAACGCCACACGGCGGCTTCACGACCTGGGCCAGAGTCTCTGGCTCGACAACATCACTCGCGGCATGCTGGCCGGCGGCACGCTGCGGCGCTACCGGGACGAGCTGTCCATCACCGGGCTCACCTCCAATCCCACCATCTTCGACCACGCGATCGCGAACTCCACCTCGTACGACGACGCCATTCGCCGGAAAGCCAGGGAGGGGAAATCCGGCGAGCGGCTCTTCATCGAGCTGGCGCTCGAGGATCTGACCCAGGCGGCCGAGCTCTTCCGGCCGGTGCACCAGCAGACCGGCGGCGTGGACGGCTGGGTCTCGCTCGAGGTGTCGCCACTCCTGGCTTACGACACGGCCAGCACGCTGGCGGAAGCCCGCGCGCTGGCGGAGCGAGCGGCCCGGCCCAACATCTTCATCAAGATCCCGGGGACGACCGAGGGCGTGCCGGCCATCGAGGAAGCGATCGCGGCCGGCGTCCCGATCAACGTGACCCTGCTGTTCTCTCCCGAGCAGTATCGGGCAGCCGCGGAAGCGTACTTCCGTGGCATCGAGCGCCGGCTCGCGGCGGGACTCGATCCGCGGGTCCGCTCGGTGGCCTCGCTGTTCGTGAGCCGGTGGGACCGGGCCGTCGCCGGCCGGGTCCCGGCGCCGCTCCAGAACCGGCTCGGCATCGCGATCGCCCGGCAGACCTATCGAGTGTATCGCGAGCTGCTGGCGTCCTCCCGGTGGAGTGGCCTGGCCGCGCGAGGCGCCTTGCCGCAGCGGCTGCTCTGGGCCAGCACCGGCACCAAGGACCCGAAGGCGCCGGACGTGCTGTACCTCGAAGCGCTCGCCGCGCCCGACACGATCATCACCATCCCGGACGCGACGCTCCTCGCCTTCGCCGATCACGGCAAGGTGGGCGACGTGCTCCCGGCCGACGGCGGCGACGCCGATGCGGTCGTGGCGTCGTTCGGCCAGGCCGGCGTGGATGTCGCCGCCCTGGGAGAAACGCTCCAACGGGACGGCGCGTCCGCCTTCGTCGCGTCGTGGAAGGACCTGATGGACCGGATCGCGACCAAGGCCGAGGCGCTGCGGAGGACGGCATGACGGCGCCGACGCTCGACCAGCTCTGCGTCGACACCATCCGGACGCTCACGATCGACGCCGTCCAGCAGGCACAGTCCGGACACCCCGGCACGCCCATGGGGATGGCGCCGGCGGCCTACGCGCTCTGGCAGCGCATGCTCCGTTACGACCCCGAGGACCCGCACTGGCCCAACCGCGACCGCTTCGTGCTCTCCGCGGGCCACGCCTCGATGCTCCTCTACAGCCTGATCTATCTGACCGGCGTCCGCGCGGCGGACCCGTCCTATGAGCCGGCCGACCGGCCGGCAGTCACGCTGGACGACATCAAGCGCTTCCGCCAGGCGGGCAGCCGCTGCCCGGGCCACCCGGAATACGGCTGGACGACCGGCGTCGAGGCCACCACCGGCCCGCTCGGCCAAGGCGTCGCCATGAGTGTCGGAATGGCGATCGCCGGGCGCTGGCTCGCCGCCACCTACAACCGGCCCGGTCTCGAGCTGTTCGACTACGACGTCTACGTGCTCTGCAGCGACGGCGACATGATGGAGGGATTGGGCAGCGAGGCCGCATCGCTCGCCGGACACTTCCGGCTCGGCCGGCTCTGCTGGATTTACGACAACAACGGGATCAGCATCGAAGGGCCGACCTCGCTCACCTTCACTGAGGACGTGGGCGCCCGGTTCCTTGCCTATGGATGGAACGTGCTCCGGGTGCCGGACGCGAACGACCTGGACCGGCTCACTCAGGCCTACGAGACGTTCCGTGCTACGCACGACCGGCCGACGCTCATCATCGTGGACAGCCACATCGGCTACGGCGCCCCCCACCGGCAGGACACGCGCGAGGCTCACGGCGAGCCGCTCGGCGCGGAGGAGACGCGGCTGGCGAAGGAGTTCTACGGCTGGAATCCCGACGCCCGCTTCGTCGTGCCCGACGCCGTTCCCGCCCACTTCCGCACCAACCTGAACCGGCGCGGCGCCGACCTGCGGGCGGCGTGGGAGGCGCGCCTGGGCACGTACCGCGAGCGGTATCCCGACCTTGCCGCCCAGCTCGACCGGATCCGAACAGGTACGCTGCCGCCCGGCTGGGACCGCGACCTGCCCGTCTTCCCGCCCGACCCGAAGGGGATCGCGAGCCGCGATGCGTCGGGCAAGACGCTCAATGTCATCGCGCGCCGGGTGCCCTGGCTCCTGGGCGGCGCGGCCGATCTCTGGCCATCCACCAAGACGCGGCTGACCTTCGAGGGTGCCGGCGAGCTCGAGCCGGTCGCGGACGGCGGTGATGCCGGCGGCCGGAATATGCACTTCGGCGTGCGGGAACACGCGATGTGCGCCATCGCGAACGGGCTGGCGCTCGGCGGCCTGCGGGCGTACGGCTCGAGCTTCCTCATCTTCACCGATTATTGCCGCCCGGCCATCCGGCTGAGCGCGCTGATGGAGCTTCCCGTTCTCTACGTGTGGACCCACGACTCCATCAGCCTCGGCGAGGACGGTCCTACCCACCAGCCGGTCGAGCACCTGGCCTCGCTCCGCGCCATGCCGGGCATGATCGTGATCCGCCCGGCCGATGCGAACGAGGTCGTGGAAGCCTACCGGGTCATCATGGCGCAGTCCGAGCACCCGGTCTCCCTCGTGCTGTCGCGTCAGGCATTGCCGACACTGGACCGGTCGCAGTACGCGGCGGCCGGCGGGCTCGCGCGGGGAGCATACGTCCTGGCCGATGCGCCCGACGGGGAGCCGGACGTGCTCCTGCTGGCGACCGGCAGTGAGGTGTCCCTCTGCGTGACGGCCCACGAGCGTCTGCTGGCCGAGGGGATCAAGGCGCGGGTCGTGAGCATGCCGTCCTGGGAGCTCTTCGAGGCCCAGCCCGAGTCGTATCGCGAAAAGGTGCTGCCGCCCGAAGTCCTCGCGCGCGTGGCCGTCGAGGAGGCGTCGCCCTTCGGCTGGGCGCGCTACACCGGCATGACCGGCACGGTGCTCGGCATGCGCACCTTCGGCCTCTCGGCCCCGGGGAAGGTGGTGGCCGAGCACTTCGGCTTCACCGCCGATCACGTCGTCGAGGCCGCGCGGGAGCAGGTGGCCCGGCACCGGCGGCCGTCGCACGTGTGATGAGCGAGCCGCGGCTGCGGGTCTTTCCGGATCCGGCTGCGCTGGCGCTTGCGGCTGCCGAGCGCATCGCCGTGGCCGCCCTCGAGGCGATCAGGGCTCGCGGCCGGTTCCGCCTGGTCCTCGCCGGGGGCGAAACGCCCCGGCGAACGTACGAAGTGCTCGCCGGCGCGGCGTTCGCCGGCCGGGTGGACTGGCCGCGCGTCGAGTTCTTCTGGGGCGACGAACGCTGCGTTCCGCCCAACGACGCCCGGAGCAACTACCGGATGGCGCGGGAAGCACTGCTCGACCGGATCCCGGTCACTCCGGACAACGTCCATCGAATTCACGGCGAGGACGCACCGGCACGAGCTGCGCTGGCCTACGAACGGCAGCTCGCGAGCGTGGTACCTGACCTGGTGCTGCTGGGTCTGGGCCAGGACGGACACACCGCGTCCCTTTTTCCCGGACACGCGGCCGTGCGGGAACGGGTGCGGACCGTGTTGGCGGAGTACGTGCGTGAAGTGAGCGCCTGGCGGGTGACCATGACGCCTCCGATGCTCAATGCGGGCCGCGCCGTTCTGTTTCTCGCCTCCGGCCCCGGCAAGGCCGGTGCGTTGCGCCTGGCGCTGGAGGGTTCGCTGCCGCCGGCGCTGCTCCCCGTCAAGGCGGTCCGGCCGGCCTCGGGCTGTCTCGACTGGATGGTGGACCTCGCGGCGGCATCCGGCCTGGCCCGCGTAACCAGCGTGTCCACAGAGACATAGTTCCTTCCCACGAGGGCGCCGGCCGCCGCGGCGCCCGGGCGCCGACGCCGGACTTGTTGACGATCGCCCATTGCTCCCCCATCCTCATATTGTGACGGGAACCTTGCCTGACCTGGCCCCGGACCTCCGGGCGGTGCTCGAGCGCCACGCGGACCGTCTCGATCTCGACCTGATCGAGCGGGCGCTCCGCTTCAGTGCGTCCGCCCACCGCGGCCAGAAGCGGATGTCGGGCGAGGACTTCGTGTCCCACAGCATCGCGGTGGCGCTCATCCTCGCCGAGCAGCTTCTCGACAGCACCACCATTGCCGCGGCGCTCCTCCATGACGTGGTGGAGGATTCCGAGGTCCGGACGGAGGATATCGCCCGCGAGTTCGGGAGCGAGATCGCCGGCATCGTGGACGGGCTCACCAAGATCTCCAGCCTGACCTTCCGCTCGTCGGCCGAGGAGCAGGTCGAGAACTATCGCAAGCTCCTGCTGTCGATCGCGAAGGACGCCCGCGTCATCATCATCAAGCTGGGCGACCGGCTCCACAACATGCGGACGCTCGAGCACCTGCCGCCCGAGCGCCGGAGCCGGATCGCGCTCGAGACCCGGGAGATCTACGCGCCTCTGGCGCACCGGTTCGGCATGGCCGGCATGAAGGCCGAGCTGGAAGACCTGTCGTTCAAGTTCCTGGAGCCGGAGGAGTACCGCGAGCTGGTGAACCAGGTGGCCAGCAAGCGCGCGGTCCGTGAGCAGACCATCCTCAAGCTCCGCACGCCGCTGGAGTACGAGCTCAAGCGGGCGGGGATCGAGTGGTACGAGGTCACCGGCCGGCCGAAGCACCTCTGGTCCATCTTCCAGAAGATGCGGAAGCGGAACAAGGGGTTCGACGAGATCTACGACCTCATGGCCATCCGCGTGACCGTGCGGACGGTGCCGGACTGCTATCACGTCCTCGGCATCATCCACCACAACTGGACGCCGATCCAGGAGCGAATCAAGGACTACATCGCCTCGCCCAAGTCGAACGCGTACCAGTCGCTGCACACGACCATCTTCGGCCCGGGCGGCCAGCTCTTCGAGGTGCAGATCCGGACCCAGGAGATGCACCGGACGGCCGAGTTCGGCATCGCGGCCCACTGGCTGTACAAGCGCGACGGCAAGCCCGACGAGCTCGACCAGCATCTCGGCTGGTTCCGCCAACTCCTCGATCTGCAACAGGACACGCATAGCCCCGAGGAGTTCCTCGAGTTCCTCAAGATCGACCTGTACCAGGACGAGATCTTCGTCTTCACGCCGCAGGGCGACGTGAAGCGGCTGCCGAAGGGCTCGACGGCGATCGATTTCGCGTTCCACGTGCACACCGAGGTGGGCCTCAAGTGCCAGGGCGCCAAGATCAACGGACGCATCGCGCCGCTTCACCGGGAGCTCAAGAGCGGCGACACCATCGAAATCCTCACGGCGGCCGTGCCCAAGCCCAGCCGGGACTGGCTGAGCCATGTCCGCACCGCCCGGGCCCGGCACAAGATCAAGCAGTGGGTCAACCACGAGGAGGAAACCGTCAGCCTGACGCTCGGCCGCGAGATTCTCGCGCGCGAGGTGCGCCGGCGGCGGCTGGAGACTCCCGACGACACGCGGCTGACGCGGGCGGCGCAGACACTCTCGCTGGCGGACGGACGCGGGCTTGAGATCGCGGTCGGCCGCGGCGATGTCAACATCGGCCAGGTGATCAAGGCGCTCTATCCCGACCGGGCCACCGACGAGATCCAGGAGCCCAAGCCGACGGTGTTCGGCCGGGTCATCGACCGGATCCGCCTGGGTCGGGGCATCAAGATCCAGGGAGTGGACGGCCTGATGGTGCGCTACGCCCAGTGCTGCCAGCCCGTGCCGGGCGACTCGGTCGTGGGCTACGTGACGCAGGGCCGCGGCATTTCGATCCACCGGGCCGACTGCCCCAACCTGCTCACCCTCGCCGCCGACGAGCGGCGGGTGGACATCGACTGGCAGGAAACGGCTGGCGAGGCCTTCGCGGTCCGGCTCGCGGTGAGCGGCGAAGACCGACGCGGGCTGTACGCCGACATCATGGAGGCGGTGAGCCAGACCGGCACCAACATCCGCGGCGCCGATCTCCACACCAAGGACGGCTCGGTGTTCGGCACCATCTTCGTCGAGGTGGACAACCTGCCGCATCTCGGCAAGGTGATGAAGGCCGTGCGGAAGGTGAAAGGGGTAACGGAGATCGAGCGCAGAGAGGCTCCCACCCCATGACTCAATTCGGAGGATTTCATGCCTGACCCCAAGGAACCCGACTTTTCGGACGTCGAATCAGGAAGCTCGTCCACGGCCCCGCCACCCGCGCCGTCAGGCGGGCAGACCTACACGGTCGCCAAGGGCGACAGCCTGTCGAAGATCGCCAAGCGCTTCTACGGGAACGCGGGCGACTGGAAGAAGATCTACGAAGCCAACAAGGACGTCATCAAGAATCCCGACCTCATCTATCCCGGCCAGACGTTCCGGATTCCGGACGCATGAGCCGGCGCGAGGAGACGCAGCCCATGGACGTGTATCGCCGCACCCTGTGCACGCTCGCCCTCGGCTTCGCGGTCGCCGCGGCGCCGGCGTGCAAGAAGAAAACGGACACCGCCGCGGCGGCGCCCGATACCAGCATGACCGCACCCGCGCCGGCGGCAACGCCCTTCGCGGTGCAGGGGGTCGAAGTCGGAAAGCAGCTGGGCGCCGACAAGAAGGTCACGAGCCCCGGCACATCCTTCGCTCCGAAAGACACGATCTACGCCTCCGTGGCTACCGAGGGCTCGGCGCCGAGCAAGACGATCGTGGCGCGGTGGACCTTCGGCTCGGGCAAACTGGTAAAGGCGGACTCCCAGACGATCGCGCCCACCGGGCCCGCGAACACGGAGTTCCACATCACGAAGCCGAGCGGATGGCCCGTCGGCAAGTACAAGGTCGAGATCAGCGTCGACGGCAGCCCGGCGGGGAGCAAGGAGTTCGAGGTGAAGAAATAGCGCGTCCGGCGCACCGTGCCGAGCTACTGGATTCTCAAGACCGACGCCGACACCTACGATTTCGACCGGCTCGCACGCGAGCGCCGCGCCGTCTGGGATGGCATCACCAACGCGCTGGCGCTCAAGCACATCCGCGCGATGTCCCGGGGCGACCACGCGCTGATCTACCACTCCGGCGACGAGAAGGCGCTCGTCGGCCTGGCGCGGGTCGTGTCGAACGCGTATCCCGATCCGGGAGGCAATCCCAGGCTCGCCGTCGTGGACATCGAAGCGGGGAAGCGGCTCGCCCGCCCCGTGACCCTCGCCGCCATCAAGGCCGATCCCGCCTTCGCCGACTTGGCCCTGGTGCGCATGTCGCGCCTGAGCGTCGTGCCGGTCCCGCCCGCGCAGTGGAAGCGATTGCTGGCGATGGCTGGCGAGCGCCGGTGACGCGCGAACGACCCACACCAAACTGAGGGAGTGAAATTCATGGGAGCTGCACGGATGTTCCTGCCGGTCGCGCTCGCGGCCACGGTGCTCGCGGGCTGCGGGGGCGGGAAGCGCAACGGAACGGAGACCGCGGCCGTCGACACCGCCGCCCGAGCCGCCGACTCCGCTGCCCGGGCCGCGACCACGGGTCCCCAGCGCGTCGCCAACGTCATGATCGGGAAGCGGCTCGGTGCGGAGAACCGGATCGCCGAGCCCACATTCCAGTTCGTGCCGGAGGACACGGTCTACGTGTCGGCGGAGGTTCAGGGAGCGCCGGCGCAGGGCACCCTCACCGCCCGGTGGCTGGCGCAGAACGGCAAGACGCTGGATTCGACCGCGCAGCCGCTCACCGCCGGCGCCACCCGCCACAAGGAGTTCCACCTCGCCCAGCCCGCGGGATGGAAGCCCGGCACCTATCTGGTCACGCTCTACCTCAACGGCGACTCGGTCGACGCGAAGACCTTCGCGGTCCGGAAGTAGAGCGTGGTCGCGCCGGCCGCGATCAGGCCCGCGAGCAGGAGGGCCGTGGCCATCACGTTGATCTGCGGAGGAAATGCGGCCCGCCGCGCGCCGTAGACATAAAGCGGGTACGTCACTTCGCTGCCGGCGTTGAACAGCGTGATGATGAAGTCGTCGAGCGACAGGACAAAGGCGAGCAGCGCCGCCGCCACGACCCCCGGTGCGATGAGCGGGAGGGTGACGCTGCGGAACACCCTGAGGGGCGAGGCGCCCAGATCCATGGCCGCTTCCTCCAGCGTCCAGTCGAATCCCCGGAGCCGCGCCCGGACCGTCAACGCCACGTAGCTGATCGAGAACATGACGTGGGCGACCACGATGGTGGCAAATCCGGTCCGGACACCCAGGTCGAGGAAGAGCGAGAGCAGGGACGAACCGAGCACCACCTCGGGCGTGGTGAGCGGAAGAACGAGGAGCAGGGAGACGGCGGCGCTCCCCCGAAAGCGGTATCGGGTGAGCGCGAGGGCGATGAAGGTCCCGAGCACCGTGGCCACGGCGGTCGAGAGCGCCGCTACCCGCAGGCTCAGCCGCATGGCGTCGACCAGCGCCGGATGAGCGAACGGGTGCCGCCATGCCTCCAGCGAGAACGACTTCCAGACGAAATTGAACTTCCCCGCCGGCTGGTTGAAGCTGTAGGCCACAATCACGACGATCGGCAGGAACAGGTACCCCAGCACCAGCCAGGCCCAGGCGCCGAGCAGCCATCGCCGGAGCCGCTCCGTCATGCGAGCTCCTCGGTTCCGAGCAGCCGCGCGTAGGCAAGCACCACCACCGTGATGAGCGCCATCAGGACGAACGAGAGTGCCGCGGCGAGCGGGTAGTCCCGCACGTCGAGAAACTGGTTCTGGATCACCGTGCCCAGCATCTGCTGGTTCGGGCTGCCCAGCAACTGGGCATTGATGAAGTCCCCGGCCGCGGGAATGAAGGTGAGGAGGCTTCCCGCGAACACCCCGGGAAGCGAGAGCGGAAGCACCACCCGGCGAAACGCGGCGCCGGGCGTCGCGTAGAGGTCTTCCGCGGCCTCGACCAGTCGGCGGTCGAGCTTCTCCAGGCTCGCATACACCGGCAGGACCATGAAGGGCAGGAAGGTATAGGTGAGCCCGCCCACGACGGCGATCGAGGTATCGAGCAGTCGCCCGTGCGCGCCCAGCAGGTGCAGCCGCTGCAGCAGCCAGACCGCGGGTCCGCCGTCGCCCAGAATCGTCTTCCAGGCGAAGGTGCGGACGAGGAAGGTGACGAAGAACGGCAGGATCACGAGCCCGAGGAACGGATACCTGAGCCGGCCGGCGCGAAAGGCGATGAAGTAGGCCAGCGGGTAGCCCAGCACCAGCGCCAGCAGCGTGGCCGCCAGCGCATAGCGGAAAGAGCGGAGGAAGTGCGGCCCGTAGCGGCCCAGCGCCAACCCGTACGTCTCGTACCACGCGCCGCCCTGGCCCACCGAGGTGCTCGCCAGGATCACGAGGGGCGCGACGAAGAAGGCGAGCAGCCAGAGAATGCCCGGCGCGACCAGCAGGTACGGCGCCAGGCGGCTCCGGCGGTGCGAGTCGCTCCCGCCCATGTCGCTACGCTCCGATCGCATCCTGGAAGATGCGGTTGTAGTCCGTGGCCTCGGCGTCGCTCAACGTGCGGAACACGTGCAGCCGCGCCCGGAGCTCCGCGGGGGGATTCACCAGCGGGCTGCTGGCCAGCTCCGGCGCGATCCTGGCCAGCTCCGCTGCCGCGCCCTTGACCGGCGAGAGATAGGGCGCGCCCGCCACGATCCGGGCCGAGTGCCTGGGATCGTACACGTAATCCATCCAGGCCATCGCGAGGTCCTGCCGGTCGGAGCTCTTCGGAATCATCATGTTGTCGGAATAGAGGATCGCACCCTCGGCGGGAGCGAGCCAGCGGAGGCCCGGGTTGTCCGCGGCCAGGCCCTGGATGTCGCCCGACCAGGCGAGCGCCGCCGCGATGTTGCCCGCGGCCAGGTCCTCGGCGTAATCGTTGCCCGTGAATTTGCGGATCTGCCCGCGCTCGCGCGCCTGTTTGACCCGGGCGGCGGCAGCCTCGACGTCGGCGCGGGTGCACCGGGCGGGATCCCGCCCCATCCCCAGCATCACCAGTCCGAGCGTGTCGCGCATCTCGGTCAGCATCGTGACCTGCCCCTTGAGCCGCGGATCGAAGAGATCCTCCACGCCCGTGAGCTCGCGGCCGGTCTTCTCCGGGTTGTAGCCGATGCCGGTCATCCCGGACAGCCACGGCACGCTGTACCGCCGCCCCGGATCGAAGTCCACCTGCGTCAGATCGTCCAGCAGGTTCGTCTTGTGGGGAAACTTCCCCGGGATGAGCGGCGCCACGTAGCCGAGCTCGATGAGCCGCCCCGCGGTCCAGTCGGTCAGGATGATGATGTCGCGATCGATGCTCTGGCCGCGCCTCAGCGGCTCGCTGATCCGGGCGAAGAATTCCGCGTTGTCGTTGATGTCTTCGGTGTACTCGGTCCGGATCCCCGTGGCGCGCTCGAAGTCGGCGACCGTGCGGCCGTCGATGTACAGCGGCCAGTTCGAGATCCGGAGCGTGCGGCCGCCGGCGCCGCGGCCGCAGGCCGAGGTGAGGCCGCTCCCCAGCGCCATCCCGCCGGCGGCCAGCGCCGAGCGGAGAAGAAAGCGCCGGCGGCTGATCGAGTCGCCCGCGCGGGGCTCCGCGTCGCTCACCGCACGGTAGCTGGGAGCACGCTGCGCCCGGCCGCCGGAAGCACACGGGGGGCATCGGCATCCCAGCTCACCCAGAGCGCGAGGCCCGGTCGGAAAGCCGGGAGGCATGGTCCGGCGGCGGCGTGCGCGACGATTACCGTCCCGTCGGCCGCCCGGAGCGTGTGGCGTACCACGGGCCCCCGGAACACCGACTGCTCCAGCGTGACCGGCAGTGACTCGCCGTCCGGCGGCGCCGACTCGGCGAGGCGCAGGCGCTCGGGCCGGAGCATCACGCTGACCGTCGAGCCGGCCGCGGCTGCTCCGCTGCCGGCGGGCACCGTCACGCGTTGGCCGCCGGCAAGCTCGACCGTGACCGCGGTGCCGTCCACGTCCCGCACCACCGCCGGCAGCAGGTTGGCGGCCCCGATGAAGCCGGCGACGAAGCCGGTGGCGGGCGCGTCGTAAATCTCCCTCGGCGAGCCGATCTGTTCGATGCGGCCCTCACTCATGATCGCGATGCGGTCGGACATGGTGAGCGCCTCCTCCTGGTCGTGGGTCACGTAGATGAACGTGATCCCCACCTCGCGCTGGATACGCTTGAGCTCGAGCTGCATCGCCTGGCGGAGCGCGAGATCGAGCGCGCCGAGCGGCTCGTCCAGCAGCAGCGCGCTCGGGCGGTTCGCCAGCGCCCGCGCGAGCGCCACGCGCTGCTGCTGTCCGCCGGAGAGCTGCGCCGGCTTCCGGTTCGCGAACGCGTCGAGCCGGACGACTGCCAGGAGCTCTGCCACCCGGCGGGCCGTCGCGGCGGCGTCCAGTTTCCGGCTCCGCGGTCCGAAGGCCACGTTGTCGCGGACGGTCAGGTGGGGGAAGAGTGCGTAGTGCTGGAAGACGGTGTTCACCTGCCGGCGGTACGGCGGCACTCCGGCGACGTCGTGGCCGTCGAGCAGAATCCGGCCGGCCGTCGGCTGCTCGAAGCCGGCGATCATGCGGAGCGTGGTGGTCTTGCCGCACCCGGACGGACCCAGCAGGGAGAAGAACTCGCCGCGCGCGACGGCAAAGTGGGCGTCCTCCACCGCGCTGGCTCGGCCGAAGCGCTTGACCACGTGCTCGAGTGCGATGACCGGGTCACGCGAGGCGGCCTGGGCGGAGGAGATGCGCATGCCGCCTCAATGTGCATGCGGCTCGGGGAGTTGACAACCACGCCTGCCGGGCGCAACCTGAGGCCCACCCCTCCGGATGGGACGCGTTGCCATGACCCACACCATCGCCGGCGGCCGGCCGGCGGGCGATCGGCTGCTCGGCCGGGCGCGCGAGATCGCGCAGGCGGAAATGGCGCGGCTGCTCGCGCGTACGCCGGCCTCGGCCCGGCTTTTCGAGCGCGCCGCCCGGACGCTTCCGTTCGGCGTGGTCTCGTCGTTCCAGAAGATGCAGCCGTACCCGATCTACGTGCGCCACGGCCGCGGCAGCCGCATCTGGGACCAGGATGGCGGCGAGTACCTGGATTTCCATTGCGGGTTCGGCGCCATGATGGCCGGCCATGCGCACCCTCGGATCGTGGAGGCGATCCGGGAGGCTGCCACCGGCGGCACCCACTTCGCCGTGACGACCGAGGCCGCGGTCGAGTTCGCCGAGGAGATCTGCCGGCGCTTCAGCCTGGACATGCTCCGCTTCACCAACTCGGGGACAGAAGCCACCATGGACGCCATCCGCGTGGCGCGCGCGGCCACGGGGCGGGATGTGGTCTGCAAGATCGAAGGCTCCTACCATGGGCACCATGACAGCGTGATGTTCTCGATCGTCCCCAACGCCGATCTCATGGGCGGCCGCGACCGGCCCGGCACCGCGCCGGTCTCGCGAGGCATGGTGAAGGACGCCGCGAAGTACATCGAGGTCGTGCCGTTCAACGCCGCGGGCCACCTCGAGCGCGTGTTCCAGGAGCGGGGTGGCGAGATCGCCTGTCTCATCCTCGAGCCGGCCATGATGAACGTCGGGATCATCCTCCCCCGGCCGGGGTATCTGCAGAGCGTGCGCGAGCTCTGCACCCGGTTCGGCGTCGTCCTCATCTTCGATGAGGTGAAGACCGGCTTCACCATCGCGCCGGGCGGAGCCACCGAGCGGTTCGGTGTGCGGCCGGACCTCGTCTGCCTGGCCAAGGCGATGGCGGGCGGTCTTCCGGCGGCGGCGTTCGGCGGCCGGGAAGATCTCATGCGGCTGATCGAGCGCGGCGTGTCGCAGATGGGCACCTACAACGGCAATCCGCTCGTCTCGCGGGTCGGGCTGGTACAGCTCCGCGAGGTGCTCACCGCCGACGCCTACCGGCATCTCGCGCGTCTGGGCGCGCGGCTCGCGAGCGGCTGCCAGACTGCCATCGACCGTGCCGGCATTCCGGCTCACACCGTCGACCTCGGCGCAAAGGGTTGCGTCTCCTACCGTCCGGCCCCTATGCGGGACTACCGCGACTTCCTCGACACCAGGCCCGAGCTGTTCGCCGCCTCGTACCCCTGGCTCCTCAACCGCGGCATCTTCATGACCCCGGGCGACGAGGAGCAGTGGACCCTGTCGGTGCAGCACTCGGAACCGGACGTGGACCGGTATGTGGAGGTCTTCGGGGAGTTCTGCGCGGCGCTCGGCGGCTGAGGAAAGGACGAAAGGGCGGAAAGCCGGCCACGCAGTGTTCCATTCCTTCCTCCTACCATCCTTCCGTCTTTCCATCCCGCTCCCGAACAAACCCCGGCACCACTATATTCCCGCGATGAACCGCTTCGAGGTCATTGCCCCGTACGCCCCCGCCGGCGACCAGCCGAAGGCCATCGCCGAGCTCACGGCCGGGCTTCAGCGCGGGGACAAGTACCAGACCCTGCTCGGCGTCACCGGCTCGGGGAAGACCATGACCCTGGCCCATACGATCGCGAACTACGGCAAGCCCACACTGGTGCTCTCGCACAACAAGACGCTGGCGGCGCAGCTCTACGGGGAGCTCCGGCAGTTTCTGCCGAAGAACGCGGTCGAGTACTTCGTCTCCTACTACGACTACTACCAGCCCGAGGCGTACGTCCCCTCGACCGATGTCTACATCGAGAAGGACGCCTCGATCAACCAGGACATCGAGAGCCTCCGCCTCCGCGCCACCTCCAGCCTGATGGAGCGCGAGGACGTGGTCATCGTGGCCACCGTGAGCGCCATCTACGGGTTGGGCGACCCGGTCGAGTACCGCAAGCTCATGGTGACCGTGCGCCGTGGCGAGCAGCGCGGGCGGGACGCCATCCTGAGCGAGCTGGTCCGGATCCAGTACGCCCGCAACGACGTGGCCTTCGAGCAGGGCACCTTCCGCGTGCGCGGCGACTCGATCGAGATCTTCCCGGCCTATGCGGAGCAGGCCATCCGGATCGAGCTGTGGGGCGACGAGGTCGAGCGGATCAGCAAGATCAATCCCCTCACCGGCGATCCCATCGCGCAGCTCGAGCAATGTGCCATCTATCCGGCCAAGCACTTCGTCACCGAGCGCCCGAAAATCGAGCGCGCCGTCTCCCTCATCCGCGCGGAGCTGGCCGAGCGGCTGACGGAGCTCAAGGGCGCGGGAAAGCTGCTCGAGGCGCAGCGGCTCGAGTCGCGCACCAACTTCGACGTGGAGATGCTGCTCGAGGTGGGCACCTGCGCCGGCATCGAGAACTACTCGCGGCACCTGAGCGGCCGCCGCGCGGGCGAGCGGCCGGCCTGCCTGTTCGACTACTTTCCGCCCGATTTCCTGGTCGTGGTGGACGAGTCGCACGTGACGCTGCCGCAGATCGGCGGGATGTTCAACGGCGATCGCGCGCGCAAGCTCACCCTGGTCGACTATGGCTTCCGCCTGCCGTCCGCGCTGGACAACCGGCCCCTCGAGTTCAACGAGTTCATGACGCTCGTGCCGCAGATGATCAGCCTCTCGGCCACGCCGGGCGCGTTCGAGCTGGAGCTCTCCGGGGGCGTCGTGGTCGAACAGATCATCCGGCCCACCGGGCTGGTCGACCCCGAAGTGGACATCCGTCCCGTGCGCGGCCAGGTGGACGACCTGCTGAACGAGATCCGGCTGCGCGAGGCGCGCCACGAGCGCGTGCTCGTCACCACGCTCACCAAGCGGATGTCCGAGGATCTCACCGACTACCTCCAGCAGGCCGGCGTGCGGGTGCGCTACCTCCATTCCGACATCGATGCGATCGAGCGGATGGAGATCCTCCGCGGTCTCCGGCTGGGTGACTTCGACGTGCTCGTCGGGATCAACCTGCTGCGTGAGGGGCTCGATCTGCCCGAGGTGTCGCTCGTCGCCATCCTCGACGCCGATCAGGAGGGGTTCCTGCGAAGCGACCGGTCGCTGGTCCAGACCATCGGCCGCGCGGCGCGGCACGTGAACGGCCGTGCCATCATGTACGCCGACCGGATCACCGGCTCGATGCAGCGCGCGCTCGACGAGATGACCCGCCGCCGCGAGATCCAGGAGCGCTACAACCTCGATCACGGGATCACGCCGCGGTCGATCGTGAAGTCCATGGAGGAGGTGCGGCTCTCGACCCACGTGGCCGACGCGCGCACCGAGCGCCCGGAGCCCAGGCTCGCGGTGCAGGACAAGGTGGACCTGCGCGACCCGGCCCGGCGGGCGGCGCTCGTCCAGGCGCTGGAGCGGCAGATGCGCGAGGCCGCCGCCAACCTCGAGTTCGAGCTCGCGGCCATGCTGCGTGACCAGCTCAACGAGCTCAAGGCCATGGCGGCGCCCGACGTGCGGCGCGGCCCCGCGCCGCGGCTGCGCCGCCACGCTTGATCCGCGAGCTGACGCTGGACGAGCTCACGGCAGAGGGCGAGACGCTGGGCCGCTCGCTGCCCCCCGGTACGCTGCTCGCCTTCGACGGCGAGCTGGGTGCCGGCAAGACGACCTTCATCCAGGCGATTGCCCGCGGCCTCGGGGTGGCCGGGCCCGCGACCAGTCCCACCTATGCGCTGGTCCATCGCTATCGCGGGCGGCGCGGCCCGGTGTTTCATCTGGACTGCTACCGCCTGCGCTCCCCCGACGAGGCCGCCGACCTGGACTGGGAGGGACTGCTGGCCGAGGGAGACGCGATCTTGGTGGAGTGGCCCGAGCGGGCAGGCGCCTGGCTGCCGCCGCCGGCCCGGCGGTTCCGGCTGCATCACGTGGCCGACCCCGAGCGGCGCGGGCTCGAGGCCCGATGATGCGTCTCGCCATCGAGACGGCCACGGACCGCGCGTCCGTCGCGCTCGGGAGCTCCGCCGGGGACACGGTAGAGCGGGAGCTGCCGGGCGCGCGGCGCCACGCGGCCGGGCTCCTGCCGATGATCGAGGCGCTGCTGCGCGAGGCCGGCGTCACGCTCGATGCCGTCACCGGCCTCGTGCTGAGCGACGGGCCCGGGAGCTTCACCGGCCTCCGCGTCGGCGCCGCCGTGGCCAAGGCGCTGGTGCAGGCACGCGGCCTCCCGTTGTGGACGGCGCCGTCGCTCCTGGTGCGGGCTGCCGGAGTCGCCCGCGAGGGCCGGACGGTGCTCGCGGTGACGGACGCCCTCCGGGGTGAGGTCTACGCGGCCGCGTACCGCTTCGAGGCCGACCGCATCCATCAGTCGCTGGCTCCGTCGGTCTACCATGCCGAGCGGTTGGTGGCCGGACCCCGCGCCCCTGATCTGCTCGTGGGTCAGGTGTCCGACTCGGCCGCGGCGATGCTCGAGGCGTGGGCCGGCGTCCGGATCATCGGTCCGCCTGACGGCGCGCCGCATGCGCGCATCCTGCTGGATCTGGTGCACCGGCCGGGCGGCGCCGTGCGGGTCGAGGCCGTGCAGGATTGGGAGCCGAACTACGGTCGGCCCGCCGAGGCGCAGGCTCGCTGGGAGACGGCGCATGGACGCCCGCTACCGGATTCGATCGGCAGTTCCGGCTGACGCCGCGGCGCTCGTGGCCATCGAGCGTCGCGCCTTCAGCGACCCGTGGAGCGAGGCGAGCTTCCGCGAGGCGCTCGCCTCGTCGTGGAGCTTCGGTCTGGTGGTCGAGACGGGGCGGGGACTCGCCGGATACCTCATTGCCCGCGAGCTGGCGGGTTCGGGCGAAGTGCTCAACCTGGCGGTCGCGCCCGAGTTCCGCCGCCGCGGCATCGGCGGCGCCTTGCTCGAGGCGGGGGTGGCCGCGCTTCGCCGGCGCCGCGTGGACGAGGTCTTCCTCGAGGTGCGCGAATCGAACATCTCGGCGCAGGCCCTCTACGTGGGGCACGGCTTCCGTCCGGTGGGCCAGCGGGCGGCGTATTACCGGAATCCCCGCGAGGACGCGCTGGTCCTGCGGCTCGAGTTGAAACAGCGTGCGTGATTCCGCTGCGCTGAGCGTAACTTTGGTTGACGGAAGAACTTGCGGGGCCTACATTTTACCCGGGTCCACATCCGTGGCCCCACGCCAGAACCCTGGAGGTGCAAGTGAGCCGGAGTCTGAACAAAGCCATCCTGATCGGGAACCTCGGTGCGGATCCTGAGGTCCGCAGCACCTCGAACGGCTCCCGCGTGGCGACCCTCTCGGTCGCGACCAGTCGGCAGTGGAAAAACCAGAGCGGTGAGAAGCAGGAAAAGACGGAGTGGCACCGCGTGGTGCTCTGGAACAACAAGGGCTCGACGCTCGCGGACGTCGCCGAGAAGTACTGCAAGAAGGGCGATAAGGTCTATGTCGAGGGAAGCATCGAGTACCGCTCGTGGCAGGACCGCGAGGGACAGACGCGCTACACCACCGAGATCACCGCGCGGGAGCTGATCCTGCTGTCGGGCCGGAGCGAGGGTTCCGACGCTCCGATGTCCGCCCCGAGCAAGGTCGGTGCCGCCTCCGCCGCCCCCAAGGGCAAGGAGTCGTTCGAGGATTTCCCCGAAGCGCTCGACGCGGAGGACGACGACCTGCCGTTCTGATCCCCCCCGGCCAGGCGGCGGAGCCGGTGGGATCCGCGGATCCCACCGGCTCCTTGCGTGAGGGGCGGCGCTTCGCCAGAGCCCGCCGGCCGTGACCGGCCGCGTTGCCACCAGCTAACCGTTGGACGTGCAGCGCGTTAGCCAAGCGGCCCGGCTCCGGTTTCCGCTGGCGTTGAACTTGCCTTTGCTGCCTCTGAAGCGCTCCCGGTTCGCCGTGCCAGCTCCATCCTCGACCCCACGTCGTTGGGAGATCCCGATGCCCCGTACGTTCCACTGGAAGTGGGTGGGCCTGCTCGCCGTGACCCTCGCCCCCGGTCGCGTATCGGCGCAGGCGGTCACGCCGGAGACCCACACCGTCCGCGAGGGCGATACGCTGTGGGATCTCGCCCGGCATTACCGCGGCGATCCGTTCCTCTGGCCCGACATCTACCGCATGAACACCAGCGTCGTGGAAGATCCGCACTGGATCTACCCGGGCGAAGTCCTTCACCTGGCCGGGGCCGACAGCGTTCCATCCGTCCCGACGACCGACACCCCCGCGCCGCCGGTTGCCGACGTCGGGAGCGCCGATTCCGCCGTGACCGCCGATGCGGGGCAGGAGGCGCCGCAGCAGTCGCTCGCCCAGCTCACCGCCGTCTCGGCCAACCAGCCGGGCCAGGAGGAGCCGAGCCTCTTCGGCACGCCTCGATCCCACATGATGGAGGAGACGCTCAAGGCGTATACCCATCAGCCGTACCGGGCGCTCCGGCGCAGCGAGTTCTACTCCTCGGGCTTCCTGACTGAACGGCAGGACCTGCCGTTCGGCAAGGTGCTCGGTCCGGTCATCCCGGAGCAGATCAGCTCCAGCAGCGTCAACGCCACGGCGCTGCCGCTGTCGATCATCGCGATCGAAGCGCCGCGCGGCGCGGCCTACCAGATCGGCGACACGCTCCTGCTCCTCAACCTCGGACCCGAGCTCGCGTCCTACGGCGATGTCGTCGTGCCGACCGGACTCGCACGCGTCATCGACACGGTGCAGGGCCGCTACGTCGCCAACCTCGTGGCCATGTACGGGCCCATCCGGAACGGCCAGCGTGTCCTGCCGGCCGAAAAGTTCACGCCCTCGGGCGAGGCCCACGCGGTGCCGGTCACCGACGGGGTGCACGCCACCTTCCTCGGCGGGACCGGGCGGCAGGACCTCAAGGCGCCCCAGATGGTGGTGTTCCTCGACAAGGGCCGCCGCGATGGTGTGTCCGCGGGCGACCTGTTCGAGATCCGCCGCCGCGCCGAGCGGCTGCCCGACGGCCGACAGCTCATCAACGACGTCATGGCCACGCTGCAGGTGGTGCACGTGCGCGAGCGCACCGCGACTGCCCGTCTGATCAATGTCCTCTCGCCCGACATTGCGCCCGGTACCGAGGCGCTTCAGATCGCCAAGCTTCCGTCCTGACCTCCGGAAGCGGGGTGGTGGCACGGCGTCGGGGGGGCTCCCCGGCGCCGTGTCGCATTCCCGGTTCCTTCCCCGCCGCACGTATCTATATTGTGTCGGCGGTTCCTGTCGTTCGACATCCCCCGGTGGAGAGACCATGGCGAGACGCGGCGCATGAGCGGGCGGGTATTGGTGACTGGCGGCGCCGGGTTCATCGGCTCCCACGTGGCGGAAGCGTTTCTGAAGGATGGATGGGACGTGGTCGTGCTCGACGATCTGTCGCGCGGCCACGAGCAGAACATTCCCCAGGGAGCGCGATTCGTCTGTGCCGACATCCGCTCGGCCGAAGCCCGCCGCCTTGTCGCCACCGGGAAATTCGACGCCCTCAACCATCACGCCGCCCAGATCGACGTGCGCTTCTCGGTGGAGTCCCCCTCGGTTGACGCGGGAATCAACGTCGTCGGCCTGGTGAACCTGCTCGAGGGCGCGGGCGAAGGCGGCGTGAAGCGCGTGGTGTTCGCGAGCAGCGGCGGCGTGGTGTACGGCGATCCCGAGGTCATTCCGACTCCGGAGACCGCGCCCAAGCTGCCGGTTTCCCCCTATGGCGTGAGCAAGCTGGCGGGCGAGTACTATCTCCGTGCCATCGGCGCGCTCCGCGGGTTCGAGGGCGTGGCCATGCGCTATGCCAACGTCTTCGGTCCGCGGCAGGATCCGAAGTCGGAGGCGGGTGTGGTGTCGATCTTCGTCTCGCGGCTGCTGGAGGGACGGAAGCTCACCGTGTTCGGCGACGGCCGGCAGACGCGCGACTACGTCTTCGTGAAGGACGTCGCCCGGGCCAACGTCCTGGCCACCACCGCCCGCCTTCCCGCCTCGGCCGACTTCAACGCCCCGGCCTTCAACATCGCCACGTCCATCGAGCGTAACGTCCGGGAGCTCGCGGAATCGGTGGGGCAGGTCATGGGGCAGCAGCCGGAGCTCGAGTTCGCGCCGCCCCGGCCGGGCGAGCTGTTCCGGAGCGCGCTCGACACGAGCAAGGCGAAGGCGGTGCTGGGCTGGGCGCCGGAATGGACGTTCGACGACGGGCTCCGCCAACTGGTCGACTGGTTCCGGAAGGAGGCCCGGTGACGCTGCAGACCGCTGGGGCGGTGCCACGCGGGGCAGTCGAGCTGGTCCTGACCGCGAGCACCGAAACGAAGATCGTCCTGGGCATCACCGCGCTCTTCTCACTGGTCTCCTGGTTCATCATCGTGCTGAAGTGGTGGCAGTTCCGGAAGCTGAACCGGCAGGCGGACCGGTTCTTCGCCGAGATGGAGCGCACGACGCGGCTGCAGGACGCCTACCACGCCGTCATGAAGCAGCCGCCGTCGCCCTACAACCGGCTCTTCCGCGAAGCCATCACCTTCTATTCCGAGCTGCGCCCGGGCGCGCTGCGAGAGGAGCGGGGCGCCGACCGCAGCTCTCTCACCACCACCCAGCTCGAGGCGCTCAAGATGGTCCTCGGGAAGGAAGTGGCCGCCGAGCGCGACCTGCTGGGCCACTACATCCCCTGGCTCGCCACGATCGGCTCCGTGAGCCCGCTGCTCGGGCTGCTGGGCACCACGCTCGGCATCATCAACGCCTTCACCGGCATCGCGACCAAGGGCTCGGGCAACCTGGCGGCCGTCGCGCCCGGTGTCGCCGAGGCGCTGGTGGCGACGTTCGGCGGCCTGGCGGCGGCCATTCCGGCGGTCATCGCGTACAACCTGTACGTGAACCGGGTCCGGCTCTTTGCCGGTGAGCTCGAGGGGTTTGCCAACGAGTTGATCGGTACGATGGCCCGGGAGGGGCTGCTCTAGGTGTCTGCCGGATTGGGCGGGGGGCTGGGTAGCCAGCGGGGTGAGTTGCCGCTCATGGCCGACGTCAACGTCACCTCGCTGGTGGACGTGATGCTGGTGCTCCTGATCATCTTCATGATCACGGCACCGATGATGCAGGGCGGCGTCGACGTCGAGCTGCCGCGCGCCGAAGCGCGGCCGCTCTCCCCGAAGGAGGGGATGGTGGTCACCGTCAACCGCGACGGCCGCATCTTCGTCGACCAGACGCCGGTTTCCTACAATGATTTTCGGGTGACTTTCCGCTCCCTCGTGACGACACGGAAGCCCACCGGAGTGTACCTCCAGGCGGACACGCGCGTGCCCTACGGGCAGGTGGTCCGGGTCCTGGCGATCATCCGCGGCGCCGGCATCCAGAATGTGGGCCTCGTGGCGGCGGAGGAAGAGACGCGGTGATCGTTCGCGCCGACCGTGGCCGCCCGCCGGGCACCACGGTAGGACTGATCGGGACCGTTCTGGTGCATGCCGCGGCCGCGGCGTTCGCGTTCACCCAGGCGAGCCCGGTCAAGGCCGGGCCGCCGTCCTACGCCGTCGAGCTCGTGGCCGCGCCGGCTCCGGCGCCGAAGCAGCGGCTCGCACGTGAGGCGGTCCCGACGCCGCCGCCGCAGGAGAAGCCGGCACCGGTCAAGCCGCTGCCCAAGCCCAAGCCGCCGAAGACGCCGCCGGCCCCGGAGCCCAAGCCGCCACCGACCGAGACCGAGCGTGAGCCCCCGCCCAAGACCGCGGCTCCGGTCACGCCGGTCCCGGGCGAGACGCCGAGTACGGGGACCGATGTCGCCACGATCAAGACGCCGGGACTGCAGTTCCCCTTTCCGGAGTATCTGCGGAACATCGTGACCCAGGTGTACCGCAGTTGGGACCGCGACGCGGCCGGCCAGAACAGCTTCGCCGAGATCAGCTTCCTCATTCTCCGGGACGGTTCAGTGCGCGACATTCGTTTCGTCACCCGCTCGGGCAGCTTCAGCTTCGACCTCGGCGCCCAGGGCGCCATCGAGGCGGCGGGAAACGCCCGCGCGTTCGGCCCGCTTCCCGATGGCTGGGATGCCGACGTCCTGCCCGTCAGCTTCTACTTCAAGCCGATCTCGCGATGATCAGACTGCTCGCCTGCGTGACCGCGCTGGCCGTGCTGGCGCCACTCGCTCCGGTCCGTTCCACCCGCGCCGCCGCTCAGGACACCAGCCAGGTCAAGGAAGGCGTCCGGGTCGGGGTGGAATACCAGCCAGGTGTGCGGCCGGGCCTGGTGGTGCTCCCGGGCGCCGGGCTGGATTCCGTCCGCGCCATCATCCGCCGCGACCTCGACTATAGCGACCGTTTCGAGATGATCACGGTGGCCGACGCGCCGTCCGGCGCCGGCAGCTCGGGCGTACCGGGGGGCGCCGTCAACTACGGCATCTATCGGGCGCTCGGTGCGTCGTTCGGCGTCGAGCTGCTGGAAGCGCCGGGCGGGGTGACGGTGCGCCTCCACGACGTCGGTGCCTCGCAGGTGCGGAACCAGCAGGCATTCAGCCTGCCGCCCGTCACGGACCCGGGCTTCCGGCTCGCGGTGCACCGGGTGGGCGACGAGGTGGCGCGCTGGGCCACGGGGACGGAGGGCATCGCCGCGAGCCGGCTGCTTTTCGTCGCCGGCGGGCGCGTCTACCGGGTGGATAGCGACGGAGAGGACATCGTGCCGCTCACGCCGGCCGGGCAGACCTCGCTCTCACCCACGTGGTCGCCGGACGGACAGCGCTTCGCCTTCACGCTGCTGGGAGCGGGGCGCGGGGGCGTGATGCTGCAGGGCATCGCCGGCGGTGCCGTGCAGCAGGCGCCCGGCACGGCGGCCGGACTCAACATCACCCCCGCATTCTCGCCGGACGGGCGCCTGCTGGCCTACGCGCACTCCGACGAGAGCGGCACCGACGTCTATCTCGCGAACATCGCCGATCGTTGCTGCGCGCAGCGCTTGACCGTAGGGCGCTTCGCGGACAACTTATCTCCAACGTTTTCACCAGATGGCCGCCGCATCGCGTTCGTCTCCACCCGTGCGGGGCCGCCCCAGATCTACGTCATGGCCGCCGATGGGACCGATCAGGAACTGCTCGCACCGTTCGATTACGGTGCGACGGGCAGCTCCAACGCGCCCGAGTGGTCGCCCGATGGGGCCAATGTCGTTTTCCATCGTGAAGTGTCCGGCAGTCCGCAGCTCTTCGTCGTCAGCGTGGCGGGGAGGCGGGTTCGGCAGCTTACGTCGTCCGGCCGCAACGAGGACCCGACCTGGGCGCCCGACGGCCGGCACGTCACCTTCGTGTCCGACCGGAGCGGCCGCCGGCAGCTCTGGGTCATCGATCTGGAAACCGGTCGCGTGCGCCAGCTCGATACGCCGGGCGCGGCGCGGCTGCCTGCTTGGTCCCGCCGCCTGAGTCGGACCGCCGTCGCCCCCTAACCTCGAACTCGGAGTGATGATGCGCGCTAATTCCCTGATGCTGCTCCTGGCCTCCGCCGCGCTCGCCGCCGGGTGCGGCGGAAAGCCCGCGCCGGAGGAGCCGGCGCCCCAGCCGACCCCCGCAGCGGCTCCGGCCCCGGCGCCCGCCCCGGCCGACGATAGCGCCGAGCGCGACCGGTTGGATCGGGAGCGACTGGCGCGCGAGGCGGAGGAGCGCGCCAAGGCGGTGGCGGCGGACCTGGCCATGATGATCAACTTCGATTACGACCAGGCCACCGTGCGCCAGACCGATCAGGCCACGCTCGACCGGAAGGCCGCCGTCCTGGCCGCCAACCCGAACGTCAAGCTCCAGATCAGCGGGCATGCCGACGAGCGGGGCTCGGACGAGTACAATCTGGCGCTCGGCAACCGCCGCGCCGCCGCGGCCAAGCGCTACCTCGAGAACAAGGGCATCGACGGCTCGCGTCTGGACGTGGTGTCCTATGGCGAGGAGCGGCCGCTCAACCCCGGCCACGACGAGGCCGCCTACGCCCAGAACCGCCGGGACGAGTTCCAGGTGACGGCGGGCGGCGATAACCTCGTCGCGCCGCAGTGAGCTCCCGGCCGCGGCGCCTGTGCGCCCGGCTCGCCGCGGGCTTCGTTGCCGTGGCGAGCCTGGGGGCCTGCGTCAGCAAGAGCGACGTGCAGATGGTGCAGGGCGAGGTGGCCCTGCTCCGGGCCGAGACGCTGCGGCGTGACTCCACCCGGGCGGCGCAACTTGGCGAAGTGATCCAGCTTCAGCAGCGTATCATGGATTCGCTCGCCGTGAGCCGCCGGACCGTGGGGCAGCTCAAGGGCGACATTGCCTCCGATCTTTACAACATCCAGCAGCAGCTGGTGCAGTTGCAGGAGCTCACCGGGCAGAGCCAGCAACGGCTGAGCGAGCTCCACACCCAGCTCGAGGCCCGCGGGGCGCAGATCGAGGCGTCGCCCAGCGGCGCGCCGCCCGCGCCGGGCGACAGCGCGCAGCCCGAGTCCGGCGGATCGGCCTCGGCCGACCAGATGTACGAGGCGTCGCTGGCGCAGCTTCGCCGCGGCAGCACCGCAACCGCACGGCTGGGCCTGCGCGAGATGCTCCGCACCTACCCCACGAGCCCGCGCGCTCCGGACGCGCTCTATTTCATCGGCCAGAGCTTCGCGGCGGAGAACCCGGACTCGGCCGCGGCCTACTACACGCAGGTGGTGGAGAAGTACTCGTCGTCCCCCCGGGCCGGCTCGGCCCTCTACAACCTGGGACTCCTTGCCGAGCGCCGGAAGGACACGGCCAAGGCGCGGGAGGCCTACCAGCGCGTGGTGCAGCAGTACCCGCAATCCGACGAGGCCGCGCTGGCTCGCGATCGACTGAAGGCGCTCGGGCGCTAAGCCCCGGGCGCCGCCGCCCCATGACCGGCCCTGCCGGGGAGATGCCCTTCCTCGATCATCTCGAGGAGCTGCGCTGGCGCATTCTCCGCTCGCTCGGGGCCATCGTGGTGGGCTTCGGCCTGGGCCTCTGGCTGGTCCAGCACTTCCAGCTCGTCAATCTGCTCAAGCAGCCGATCGCGCCCTACCTCACCGGTGCCGGTGGGAAGCTGGTCGTGACCAGCCCCACCGATCCGGTCATGATCGTCTTCAAGCTCGGCTTCGGCGTCGGGCTGGTTCTCGCGTCCCCCATCATCCTGTGGCAGCTCTGGGCGTTCCTGGCGCCCGCGCTGTACGCGCGCGAGAAGCGGGCGCTGGTGCCGGCGCTGTTCGTCGGCCTGGTGCTGTTCCTCACCGGGGCGGTGCTGGCCTACCTCTTCGTCGTGCCCCAGGCGCTCCGGGTGCTGTTCAGCTTCCAGACCGAGGCGATCCAGCCGTTCATCACCTACGACGCCTACTTCGACTTCGTCCTGCAGGTGGTGCTGGCGCTGGGTCTCTCGTTCGAGCTCCCGCTCGTGATCATCCTGCTCGCATGGCTGGACGTAATCGGGCCCCCGGAGCTGGCGCGCTTCCGGCGCTTCGCGGTGGTGGGCGCATTCATCGCGGGCGCGGTGCTCTCCCCCGGCACCGATCTCGTGTCGATGATCATGATGACCATCCCGCTCCTCCTCCTGTACGAGGTGGGGTACGCGGGGAGCGTCGTCATCAGCCGGCGGCGCCGGAAGGCCGCCGCGCTGGCCGGGCTGGTGCTGCTGGCCCTGGGGCTCGGCGCCACCCCCGGCGCGGCCCAGGTTCCCGTGCAGCGGCCGCGCCCGCCGGTGCAGGCGGTCCGTCGCGACTCGCTGGGAGACACCACCCGGACGCGGCCGGGCCAGGCACTCGATAGTGCCACCGCGGGCCGGCTCGGGATCCCGACCGCTCCCAGCCGGAGCTTCGGCCCCGAGGACTCCGTGCTCAAGGCATTGAAGGAGCGGCCGGGCTACCAGTCCACGCGCTATCGCGCCGACTCGGCCACCGTCTTCATCGAGGGGCAGCGGGTGCTGCTCGAGGGCGAGGCCCTGACCGAGCGGCAGGGGGCGCTGCTCGAGGCCGACACCATCCGCTACCAACAGGAAAGCTGTCTGCTCGACGCGAGCGGGAGCCCGCGGCTCTTCGATCGGGGCCAGGTGCTCGTCGGGGAGGGGATCCGCTACGACACGTGCCGCCGCCGCGGCGTGGTGAGCGACGCGCTGACCAACTTCACCGAGGGGTCCACGGTCTGGTTCCTCCGCGGCAGCGTGGCGCAGGACTCGAGCTCGAGCCGCATCTACGCCGGCTCGAGCGAGATCACCAGCTGCGACCTTCCGACGCCGCACTACCACTTCAGTGCCCGCCAGGTGAAGTGGGTCTCCAAGAACGTGATGGTGGCGCGCCCGGTGGTGCTCTACGTGCGCGACGTCCCGATCCTCTGGCTGCCGTTCATCTTTCAGGATGTCCGCCCGGGCCGGCGCTCGGGCATCCTGGTGCCCCAGTTCGGCCTCAACGACTTGGTCCGGCCGACGCGAACCTACAACCGCCAGGTCACCAACATCGGCTACTACTGGGCGCCGAACGATTACGTCGACCTCACCGGCCGGCTCGATTGGTTCGCCAACCGGTATGTGCAGTACGGCGTGAGCGGCCAGTACCGCTGGCTCAACCGGTTCATGGATGGTGCCGTCGGATTGAACGAGCAGCGCCAGGTCGGTGGCGGCTCCGGGCTCACGTTCCGCTGGGACCACCGCCAGCAGTTCAACCTCTCCACCAGCCTCAATTTCAACGTCAACTACGCCAGCAACACCGCGGTCATCCAGGGGAATGCCATCGATCCGCTGCAGAACACGCAGCAGATCACCAGCTCGCTCAACTACTCCAAGCGATTCTCCTGGGCCACGCTGACGCTGGGCGGCAACCGGCGGCAGAGCCTGACCGACGGCAGCGTGCAGCAACTCCTGCCGGCCGTGACGCTCTCGCCGGTGCCGATCGCGCTGGGGTCGAACATCACCTGGTCACCGGGACTGAGCTACACCAACAACACGACCTCGAGCCCGTCCGCCGACACCCTGTTCCGGGTCCTCCCCGGCGGGCTCCTGGACACCCTCGCGCTCGACGGCAGCACGCGGGTGACCGCGCTGAGCCTGGACACACCGCTCCGCCTCGGCGGCTTCAACTGGCAGAACTCGGTGCAGATCAACGACCAGAGTTCGAAGGCCCCGCGGCAGACCACCTTCCTGGCCGACAACCCGGCGACGCCGGATCCGACCGACAGCATACAGGTGCGCCGCACCTCGCTCGGCGATTTCGAAAGCTCGATCGACTGGGACACCGGCATCAATCTGCCCGTGCTGTTCCGCGGCTCCTGGAAGCTGCAGCCGGTGGTCGGCGTGGGGAACTCCACGTCGGGGCCATTCGCCATCCGGAACCGGAATACCAACGGGAGCTTCGTCCGGCAGGGCAAGCGGCTGAGCTTCGGGGCCACCGCGGCGCCGACGCTGTTCGCGTTCTTTCCCGGCATCGGGCCGCTGAGCCGCATCCGGCACAGCTTTTCACCCACCATCGTCTGGAACTACCAGCCGGCGGCGAACGTGCCCGAGGAGTACGCCCGCGCCGCCGCCCAGCCGGGACAGCCGATCGTGCTGCGGAGCGACGCAACCCAGCGCGTGAGCATTTCGCTGGCGCAGAGCTTCGAGGGGAAGCTCCAGCCGCGCGGCCCCGACACGACCGGGGCCGAAGCGCGGAAGATCCGGCTGCTCAGCCTCACGACCAGCAGCCTCAGCTACGACTTCGAGCAGGCCAAGAAGCCGGGGTTCACCGGCTGGGTCACGCCCACGATCACCAACTCGATCCTGAGCGACCTGCTCCCCGGATTCAATCTCAGCCTTACGCACGACCTCTGGCGCGGCACGGTCGGTTCCGACACGGCCAAGTTCAGCCCGTTCCTGCAGAACGTGAGCGCGAGCTTCGCCATCTCGGGCGGGCTCTTCCGTTCGATCGGATCCATCTTCGGAATCGGCGGCAAGTCCGGCACCGAGACGCGCGGAGGCCCGGAGGCGCCCAGCTCCTACCTCGCCGAGTCGGGCCGGCGCACGCGGCCGGGCTCGTTCTTCACCAGCACCCAGGCGCCGCTGCAGCGGCCCGGCCGGAACTTCACGGCCAACTTCAACTATCAGCTCACGCGCACCCGCCCGGTGAGCGGGGTGACCGGGCTGCCCACGCCCGGTAGCCGGCAGAGCCTCGGGTTCAGCACCAACTTCTCACCCACGCCGTTCTGGTCGCTGTCGTGGTCTTCGCAGTACAACATCACCGACGGAAAGTTCGAGTCACAGGTGGTGCGGCTCGAGCGCGAGCTGCACGAGTGGCGTGCGGGATTCAACTTCGTGCAGAACCCGAATGGGAACTTCGCGTTTTATTTTTCCATCTACCTGACGGATCTGCCCGACCTGAAGTTCGACTACGATCAGACCACCATCGAGCGATAGCGCGCGGGGCAGTCGGACCGTCCCGCTGTGAGCAGACTGGCACGCGACCTGCTGCATGCCCCGCAACCCCCATTGGAGACCATCTATGCGTGCCCGGCCGATTCCCCTGCTGCTGCTTGCCGCCGCCGCGTGCTCGTCCAATGACCGGAGTGGGCCGGGCGTGCCGCCGGACGTGCCCGCGAGCCTCACCAGCACGACGCTCGACGCTGCCGTTGCCCTCACCTGGTCCGACAACGCGTACACCGCCGAGCCCGGCAACTTCCAGAACTACCGCGTCTACAGCACCACGTACGATCTCGATCAGGACCAGTGCGGCGCCACCTGGCAGCTCGAAGGCACGACCGTCGCCCCCGAGTTCCTGGTCGGCGCGCTCGCGAACGGGGTGCCGCGCTGCTTCAGCGTGACCGCGGTCGGCGTTGACGGCGCCGAGAGCGGCCGGTCGCCGCTCCGGGCCGACACCCCGCGTCCCGATGCGCGGAACATCGTGCTGTACGCCTTTCAGGCGCAGTCGGCCGGGAGCGGGTTCCGCTTCTGGGACGACCTCAACGGTGACGCCCGGGTGCAGGACGGTGAGCTCGGCCTGGTGCGCTCCGGGGCGGGAACCGACATCGACTTCGCGGTCGATCGCGACGTCAACAACGATCTGTTCCTGACGCCCGTGCGCGCCGGGACCGGAGTGGAGTACTACGACGAGAACGCCCCGGTCGAGGATCTCACCTCCATCGATTTCGCCGCCGACCGGTCCTACCGCACGTCCGGCATCCTCGCGATTCCCGGCTACGGCTATGTCTTCGAGATGGATGGGGGCGACGGGTTCAAGCGCTACGGCGCCGTACGGGTCACTCACGTCGGCCAGACCTTCCTGATCCTCGACTGGGCCTACCAGACGGATCCGGGTAACCCGGAGCTGATCGTGACCTCGGCAGGGAAGCGCTAGAGTCGCTCTCCATCGGCCACGCCGGGGGGCCCTGGCGGGGGGTTGAAAGCGACGCGGCGGCCGGGTTACTTGGGCCATGCCCCAGACAGTTTGCGTGCTGGACGGCCGATCGCTTTCGGTGGCGGACGTGGTGCGCGTCGCGCGTGATCCGGACGTCCAGGTGCGGGTGGATCCGCTGGCGCGCGGCGCGCTGCTCGCCAGCCGCCGGTCGGTCGAGGCGGCGATCGCCTCGGGGCAGACGATCTACGGGATCAACACCGGGTTCGGCAAGCTGGCCAACGTCCGTATTCCGCCCGACCGCCTCGACCAGCTCC